>CAIZGN010000696.1 GCA_903932505.1 Candidatus Hydrogenedentota bacterium
ACTGGATGATTTCGCAGCACCGCTTGCGCTGCGCGCCTACGACAAGGGTCTTGAATTCGTGTGTGCCGCAGCGCCTGATGTCCCCGTATGCCTTCGAGGTGATCCCGGGCGCCTTCGCCAGGTCTTGAACAATCTAACGGGCAACGCCGTGAAATTCACCCAGAAGGGCGAGATTGCGGTTCGCGCGTCACTGGTATCTGAAACTGCGGATGCGGCCATCTTGCGATTTTCCATTTTGGACACGGGAATTGGAATTCCCGTGGAAAAACAGGGCCTGCTGTTCCAAAAATTCACCCAAGCCGACGCTTCCACGACGCGTAAATACGGCGGTACGGGCTTGGGCCTTGCGATATCGAAGCAACTTGTTGAAATGATGGACGGGGAAATCGGCGTTATCAGCGAGGAAGGCCGCGGGTCTGAATTCTGGTTCACGGTGACGATGGGCAAACAGACCGAAGATTTGCATGGCAACCAACAACCCAGTGCTGATGTGCGCGGATCCCACATTCTGGTGGTGGACGACAGCGCAACCAACCGGAAGCTGTTGACGGCGCAATTTGCGTATTGGGGGATGCGGGTTGAGGAAGCACTGGATGGCCCGACTGCCTTGATTGCGTTGTGCAGGGCGCGGGATGCGGGCGATCCCTTCCTCGCGGCCATTCTGGACATGCAGATGCCGGGGATGGACGGCGCATCGCTTGCTACTGCGATAAAGTCGGACCAGGCGCTGAAAGGGACTCGTCTCGTTCTGATGACTTCGCTGGGCTATCGGGGCGATGCGCGAAAGATGGAGGAGATTGGCTTTTCCGGATATCTAAATAAACCTGTTCGACACTCTGAAATATTGGCCTGTCTTTCTGCGATTTTAACGGATTCGCCCTCCATGCCTGCGGTACGCCCCATTGTTACCCGGCATCGCATTCGTGAAATGCGCCAATTCCGGGCGCGTATTCTGCTTGCGGAGGACAACATGACGAACCAGCAGGTTGCTTTGGGGATTTTGGAGAAGCTAGGATTGAGTGCGGATGCGGTGGCCAATGGTGCCGAGGCTATTCGTGCTCTTGCAACGATTCCGTACGACCTGGTGCTCATGGATGTTCAGATGCCAGAGATGGACGGCTACGAAGCAACGCGCCATATCCGCAATCCTCGTTCTCCTGTGGCGAATCACGCTATTCCAGTGATTGCCATGACCGCCCACGCCATTCGTGGCGATAGAGAGCTGTGCATTGACTCAGGCATGAATGACTATCTCACCAAACCCATCAATCCGAACACGCTGGCTGAAATGCTTGCCCGCTGGCTGCCCAAGGAGAAGACTGTGAACCCAGATACCAAGGAAGAACCGGCTGCGGCCCCGCCTCCCGTGGTTCCTCAAGCAAAAATATTCGACAAGGAGGACATCTTCTTTCGCTTGATGGATGATGAAGAGTTTGTCCTGTCCGTTCTCGATGGCTTCTTTTCCGATATGCCAAATCAATTGCAGATTTTGCAAGAACTCTTGGAAGAGGGTTCTTTGGAGGATGCCGAACGTCAGGCGCACTCCATTAAAGGTGCTGCTGCAATGTGAGCGGACAGGCCATGCGCGAGATAGCCTTGACCTTGGAGAAAGCGTTGAAGGGGGGCGACCGAGAAAGTGCCAAGGTTAATCTGCCCGAGTTGAACAGGCAGTTCGTGCTATTGAGGGACACGGTGGCGAAAGAGATGCAGAGTTAAGAGGATTGGGATTTTCGAGAATGCCCGCGACAATCTCGTAGAAATCCCCAGTTTCATGAGCGACCTGAGCCGCGTGAAATGAGTCCTTAGGCGTAGTCTTTTCCCTGCGCACGCAACCGGTATTGTTGCCAGCCTACAGCGGCGATAAAGACGATACCTGTCACAATGTTCTGCCGGAAGGCGGTGACACCCAAGTGCTGCATAAGGTCGGTCAGGAGTCCAATGACGAGTACCCCCCCAAAGACGCCTGGCAGATGACCGCGCCCACCGCTGAGCATGACCCCGCCCAGCACAACGGCTGTGACGGCTTTGAAGTCATACCCTTGCCCCAGGTAGAAGACCCCGAGTTTATTCATGGATGTGAGAAAGACGCCTGCAATGGATGCGGCAAAGGCGGCCAGCAGAAAATTGCAGAAAACGACCTTGGGGACGCGAATGCCGGACGTGAGTGCAGCCGCCCGGCAGGAGCCCAGGAGCTGGCTTTCCCTACCAAAACGGGTGCGGGTCATCAGAAAATGCCCGGCCACGAATAATCCGAGCATGACCAGCACAATCAGGGGGATTCCGGCGATAGTCAATCGGAAAATATGAATGAAGGACGCCCCGGGCGTCCCCAGCGCGGTATCTGGATACAGCTGGTTGTTGCTCCAGGCAAAGCGCATGAATCCTTCCATGAAAAAGGCCACGGAGAGGGTCCATAAAATCGGATTGGCCTGTAAGACGCCAACCACCAGGCCGTTCATGGCCCCGACGGCCAGTCCTGCCAGGGTTCCACAGACCAGGGCAAGCGGTAATCCGAGGGGAAGTGCGGCTACAGTAACAATGCCTGAAAACGCGATGATGGAGGGGATGGAGAGGTCGGCCATATTTCCAGAATAGGTGACAAAGGCCATTCCGGCCGCAACGATCCCTAGCAAACTCACGGCACTTAAAATGCGAAGAAAACTCTCCGGTGTGAGGAAGTCCGGGGACGCCATAGCGCATCCTGCAGCGAGAAGGAGGGCGACCAGATAAATACCGGCAGACTCCACGGCGGCCGAGACGATATTTTTTGGGGATGCGGTTCTAGGCATGGGAAGGCTCCCAATGACCGTTGGCGGCCAATAGCAAGGACTCCTCGGAAAGTTCCGCCTTTTCAAGGATCCCTAGGAGCCGTCCGTTTCGTAGAATCAATGCCCGGCTAGACAATCCCGCAAGCTCTGGAAGGTCGGAACTGATGAGGAGAACGGCGGCACCGCTATCAGCCAATGCCATGACAGCCTCGTGGATTTTGCGCTTTGCGCCAACATCGACACCGCGACTCGGTTCGTCGAGGATGAGCACCTCGGGATTTGTGGCCAGGCACTTGCCCAAGAGAACCTTCTGTTGATTGCCGCCGGAAAGGGTGCCCGCCCCGACATCCGGGGAGGCAGCCGCGATACCAAGCGTCTCTGACCAACGCCGGACAACCGCCGTCTCTTTCTCAGGGCGATAGATTCCAAACCGGGTGAGGAGGGGGAAAATGGAGGCGATGACATTGCGACGGACCGACAACCGCAGGAATAGTCCCTCCTGCTTGCGATCCTCGGTCAAATACACCAAGCCGCGCTGAAGGGTGTCCGGGTAGTTGGCCGGCTTGAGTGGGGCATTCTCAAGAAAGACCTGACCAGCGTCCACCGGGTCGAGTCCGCACAGGGAACGGGCAAGTTCAGTGCGCCCGGAGCCCGAGAGCCCAGCAATTCCCAGGATTTCGCCACTGTGCAATTCGAAGCTCACGTCGTGAAAAAAACCAAGGCGGGTCAGGTTGTTGACCTGAAGCACAAGCCAGCCGGACTTGGCCTCCCGGTGTCGATAGAACTCATCAATATCCTGTCCTACCATCATTTGGACCAGAGAGCGGGGGGTGAGTTCGTGTATTTCTTTAGTGGCAATTTTTCGGCCATCCCGCATGACCGTCACCTTGTCCGCAATTTCAAATACTTCGGGCAAATGGTGGGATATGTAGACGATGGCCAGTCCTCGATTCTTGAGGTGGCGAATCATGGAAAAGAGGCGTTGTACCTCGTCTTGGGACAAGGCAGAGGTGGGTTCGTCCATAATGAGAATGCAGGGGCGATTGCCCAGCACTTTGGCAATTTCGACGAGCTGCGCCTCGTGCTGGCTGAGTTCCTCCACGGTCTTGAAGGGATCCACGTCCAATCCCACTTCGCTGAGGCAATGTCGGGCCTCCCGAGCCATTGCCTTGCGGTCGAGCAGCCCGAGACGGCCTGCGGGAAGGCGTCCGGCAAGGAGATTCTCCGCGATGCTAATGGGGGGGGCCAGACTTAGCTCTTGGTACACCATGCCAATGCCATATTCCTTGGCGGCGGCGGGGGAATGGAGCGCAACCGGACGTCCACCCATTTTGACGACCCCGGTGTAATCGCTGAAAGAACCGGTGATGATTTTCATGAGCGTGGATTTGCCCGCGCCATTTTCTCCCATGATGGCATGAACCTCCCCGGCATGAAGATCCAGGTCGACGTTATCGACCGCGAGCATGCCGGGAAAACGTTTGGAAACGCCTTGCATGGACAGGGCGAGGTTGATGGACTCCATACCGTGGGCTTTTCCTTGCGTTGTGGCACCGGTTTATTGAGGGAACCCGCAGAGTTTAGCATATCTTTGCTTTGAGGCGCTCGTGGCCAGTCGTTTCAGCAAAGGCAGTCCAGGCGGTTCCTTTTTTTCTGGTTGGACGCGCTTTTGGCAGGTTGGCATCAAGACAGAAACGTGTTACAATGAATTTAGCAGACTGCGAGTGGTCATGGATTCCGTTTCACACTGCGGGTTCTGATGTCCTCGTTTAGGGTTCTGTGTCGTAGATTAATCGGCGGCCTGTAGGCATGGAGAACGGATATGGCCACGTTCGAATATCACGCGATACGCGCGGAAGGCGATGACGAGAAGTCTTTTGTCGGGGGAATTGTCGTCGCCAAGGATCGGCATGATGCCAAAGCAAAACTCCGGGAACAGGGGTTGAAGGCCACCATGCTAAAACAAGCTCGGGGCGTCATGGCTGTTATCAAATGGTTGGATGCGGACATCCGCTAACCGCGGCTTTCTGCGACACCTCCCTTGAGTACTGAGGTGCAAGGTGGGCACCGGGCGACTTTCACAGGTAACTACCACGAGGAAGGATCATGGCCGGAAAAATCTGTATCGTGGACGACGACTCCAGCATTTTAGCGTTATCCAAGTATTATCTGGATAAGGCCGGATTTTCTGTTGAGGGATTCGTTCGCGCACAGGATGCATTGGAGGCGCTTCAAGCTCAATCGTTCGACGTCGTTGTGGTTGACTTGTACATGCCGGAATTTGACGGTTTTGAGATGCTGCAGTGGCTTGAAGAACACTGTCCGCAGATGGTTTCGCTTGTACTTTCGGGCACCACGCGCGTGGATGATGTCATTCGGGCAATGGAACGGGGTGCCTTTGATTTTTGCCTGAAACCGGTTGAGAATCAAATGCTTGTGAGCAAAGTGCGGCGAGCCCTGGCGCACAAGGAGCTTCTCGACCGCAACAACCTGCTGATGAAGGAAATCCAAGAAAAGAACATTGAGTTGGAAAATCGCCTTGGACAACTGGAATTGGCCCACCATCTTTTGCAGGCACAGACGCGTGCCCTTCAGTCAGACCTTCATCAGGCGCAGGGCATTCAGCAAAGTTTGCTTCCCCGCAAACTGGCCTTCTGGAAAACACTTTCCCTTGCGGGCTTGTACTATCCGGCGGGAAAGGTCGGTGGCGATTTGTTTGATGTTTTTCAGTTGGATGCCTCGCGACTGGGACTCTATATCGCGGACACGGCGGGGCATGGCGTCAGTAGCGCCCTGGTTACGGTGTTTCTAAAGCTGTCCGTTGAGTCTCTGTTGCATCAAGAAGATGGTGAGCCGTCGGCTCCCGGACATGTGCTGCGTGAACTCAATGCCCGTCTTTTTAGCGAGCCGCTCGGGCATGAGTTTTTCGTGTCCATGGTCTATGCCGTGCTGAACATCGATACCTTGGAGTTTGAGTTCGCCTCGGCGGGGCATCCCGCCGTGCAGTTAGTTCACAGCGACGGCACCACGGGTGAACTGCGCCATTCCGCGCCCGCACTAGGAGTTAATGCGACGGTCAAGTACAACTCCACCACAAGCACGCTGAGTGCGGGGGATGTACTCGTTTTTCACACGGACGGGGCGACGGATGTTCAGGATGCCTCCGGGGAGTTTTTCGGCATCGGTCGCCTTTGTGCGGGATTCAAGCGCGGTATTGCCGATGTGCAGGGATGGGTTAGCCTGTTGGATCAAGCGCTCAAAGAATTTGGCGGTTCCCGACCTTTTGCGGATGACTGCACCGTTCTCGCGCTGGGCATCACCCCGCAGTCCTCTGCAGACATACCGCTATTGACCCCACCGCCACAAAAGACCAACGACATATCCCAACCTGGGAACGCAGTCGCCAGCACCACAGAGGATGATTGTCTGTATGTGCAAATGCTGGGGGTAGGAACCTGGCAGGAAAGCCATCAACTGAGCGAGCTCATTCAACAGGCCAAAGCTGAGAAGACGAGGCTTGCGGTATTGGATTTCGCGCATTGCATCCATCTGGACAGTACCTTCATGGGAGTGCTGCATACCCTGTGTACCCATGCGGAAACAGAACCGGAATTCCAGATACACTTGCAGAATGTTCCGCGCAACATACTCAAGCTCATGAGCGAGTTGGGATTGACCAGTGTCCTCCTGTGTTTTAGACCGAAGGCCCGCCCCCTACCCTCCTCCATGCGGAAGGCGGATGGTGCGCCAATGTCCCGGAAGGACATGAGTCGAGCACTGTTGAGTGCGCATGAGGCGCTTGTTCGCGCCGACCCAGGTAATGCCCAGCGGTTTTCCGGTGTACTCTCCGTGCTTCAACGAGAAGTGCAAAGTGCGGAAAACTTGGTTGTGACCTGAGTCCCAATCCTCTAGAATCCATTATTATTGCCCGGCGACATCCAATTTGATAGCCTCTGCGCCCCGGTGTTACCATTAATTGTCCGGCTCCAAGGGAACCGGCTTGGCTCAATGGAAAGTACGCGAGAGACCACCTATGTTAAGATGGACCAAGAGTAAATTGCCGGACAAAATCGTCCCTTCTGCGGTCGAAGACCCCATCGCGCCGCCGCTTCAGGCGAATGCGCCGGTCGCACCTGTAGCTCAGAACGGGGGCGATAACGCGGTTCGCCCAAAAAATCTTGCGCAATTACTGCTCGAGCAGGGCAAGGTGAGCCAAGAACAATTGGAGCGTGCCTTAGCGAAGCAAAATCAGACGGGTGCTTTCTTGGGTGAAATACTCATTGAGGAGGGTATCATCGACGAGAATTCCTTTTTGTCGGTGCTTGCGAAGTACTGCAAGATTCCCCACCTGAGCCTTCTTGATTACCTCATTGATCCCAATATTCTTAGTTTGATCCCGGCAGAGATATGCCTAAAATATCGGCTTCTTCCCATTGACAAGATGGGGCATAACCTCACGGTGGCCATGGTGAATCCCTTGAATGCAGAGGCTTTACAGGCTGTTCGTGACCTTTGTCCAGAACTGCGGGTCAAACCCATTCTGTGTGCGTACCATCACTTCGAGACGGTGACGGAGAAATACTTTGGCACGACGACGGAGAGTAAACACTCTGAAATGTCATTGGCCAGTCTCGGACTAAAGGCTAATGTGGCAAGTCCTCAAGAAATCGAACTTGCTGCTGATACCCCCCCGAAAGATTCGCCCTTCGAGATTGCGCTGCCACAAGTCCCTGCACCCACGACCGTTGCTGTGGAAGATCTGGACGACTCGGAGTACATTCCCGATGCGGTGGCCATAGATGAGGACTCCATCGTGGACAGTGTGTTCGGATTGCCCGGAGAAGACTCGGATTCTCCCAGCGGCAGCGACAGCCCTACAGCCGACACCCATGCGGACCTGATGATGCAGGAGATGGCATCGGTGATGATGGACAGCATGCGGGATACCTATGAAGTGCTGGCTCGTCGTATCGACCTCTTTCAGGGGGTCGGCCCCGAGGATGTCGCGAAGTTGTTTTCCCGTGGGATCACGGCGGAATTCAAGGCAGGTGATGTGATTTTTGAGAAAGGGCAACCCGGCTCGGAGCTTTACGTCATTCTCGGGGGAGAAGTGGCCATCCACGATGGCATGCGGCAGTTGGCCGTTCTGACGAGCGGGGACATGTTCGGCGAAATGGCCTTGGTCAGCAATGCCCCGCGCAGTGCCTTTGCGCACGCAGTCACCCACGCGAGCCTTCTGAGCCTTTCGTGGGACGTCTTTCATGACGTCATGCCGAAGGAAGTGTCGATCCGGCTTCTGGCCAATATCTTAGTGACGCTGAGTGAGCGTCTTCGCCAAGCCAATGATTTGCTTCGTAGCGCGCAACCCTCCCCCGAGGCCTGAGCTCACTCGCCGGCCTTTTCGCCGATATACAGCGTGGCTATTCCAAAGGTGAGGGGAAGGGCTTCGGCTTGGGCAAACCCGGCCTCTCGCATTAAGCGGCAAAAGGCATCCCCGTAGGGAAAGGCTTCCACCGTCTTATTCAAATAGCGATAGGCAGCCGGATCACCGGAGATAATGCCGCCAATTCTCGGAAGCACGTGCCTGAAATAAAAAAGGTACACCCCACGGAACAGGGCATTTGCGGGCAGTGAAAACTCCAGCACCAGCGCGCGACCACCCGGTTTGAGCACGCGGCACATTTCACGCAAGCCTGCGGAGGGGTCGTCTACATTCCGGATGCCAAAGGCAATGGTCACCGCATCGAAAATCTCGGATTGAAGGCCCAGTTGGGCGGCATCACCGCGCACGAGGGCGTGTTTGCCGGACAGGGCACTTTCCCGCAGTTTCTTTCGACCGAAGGAGAGCATCCCTGCGGAAGGATCGACACCCACACCCCAGGCAATCCGCCCGGTTCTCCGGCTGTTCTCAAGGAGCACATCGGCCGTGCCGGTGGCGAGATCCAAAACCCGGAGGGCGGTACCCGGGGGCAGGTGGCGGGCGATTTGCTTGCGCCAAGCCACATCACGACCGAAGGACAAGAGCCGGTTCAGCAGGTCATAGCGGTGCGCGATGCGGTCAAACATGGACCACACGGGATGTCGTGGAGTATCAGCGGGGTGCGCCATCAAGTACTGTCCTTGTTTCAATGTGGCCTTTGAGGGATTCCGGCGTCCACCAGGTGGGTTGGAGTTTACCTGGGCTGAAGGCTTTTTCGGCGAGGTCGCGGTAGTGGGGAGAACCCGGTCGGTCACTTTCTCCGACCGGAAGATACATCCAGCTTTGGACGGGCTTGGTCATGACGCAGAGCTGGGTCGAGGTCTGTCCGCCTTGTCCCCATCGCGTGTGGTCGGGGCGTTCCTGGCCGTAACTCATGTTTCGCAGCGTGGTGAGCGAGTCATCCCCGCCACCAACCGGCCAGGACTTCTCATCGCGACCGACACGAAATTTTTCGCCATAGGGCACATTGAGGCGACCGTAATCCCTCTGCAGCGCGTCCATGGCAGAGTCGAAGGCGGAGGCTACGGCATCCAGAATTTCACCGGAAAGGTCCATGGGCGGCAGGGGCTTGCCGATGGCATCCAGATATCCGCCATCCATCATCGACTCAGGACCCCTTCGGTCTTCCTGCGAATACATGTCCTCGATTTGTTTGCGCCAGTAGTAATACTTCAAAGCACCGGTGGAATCTGGCCGTACTTCTCCATCCCAAGCCAGCAGGTCTTTGAGACCTTCCGCATATCCGGGATGACTGCGGTAGATTTGCCCAGAGTTTTCGTCCGCCTTCTTGAGGGCGGCGACCCATCGGTCGGCACCGTAGGTATGGGTGTCCACGGCGTATTCGAGCGCCTTTTCGATGGTCACAGCGCTGTCTTTGCTGAGAAGTTGAAGGGCGCGCGCCCCGCGTTGATTGAGGGCCTTCGGCGAGGTGTTGAAAATGTACGCGGGATATTTATCGGGGGTAAGGGGACTGTCCACCATCATGACATCGGGGGAAATATTGCAGTTTTGCATGTAGCCCTGCGGGGGGTTAAGAATCTGGACAAAATCAGAGGAGGGGTGAAAGCCCTGCCAGGCTGTTTTGGAGGTCGAGCCGTCCACGGGCTTGCTCCAGTCGTATCCCGAGGGGCGTTTGGGCACGCGGCCGGTGCGCTGGTAGTAGATGTTACCGGAGGTGTCGGCCACCATGACATTCTGCGGGAAGACCTGCTGGGTTTCCATGGCTTCCACCGCACCATGAAAATCTTTGGCGAAATTGAGCTTGTCCCATGCTTCAAAGACCCGCACTTGATCGGTGTAGGCCATGGCAGCGGCATAGGCCTTTCCATTGCGCATGGCCACCACCGGGCCTAGGTGGGAAATGTAGAGCGGGATCTTCAGGGCATCGGCACCCTTGACTGGAATACTCGCCTCCCGTTTTTCGAAGGCGCGATACTCGCCATCGTAGAGGTATTTCTCAGGATCGTCCTTCTTGAGGGTCAATTCGTAAATATCGGCAGTATCCGGTCCCCCGGTAGTCATCGCCCAGGCGATGTTGGCGTTGTGGCCCAGGCCGATATAGGGGAAGCCGGGCAGGGTGACGCCGCTGCCTTGCAGCGCACCGGCATGGATGCGGAAAGCCCAGAATCGTGAAGAGCCCCACCACGAGAGATGCGGATCAATGTAGAGCATGGGGGCACCTACAGCACTGCGCGCGGGGGAGACGGACCATTGATTCGAGCCTCGCTGCGGGGCGTCATAGCCGGGCTTTATGCCGCCTGCCTGCAGGTCGCCAAAGGCGTCGTCTATCGACCACGAGTAAAGAAAGAGTCGTCCAAAGGCAGTGGCCATGTACTCATCAACCTGGCGCCCTTTCCACCACTCGGGAACGTCTTCCGGGTGGGCGGCGTAGAAGTCATTGACGCCTTTGACGTAAGCACGCATATACCCCCACAATTCCGGACGCAACTCGTCGGCCTTACGCTTGACCGTTCCGTAGAGGTCATACAACTGAACGACCATGTCGGCCTGAATGCCGGCAGCCCCGTCAAATGCAGAACTTTCGCCTAGCGCACGCATGATGTTCTTCAGCAGTTCCTCGGGCCGATCCTCCGCCTGTGCCCAGCCCATGGCATAGACGCCCGATTCAACGGTGGGGGCGTAAATGTGCGCAATGCCCCAAGTGTCCCGGTATAGAACCGCCTTGCCCGTATCTCCACCTGCCCCGGGCAGGGTATCCTGCGCCCATCCCAATCCGCAAAGCGACAACGTCGCTGCGATGATCCAGATCCATTGCTTAGTCATTATCCGATCCCTTTCCGTCGCGCCGTTCCTCGAGAATTTTGAGCTTGGCGCCAATGAGTTGCGGGTGATTCAGATTTAGGAGCGATTGCAGCTTGTGCGCGAGATGATCCTCGCGACCATCAAGCGAGCCATCACTGTACAGGATACGCCAAACCTCTTCCATGATCGAAATCTTATCTTCCGTTGAGAAGGCTTGATTTATCTCATGGGTGAATTTCCACAGGTCGCTGCTTTGCGCCCGGGTGGCGGCGGCCTCGGCCAGCAGGGACTCCGCCTCTTCGGGCGGCAGTAAAAATCGGCGTTCTGCAGTTTTCAGAATGTGGGCGCGTTCTTCACCGGTGAATTCATCGTCAATACCGGCGGCCTCCATCAAAACCACGCATGTCGCCAAGGCCACACGGTTGGAATTATCCAACTGCCGCGCCTCGGAAGTGCTTCCCATCAATAATGCCGAAAGACGACCCAGCATGCCATTACCCTTTCCAACTGGTTTGAATCGATACCATACCACAAGGAAACAGGCGGAGGCCAAGGGGTTTGGACAGTATTTTTCGGTGAACTTTTCTCGCAGCGCTATGCCTGAAAATGAGACTCAAAGTTTGAGTGGTCTGCTCAATGAATAAACATCAAATATCGACCGCCCTGGGATGGTTGACACGGCAACCCCTATTATACCAGTGCTTTCCGAAGTCTATTCAACTTTGGCATGCGGGATGCTTATAAGAGGGTAGAACGGAATGGGCCGTCTAACTGGAGGTTGAATTCATGGGAATCGTAGGAAACCGTTTTCTTGAACTTAGTGGCGCAAAGTCATTTATCGTCACGACACACGCGCTGGAAAGGATGCGCGAATTCGCGGGTTTCCGTCCGACCAGCGGTCTGGCACACGTGTGGTTTTCGCGCAGTCGCCAGCTGTCGCATCAGGAAATGCTCCAATTGGGTTATCGCCCCAGTTACGAACACCGTCGGGCTGAGGGTATCAAGAGCTGGTATTTTCGTTTCTTCGTTTTCGCGGACGAAATGGTCGCCGTGGTTGGCGAAGGGGAGATTCCCGGAGAGTATATCTGGTTGACGACCTACGGACGTAACCTTCAGAACGACCAATTAAGCATGTTCGGGAGTCCAGCAATGGCCATGGCATGAGTGGGGTGGGGAGGGGCTATTCTGTTTTTCATTTCCGGTGAGAAGGGCGAAACGCGAGGACTGCGCCTGCAAAAGGGGCATGGCGCGGTCCTCGCACAGAGTCTAGGCCCGGAAAAACTATCGGCGCGGCTTGCCACCGGGCCTTGTCGGGGAGGACTTGGGACGACCGGAGGAAGTCTTGGGTCGTGATGAGGAGCCACCGGGTCGGCCCGAGGCGGACTTTGGCTTTGGCGTAGCCGCACTTGGGTGTCCGGATGCGGACTTGGGTCGCGATGGGGCACCGGGATGTCCAGAGGCGGCTTTGGGACGAACTGTGCCACTGCCGGGACGGCCGGGTGCGGACTTGGGCCGCGAAGAAGTGGCGGGATGTCCAGAAACGGCTTTGGGGCGGACGCTACCGCTGTCGGGACGTCCGTATGGGGCATGGGGGGGGCGTGCGGGAGCAGAACCCGGTCGGGGGGAAAGCTTGGGACGATCCGTTGTACCGGTCTGCGGACGGGCTGTTTGATTCTTAGGGGGGGCGGGGGTCTTTAGAGGCAACGAGGTGGCTCGCGGAGCGGGGGTGATGGGGATTGGGCGGTCGTTGTCCTTGATGGCGGCGGCAAAGCGGGAGAAATGGGAGGGGGGCTTCGCCGTAAACTCCATCCACTCGCCCGTGTGCGGATGCGCAAAGGTGATATACCAGGCATGGAGCGCCAGGCGCGGAAAACCGTCCTTCACCTTGTTGTATTTTTTGTCCCCGGCGACCGGATGCCCGATATCTGACAAATGGACACGAATCTGATGCTTGCGGCCGGTGAGCAGTTCAATTTCAAGCAGGGTGAGATCCTTTTGTTCGCTTTTTACGGCATAGGCTGTGTGCGATAGCTTGCCCCGCGCCACACTGTTGGTCGAATAGATAAAGCCCGCCTCGTTTTCAGCGAGATAGGACGAGAGGGTGTCCGTTTTCTTCTCAAGCGTGCCTTGGACAATCGCCAAATAGCGCTTTTTCGTGCTTTCCCATTCTCCTTGAAGCTGACGCTTGGCGGGGCCGGTCTTGGCGACCACAAGTACGCCGGAGGTGTCCTTGTCGAGCCGATGCACGATGAAAATCCGATAGCGGCTTCGCGAGTTGCCTTTGCGGACATAATCCGTAAGGATGTAATAGGCGGTGCGCTGACGTTCCTTTTCCGTGCTGATGGTGAGGAGTCCAGCGGGCTTGTTGACGACCAGAATGTCCTGATCCTCGTATAGAAGTTCCATGCCGCCCGGAAGATGGCGCGAAACGTGGTGTGATGAAGTCATTTGGGATTCCTCCTGGTTTGCCAAAGATCCACCGGAATGCCCTTCGAACCGCGCTGAATCCTGCGCGAGGGAGACTCCGTAGTGGAACACCCTTAGTTTGGCACAAAGGGGGGCGGGGAACAAAATGTTTCGTGGAAGTGATTTTTGGGCATCGTCGGATTTTTGACCTCGCCTACCTCTGAGGTTCACAATGGGTTGTTTTGGGGATCAGCACATACGGCGGTTTCTCTGGCCGCTTGGGATCATAACGGTCGCGGCCGGGCCGCGCTGGGAGGAATGAACGCATGAGTGGAAAGATGAATCGCCGGAAATTTCTGGTCACAACGGCGGCGGCCGTGGCGGCCCCGATGATTGTGCCCGCCTCGGTGCTGGGAAAGGGCGGGGCGGTGGCCCCCTCGGAGCGCATCACCGCAGCCGGTATCGGTATTCAAGGCCGGGGCTTTGATGACCTGCGCAGCATGATCCGCTTTGACGATGTGCAGGTTTTGGCAATCTGCGATATCCAGAAGAAGCAACGCCTCAAAGTGAAGGCCTTTGTGGATGAACACAACGGCAATCAGGATTGCGCGATGTATTCGGACATGCGCGAGTTTTTTGAGCAGCGTCCCGACATCGACGCCGTATTGATTGCCACAGGCGATCGCTGGCATGCGCAGGCCTCGATCCGCGCGATGCGCGCGGGCAAGGACGTCTACACGGAAAAGCCCTCAACCATGACGATTGCAGAAGGGCGGACGGTTGTTCAGACGGCGGCGGATTATGGCCGGGTTTATCAGACGGGAACTCAGCGCGTAAGTGAGCCTAATCACGTTTTCTGCATTGAAATGGCGCGCACGGGACGCTTGGGGAAGGTGGACAAGGCCTACGCGCACATCGCGCCGTGGGATACCGCCAAGATGCCCCGGCAATGGAAGGAAGCGCAGCCCGAACCCCCGAAGGATGAAGTGGATTGGGATGCGTGGCTCGGACCCTGCCCGTGGCGGCCGTACAACGAGAGCTATGTCCGGGGCGGCTGGCGCGGCGACTATGATTTCCACACCAGCTGCATTGGTGAATGGGGTGCGCACACCTTTGCGCAGGCCCAGATGGGTCTGGGCCTCGGGGAAACCTCGCCCATCAAGTATGAGTATGTGGACAATGACAGCGGCGACGGCATGGTCTGCCACTTTGCCACGGGGCAGAAAATGATTCTCGCCCGGGGCGACCAATATTGGCACGGCTCTTGTGGGGAGCTGTTCAATGGCGAGCGGGGATGGGTTGCTGCGGCGGATGGCTATACCCGTCCAGACGTTTCCTCGCCGGAGCTGCTCACCGAATTCAGCGAGGTGGTCGGCGATTATCAGGCCCGCACGGGACGTTCCCTGGATCATATGCGAAATTTTCTGGACTGCGTAAAATCGCGGCAGGAAGCGGTGGCCAATCCCCGAGTGATGCACCATTCGATGTGCACGGTTCATGCGGCGAACATCTGCATGTGGTTGGGACGGGATCTTGTGTATGACCCGAAGGCCGAGCGTTTCGTGAATGATGATGAAGCGAACCGGTTGCTGTCGCGCGCCGAACGTGCTCCGTGGGCGCTATAACCGATGTTCGTCGAGTCGCATGTTTCGCCCCTTTGGGGCTGTGTGAAAACCGGTTGCAGCCCTTTGGGCTTTTTTTGAAGTTCTAGACCGCTGAACAGCTTCCCGGAAAGGAATTGAATGATGCGCAAGCATATTGTGACCACAGTATTGGTTCTTATCTTCTGTTTGGGTGCCGTGGCCCAAACGGATCCCATTGCGGTGCTTAAGTCGGATGCGGGCTTTGCGGAAAAGGCTGAGGCATGCCGTCTTATCTCCATTTCAGGCGACCAGAAGGCGCTGCCTATCCTTGAGCCGTTGCTGAGCGACGAAAAGCTCTCGGACATGGTTCGCTATGCGCTAGAACCCATGCCCGGCAATGAGGCGGATGCCATTCTGCGCCGCGCATTGGAGAAGAGCATGGGCCGATTGAAAGCGGGCGTTGTCACTTCGATGGGAGTGCGTCGCGACGCGGGTGCTGTTTCCGCACTCATTCCGCTGCTCGCTGATAAGGATGGTTTCGTGGCTGAGGCCGCCGCGCGTTCCCTCGGTCGTATCGCCGCGCCGGAAGGTGTCGCTGCGCTCGAAAAGGCCATCGTCGCCCCCGGACTTCCCTATTCGATTATGCAGTCCCTGGCCGATGGGCTCCTTGCCGCCGCCGATGGTGCCAAAGCCAATGGTAAAGCTGCGGCTGCTTCCAAGCTCTATGATGAGGTCTATGCGGTCACCGCACTGCCCGATCCGATTCGCGCGGCGGCACTGCGCGGTGCTTTGTTGACCCGCGAGCCAAAGGAAGCTCTTCCCAAGCTCGTGGACGTTATCCAAAAAGAGAAACCCGTCCTCGCCACGGCTGCCCTGCGCATCGCTCATGAAATGGAAGGGAAGGGTGCCACCTCCGCCGCCATCGCCGAAATCCTGCCCTCGCTTTCGCCCGACCAAAAAATCCAGATTATGCAGGTCCTCGGAGAACGCGGTGAGGATTCCGCCGGGCCTGCGCTACTGAAAGAAGCGCAAGCGGGACCGGTCAATGTGCAGGTGGCTGCCTTGCGTGCGGCTGTGCGACTGGCCTATGCCCCCACCGTTCCCGTATTGACCGGCCTTGTCACTTCCGAAGACAAGGACTTGGCCAAGGCGGCCAAGGAAGGGTTGAGCTATTTCCCCGGCAAGGACGGGGATGAGGCCATTAAGACCATGCTGAAAAGCGCCGACGCGCAAATTCGTCGCATCGCGGTCGAACTGATCGGCCAGGGTGCGCTGCCGACTCCGGTCGATCTGCTGATGCAGGTTGCGGCTGATGACGCGGATGAAACCGTGCGTGTCGCCGCGCTCAAAGGCGTGCAGGGATACGCCGGTATGCCGCAGATGTCCGGTTTGCTGGCTCACCTGCTGAAGCCGCAATCCAAGGACGAAATGACCGCCGCCGAACAAGGGCTCGC
>CAIZGN010000697.1 GCA_903932505.1 Candidatus Hydrogenedentota bacterium
GGGTGGGCGCATGGTACTTATTCGGAATCCACTGTCGGCGGCGCGTCCGCATGCTTATGCTTGGGATGCGGGCACGCGGCGAGCTTGTTCACTACGTGGGCCTGCAACTGCTTAAAGCGCTCGAGTTCCTCGGACGTGCAGGACAGACTGGGGGTGGCAGACTTTGGGACAAAGCCTTTGATTTCCCCGAAGCACTCTGCGGCGGCCGGGCACCATTGCGCGCACGACGGCAGGACATCACGAAAGACCCACGCGCCGCAACGGCAATGGATTCGCTGCTCGTCGCCAAACATCTCGTTTAAACGGCCGCAGCCCGGGCAGGGCACCTCTTCGCTGTCAAGCTTGGTGTTTGAGTCCCGGCCCGGGCAATGCATGGCCATTTCATACGCTCCTGGTCTGCCTACTTCGCCATTCGGTAAGCATCCAAATAGGAGTCGCAGTAAATCATCTTCTCTTGCAGGAGCTCGGTCGTAATGACCTGGTTCATCAGTTCGGTGTCCAGCGGATCCACAATCGCGGCATCCAGACCGGCCGTCATCGCCATCACCAGATAGGTGCGGTTGATGAGGTGGCGATTGCTGCAGTTCTGCGATACGTTCGACAATCCGACCACGAAATGCGGGGCCGGATCGCTCAGCATGGCCAGTTGGCGCAATGCGGCCATCAGATTCTCCGGCTGTTTCGGGGCGACGTTCACCGGCAGGATGACCGGATCGATGAAGAGGTCGTGCATCGGCAACCCGGCGTCTTGCGCCATCGCGCCGATTTGCGCGCCGAGTTCCACGCGCGTCTCAGTGTCGGCCGGGACGCCGCGCTGGTCAATGGTCAGCGCGATGAGGCCCACACCGTTCTCCACAGCCAGACCCAAATACTTTTCCAGTTGTTCAGGATCGGCCTTGCAGGAATTGATGATGCCGTTCCCCTTGACCCGGGGAATGACCTTCTCCATGAGTTCCCACTTGGGATTGTCAATCGCCAACGGCTTGTCGCTGACTTCGCGAACCGTGTCCACCAGCCAATACAGTGCTTCAAGCGGGTCAGCCTTGGCGGGCCCCACGTTGATGTCCAGTGCATCCGCGCCGGCAGCCACTTCGGCCAAAGCTAAATCCTGAATGACTTTCTTGTCCCGTTCCTCGATCGCAGCGCGCACGTTCTTGAACATGCCATTAATGCGTTCCCCAATAATGTACATCTACCTGTCTCCTTTTTCGCGTGCGGCCGGACGCATTATTGCGCCACGGCAGTTTGGTAAAGCCGCTCGATGCTCTGTTGAACCGTGCGGATGGCTTCCGGATGGCGCAACACGATAAGGTCGGCACCCGCTTGCAGATAATTGGTCGCGCTCAACGCTTCCCACAGCGGTCCGCGTTCTTTCGGCGCACCCAGACCCGGCAGGGCGTCTTCGGAAGCCACAGCTTCCTTCGCGCGCCACGCCTGCGATCCCACGTCGCAAAGCACCGGCTGTTGAAGGAGTTTGTCGCCGCTCAGGCCCGCGAGGCGACCGCGTTCCATGATGCTGAACACATATTCCGACCCATAGCCCAAGGCCGCCGTGGTCGGATAGATGATGATGTTTTCAAGCGGATAGCCCACATCATTCGCAAGGATGTTGACCTGCTTCGCGATATTGATGTCGAGCGGGGATTCCGCGATGAGCTTGTGCCCGTCCGCGAGACAGGAAGCCACGAGCGTGCGGTAATTCTTCTCTTTGGCCGAACCCAGCAGGCAGTTCTCGCCCTTGGCCGCTTCGCTGCACTTGGGAAGCACGACGTTGTCCTTTTCGTCGACGTCGCAACCCCAGATCATCAGCGGGATGTCGACGGCAGCCAAGATGGCGCGCACTTTCTCGGCCGCTTCCGCCGGACTGGAATCGTCCATGCTGGGGTGCGTCCCCATCATGCGCAGGCACAGCAGATCGGGATTGAGCGCGGCCGCAGCCTTCGCCCATTCCACTGGATCCGAAATTGAAGCGCCATACGCTTCCTGCAACTGTTCTACCCACGAGCTTCCGCCGCAGTCCCAAATCTCGATGGCCAGCGCCGGGCGATGACCCACAGGCCCGTCAAACCCGAGCCAAGGAACACACTGGGAGCCGCCAATCTTGACCGTCTTGCCGCGCGTTCCGCCTTCCGCCGCAGTGGCACCGATGACCACCTCGTTCACAGCGGCTTTCCATCCTAACGATAACTCCGATGGATTCATAATGACCCTTTCATCATTGACAGGTTTTGCCTTTAGGCGCGCAGGCCGCAGGCGTCCAACAAGCGATTGACCGGCCCAGGCAACGGGAGCGAGAAAACGTCCCGGGTACCAATGGACAATAACTCCATATTCTCATCCATGGGAACCTCGATGACTTCATCGAACTGGCAATCGGCCAACGGCTCGCGCACGTTTTCCGGAATGCCATGGGCCCTGATCTTGTTCCAAACCAATACCTTCCGCCGAACTTCCACAGGCAGACCCAGCGAAAGATCGTACGTCCGCTTCACCGCCCAAGTGCTCGAAATCGTGGGTTCCGTCACGAACACCATGCAGTCGATGTTGTCCGTGTTCATGCGCGACAGGTGTTCCATCCCCGCTTCATTATCCACCAACGTCATCTTGTAGTTGGCCCGCATCGTGGACAAGGCTCCGCGCAGCAGGGTGTTCACATAGCAATAGCAGGTCGGACCTTCGGGATGCCCCATCGTCAACAGGTCAAAGCCCTTCGCCTCCACCATGCATTCCTGTAGCTTCATTTCAAGGATACGCTCCTTGGAAATGCCCGTGACATTCGCCTTCTCCTTGAGAACCTCATCGCGGATCTCACTGATAGTCGCCGTCACTTTCTGGCCTAGCATAGGCGCCAAAGTGCTGTTGGGATCGGCGTCCACCGCCAACACCGGGGCCAAGCCGCCCTCAATGGCCGAACGAATCAAACACGCCGCCATCGTCGATTTCCCGACCCCGCCCTTGCCGGTCACTGCCACAATTACGCTCATCTATGCTTTATCTCCCGCCCACGGCTTCTATTTTGACCGATGGGAACTCTTCAATATGGGTGTGGGGGAAGAAACACGCAGACGTGAACTCTTCCATGAATATGGGCGATGTACTCAACTCGAAATAGGTAATCGCCCGACTGATATCCTGACTTTCCTGATAACGTTCCCGGCTCAAAGCGACGAGTTTTGCGCCTGCGACGCTGGTGTTGCCCACAAACCGCAGGCTCTCCCCGGGAATGTCCGGCAACAAGCCGATCGCCACGGCGTTTTCAAGATCGAGGTGATAGCCGAACGCGCCCGCCACTAGAATTTCCTTGATGTCGGAACGACTCAAGCCCAGCGAATTCAAGAGCACCTTGGAGGCTGCGTAGACAGCCGCCTTGGTACGCGTCAAATTTGCCACATCGTCCTGACTTACCGCCAAGTCGCGATGCGCACCCTTTTCACCGGCGCGAACCACCACAAATTCCGGCGTGCCGTCCGCGTTCACCCGCATCCGGTCGCTGCCACAAGACATGTTCAGGCGGCCCATCTTGTCGATCACGCCAACCCGCAGCAGGTGTGACAAAAGATCAATATAGCCAGTGCCGCAGATACCGTTGGGTGCCGCGTCACCAATCGTCGAAAAACTCAGCGTGTCTCCGCCGTACCAACCGCGCACGTGATCGATGGCCCCGCGCATCGCGCGCATGCCGTCCCGCGTACCCGTCCCCTCAAAGGCCGGGCCCGCCGAGGCACTCGCACACACCATCCAGTCCTTGTTCCCGATAGCGATTTCACCATTGGTGCCGATGTCGATGAGCATCCGGGGTTCATCGGACTCGTGCATCCCGGCGGCCAAGATGCCCGCAGTGATGTCGCCGCCCACGAACGAACTCACGCACGGGAGGCAATACAGCAACCCGCGCGGATCAATCGATATGCCCAGTTCAGCCGCACGGAATGGCGGTGGCTGATACGCCACCCCCACATACGGTTCGCGGCGAATGTAACTCGGGTCGAGACCCAGAATCGTGTGCACCATCGTGGTGTTGGCAGCGATTACCGCCAGACTGATGCACTTTGGTGCCAGCCGGAAGCGTTCGCGAAGTTCCTGAATCAGCGTGTTGATGTCATCAATGATGATGGCATGCAACTGCATGAGGCCATCGGGCTGTTCGGAACAGTACATGATCCGGCGGATGACATCCGCGCCATACACCGCCTGGCCATTGTATTTGGCCGAAGCACCCAAAGTCTGACCGGTCGTCAAATCCACCAGATGCGCAACCACCGACGTGGTACCCACATCGATGGCCACCGCGAAATTGACCTTGCTCGAATCGCCCGCCACCACATCCGTGATTTCCGTCAACGGACCGCGATAGGCGGTGGTCGCCGTCACGTGGCCATTGGCCGAACGCACGGCGGACGCCAGACTGCGCGTGGCCTTGAGACCCATCTGATACTCGCCCGTGCCGTTGATCTTGCCCAAGGCATGCACCAGCCGATCCAGGTCCGCCCCGTTGTTCTCAAGGGTGGGCTTGGAAAGCTCCAATCCATACTTGTGCACCAGCGGGTTCAGTTTGGCCGGTTGACGCTGCAACGCCATGTCCTCGGACAGGCGCTGTTCGGCAATATCGACCTCCCGGGGCCGCGGCCGCATTTGCGAGACTTGCGGAACCTCTACCAGCAGATCGCTCTGCACACGGGCCTCGCACGCCAGCACATACCCCTCGCGGATTTCCTCGCGAGAGAGAAAGTTGGCGGTACCGCCCTCCACCAGGCCACGGCGCGCAATCACCCGGCACTTGCCGCAGACGCCATCGCCGCCGCAGAGGCTTTCGACGATAATTCCGGCCTTGCGGGCCGCGTCCAGAATGGTTGCGCCCAACTCGACACTCACGGTGATATCCATCGGCGCAAAAGACACCGAGACCGTGTTTATGTCGGGAGTTTTGCTCATGATTTCAGCTGGCTCTTGAGATAGGAAGCGATGCCGGAGGCTTCACGCGGGCCGACCATCACCTTCCAGCCGGACTCCTCTTCCACGCCGGCACTGAGCACCGCAACGAGGCCGGGGAGAATAACCTGCTTGTGGCTAACCTTCTCGGAAAGGCCACTCTTGCTGATGGCTTGCGCGATGGACTGACCGGTAAACTTGTCGGCCGCCCACGCGGTCAGTACGCTCGTGCCTTCGGTGTCGACCGCCAAAATGTATGCGGGAATACGGGCCGAAGAAACTTCGGATTCCACCGAGTAGTAAGACAGCGCAAAATTGGTCGTAATGAGAACCGGCGAATCCGGGCCCGGATCGCCCACCGTGTGCAGACCGGACTCGACCTGCACAGGCACTTGCGGATTCGTGTAGATGTCGCCACGGGTGGCCATCATGGCCAAGACCCGCGCGGGCTGCATCACATTGGTGACCACGATACCGGCGTATTTCAGGATATACCAGCACGCGTCCACGGTCGCCACATCGGCATCACCGTCCATCGCGATCATCGCAACGGGATAGCCCATGGGGCGGTACTTCTTCATGATTGCCGCACGACGGCTCTGGCTGAGGAACGCAAGCCCTTTGCCCGCGTCCGTAATGCCGGGCGAAAGCACCAGATCCTTGATCCCTGCATCACGCGCCTTGCTCGCGATAGCGGCCAGCGGTTCGAAACCTGGGGCTTCCACGCACAAGGGCAGATTAAGTTCCTTGGCCAGCGCGATTACCGCGTCCGCATTCGCGCTCGCGTTCATCGCCCAAAGCAGGGGCCGCGTGGCCTTGATGGCCTCGCCCGCCGCACGCAATGCGTCCACATTCGGAGACATCAGCACCAAGGTCTTACCCCAAGCCGTTGACGCGGTTTTCGCGGCGGCGGCAAAGCGGGCGGGGTCGTTCGAGGCGTTCATCACGGCAATCATCTCGACGCCGACGGTCTTGCCCAGACGATCAAAGGACAGCGCGCGAACGGCCTGGCAATGCGCCTGAATGGCCGCATCGTCCAACTGATCATTCAAGCACTCGGCGATTGCCGTGGGATTATAGAACTTGTCATCGTGCCGATACAGGGAGGTTTCCTGCCCAATTTGGATGGCTGCATCGCCCGCGCCCAAGGATACCAGCTGCTGCGGTGGCGCACTCGCTTCGCCCAGCTCGGTCTTGGCCTTCTCGTCCAGTCGGGGGCATTCCTCGAGGCTGCCTTGGCCCGCAGCGACTTTCATTGCGAACGCCAGACAGGTGGGCAAGCCGCACTCTTTGCAGTTCTGCTTGGGCAGATGCTTATAAA
>CAIZGN010000698.1 GCA_903932505.1 Candidatus Hydrogenedentota bacterium
CGCGATCGGGCCAAGCCCGGTCGCGTCGCGCCATTTTCTGGTGGCGGTAAAATAAATGAGCGGATCACGTGATTTTTTGCGGGTCTTGCAGTAGAATGATCCAGCAGGTAGTTTTCTCAACCACAACTCGGGGACTTGAACGATGAAAATCAGAGACTTTGTTGGTGTGATGATGCTCCTCATGATAACGGTCTGCACGATGCTTCCCGCGCAGGCGCAACCGAGCAATAGTTATCTCACGTATGTGGGAACCGGCACAGAGCAAATACCGGTGCTGGTGGTGGGCGGTTCCCCGTATGAAATGGGCGTGGAATACGGGGCCAAGATGGGAAACGAGGCGGCCGAATTCGTGGGGCAACTCGCGCAGGTGTTTTCCGATGCCGGTTACAACGACATGCTGGACGCCGCGTGGGCCGCGACGGCACCGTACACCGATGGTCGCTACCAGATGGAAATCATGGGGGTGGCCGATGGCGCTGGCATTGACGTTACCGATTTGCGCAGGGTGCATGCCATGATGATTGCGGACAGTTACTCCTGCAGTTCGATTGCAGCCTGGGGGGATGCCACCCAAGACGGGCACCTGTACCAGACCCGCAACTTGGACTGGGACATGAGTATCGGCGCGCATAACTACCCCCTGATTGTGCTCTACCTGCCCGCCCAAGGCGTGGCCCATGTGAACGTCGGTTTTGCCGGATTGGTGGGTTCGCATACCGGCATGAACATGGAGGGTATCGTGCTGGCCGAAATGGGTGATTCGCCCTCCGGCGAAATGCCCTACGACCTCAATGGCACCCACTTCATGCCCCTCTTCCGCAACATCCTTTATGATGCGCATTCGCTCACCGAAGCGCTCGACATTTTATCCAATGCCCAGCGGATCAAGCGGTATCACTATGTGTTTGGCGATGGACGTCACGAGCTGCGGGCCGTGAAGATCCTCGCCCACGCCCCCGAGGCACCCCCCAATGACCTCATCGTGTGGACCGACAACGATCCCACGGATGAACTGTTTCCGGATATCATCGACAGCGTGGTTTATCAGGATGAGGGGCGCGGTGCTTTCCCGTTCATTTCCGACAACTGGAGTGCCTTGAATGCCGCCAAGATGATTCAACTGGCGAACAGCATTCCCATCAAAGGCGACAACGTGGTCGATGTGGTGTATGACGCGACCGCGCTGGAATTCTGGTGCGCCTATGCGGAGGCCGACCAGGAAGCCTACACCCAGCCCTACGTCCACGTTCAACCGTTGACCTTCGACGGTGATGGTGACGGGATATCCGACGTTGAGGAAGGGGGCATGGATGCGGACGGCGATGGCACCCCGAATTTCCTCGACAACGATTCGGATGATGACGGGCTCGATGACATGTTTGAGAATGTCTACGGCTTGGATCCGCTCGACCCGTATGACGACAACGGCCCCCTAGGCGACCCTGATCAGGACGGGCGCAACAACCTTCAGGAATACATCGAGGGTACTGACCCGGGTGTGGCCGATCCCCCTGAAGCCACGGGCGTGCTTTTCCCGGACATCAACCTGGAGACGGCCATCCGCTATGCGATCGGTCAGCCTTTCGGCCCCATCGAAGCGGCGAGTCTGGAGGCGCTGGGCGATCTGGACGCCTCCTATTGGGGGATCAGCGACCTGACGGGTCTTGAGCATTGCGTCAATCTTGTCCGACTGGACTTGTCGTCGAACAGTATTACCACGCTGGGCCCGCTGGCGAATCTTACGACCCTTTCCACGCTTTATCTCGGCGACAACTACATCAGCGATATCAGCCCCCTACAGAATCTTGTGTATCTTTCTAAATTGGGTCTCTGGTCCAACTACATTTCCGATTTGGGGCCCTTGTCCAATCTGATCCGCCTTGAATACCTGTATCTGGACGGGAATCCTGATGTGAGCGATATCTCCGCGCTGCAGAATCTCGGGGCGCTTCTCGAACTGGATCTGAGCTACGACTCGGTTGTGGATCTGAGCCCCATCACCAACCTGAACAACCTGAACCTTCTGAACCTCCCGGGTAATTTCATTTCCAATATCAGCGCCTTGGCCGGACTTACCTCGCTGGTCGATCTTGACCTCAGCAGCAACACCATTGCCGACGTGAGTCCTTTGTCCGGTTTGTCGTCGATTCAGTATCTCTACCTTTACGCCAACAATATCGGTAATCCCTCGGCCATTTCCGGACTGCACACCCTCGTGGAACTGGATCTGGGTAGTAACCAGATTTCCAGTGTGGTGGCGTTGTCGGGACTGACCTTGCTTCAGGGTCTCTACCTTGATGACAACAACATTGTCGACCTCAGCCCCCTCTCCAGCTTGGATGGACTGTGGACACTGTGGGCTCCAAACAACTTGATTGCGAACCTTGCGCCGTTGTCCGGACTGGTCAACCTCACGGAGCTCGACCTCGGGGGGAACCAGATCGCTAATGTGCTTCCCCTGTCCGGGTTAGTCAATCTGAGCGCACTGTATCTTGGGTATAACGAAATAGTCTCAGTGGACTCGCTAGCCACCCTCACGCAACTGGAGGAATTGGACCTAGGAGCCAACAAGATCGTCAACATTGACGCCTTGGCCGGGCTGGTCAATCTTTGGAGCCTCTGGCTGGATCAAAATCGCATCAGCGACCTTGTTCCGCTGTCCGGGATACCGTATCTGGAGAGCCTGTGGCTCGGGAGCAACCTCATCAAGGACATCACTCCCCTGTCTTCGCTGTGGTACCTCAGCGGGCTCTGGCTGGAAAGCAACGCCATCTCGGACATCTCGCCCCTGTCCTCGCTTTGGTGGCTGGAGACACTGTCGCTCTCCGACAACGACATCAGCGACTTCAGTCCCCTCGCCGGGTTGGATGCGCTGCGAACCCTGTCTCTGGGACACAATCACGCGACCGATATCAGCCCGTTGAGCGGACTGTGGAGTGTGGAGGAACTCGGTCTGGAGTTCAACGGCATCAACGATGCGGGCCCCCTGCGCGGATTGTGGAATCTCGCGGTCATCAATCTGTCCGGGAATGCGATCAGCGATGTGGAGCCTCTTTCCGAGAATCCGGGACTGGCCGAAGGAGATGCCCTTTTCCTTAGCGCCAACCCGCTCAATTCCACCGCCTGCGAAGTTGAAATTCCGGCCCTGCAATCGCGCGGAGTTTATGTTGAATCGGATTGCACCGAGGTTTTCCCGTCCGGCGGTTGGATACGCGTGGAGGATACCCCGGTGAAAGTGCTGGGGCAAAGCGATGCCCTAGACCTGTATTGCTATGGCGGATACGACCTAAGCGCTCCAAGCATCATCATATCCTGGGTTTCCGAGCCGGATAACTCGGACTGGTGGGTGCCGCGTGCCTTCGGGAAATACACTATTGATGCGAGCACTGGTTTTGCCATCGCAACGGTTCTGGGCATCTATGACAGCACCGGGATGTATATTCCCCTCAGCGCGAAATCGGCTTTCACGAATACCATCGACTTCTCGGTGGATGAGACGACGCTTGTCATCAACGAGGTGTACTCGAGCGGCCCCGCAGTCTACACGCCGGGCACTTACGCCCGGGCGGAGGGGCACATCGCCGACCTTGTGCCGAATCCGGAGGAGGGCGAAATTCTGCCCGAAGGCGAGGTTGAGGGTGAAGGCGAAAGCGGCCCCGGGCCCACGGAGGGCGAGGGCGAAGCCGACCATGGCAACACCGAGGAAGGCGAATCGGGTGGCACTGTGGTCATTCCTTGGGACATCCGGCGCATTGGCGAGATACGGGGCGCCCTCTTGCGAGAGTTCGACACCCTCGACGTCAATAAGGACGGAGGCTTGACTCTCACGGAAGCCCGGGTGCATTTCAAGGACTTGGCGGCCGAACAATTTGCCGTCCTTGATGATGATGGGAACGGACGTCTGAGCCGCGAAGAACTGGGTGCCCCCGCTGCGAACCCCACAACGGGCTGTTTCCAGAACACCACATCCAAGCAGGCGCGAAAGACCTGGGACGATGCTGTGCTCTGGGGAGCGAGCCTTGCGGTTTTGATGGCTTTGCGTCGCATGAAAATGGGCGGTTGAGCCCGTTTTCGCTGGATATAGCTTATTTTTATGAACCTCTACATATAGAAAGACCGCCTGAATAGACGATTGGAACGTGGATGCGGAAAGCACAACCAATCGTGTATATAACCATATAGGCCGAAATAGGGCACAATATATTGTTTTCAATTAGTTGATCTAAGGGGGTTGACAATCACAATATGTTGTGGTATATTGAGCTTCGGCGTCTGAGGCCAACAGCCTAGCAGAACCGAGCGAAATTGAAGCCCGACCGCAGCCCAAACGACGGTTTCAACGAAAAACGCTCAGAATCTTCATCTTGCGCCTAAGATGATGACGGCTTTAGACGCTCCCCGCAAAAAGGGCGGTGGGTACCCAAGACCCACCGCCCCTTCCTTTTTTCGGGTATTGGAATAGACTCCAGGGTGGATTTGCTTGCCCACATTTGCTACCGTGTCTTGTCACGTCATTCAACAAGGAGATTTTCCATGAGCCACGACAAGCTTTCCCGGCGAGCCTTTCTCGCCGCCTCCACCACTTCCGCACTGCTGGCCGGTTGCACGACTGCGCGCGTTAATACCGCCCGGGTCGTCCCAGGCAAAATCTCCCCGAACAACAAGATCAACGTCGCCGGTATTGGCGTGGGTGGCATGGGCTTCGGCGACATCATGGAATGCAGCAAGGAAAACGTGGTAGCGCTGTGTGACGTGGACTGGAAACGTTGCGAGGAAGCTTTCTACAAAATCCCCAACGCCAAGCACTTCAAAGATTATCGTGAGATGCTGGACAAAATCGCCAACGAGGTCGATGCCGTCACGGTGTCCACGCCCGACCATACGCACGCCCCCGCAGCCTACACGGCCATGATGCTGGGCAAGCATGTGCGCGTGCAGAAACCGATGAGCCACACCATCGCCGAGGCCCGCCTGCTGACCAAAACAGCGAAGGCCAACGGGCTGATCACGCAA
>CAIZGN010000699.1 GCA_903932505.1 Candidatus Hydrogenedentota bacterium
CCGGCGACCAGTCTAGCGATGTCCAATCATCCGAGCCTGCCTCAGCGCTCCAAATAGGTATCACGGGTGCATTCGATCCATCAAATGCCTTGTGCCCTAGCATCGTAGAGCGCAGCATTCCCGCAGAACTAGCGGAACTTGATGACTCGGAGGCGGTAAATGCAAGCTCACCTTTCTGATGCGACCAGCGCCCTTCATAGGCCACCCATGAAAAAGGCGCTCGCTGCACAAGGCTTGTGCTTATCAGCGAAACGTGTGGCTCGCCACTAGCGATATCAACAACGTAAACTTGCACATTCGACGGTTGCGGTTCCGTTAGTGCGAACAGATGATCTGAAAAGAAGTCAAGGCTCGATGGCTCAAAGAAGCCAATGAGATCCGACTGGGCGCTGTTGTACGCGATATACTCCCTGTCATCTGTCTTCCCGATAATGTCGTAGCGGGGATATCCCGAATCATCCGTGGTCATGTGGATAAAAAAGAGCGTCCCCTCTCGCGAGTAGGATGGCAGTAGCTCTTTTTCAGAGGTAGTGGTGACCTGCACCAACGCCCCCGCCGCCGTGCCCTCCACCCGCAGCTTGTAAATGTCGCTGTCGCGGGCAAAGGCCAGCCACTGCCCATCGGGCGACCACGCCGGGTTGCTGTCTTTGCCATCGCTTGTAAGTTGGTGCGTTGTCCGTGTCGCCAGATCGAGGAGGTAAAGGTTCTTTTCGCGGACATAGGCGATCTGGCCGGTCATCTGATGCTCTGCTTGGGGTGATCCAGTCGGTGTCTGCCAATCTGCACCAAGCGAGGGAACAGCGGTGGCGGTTGGGGGAACAGCGGTGGCGGTTGGGGGAACGGCGGTGGCGGTTGGGGGAACGGCGGTGGCGGTTGGGGGAACGACGGTGGCGGTTGGGGGAACGGCGGTGGCAGTCGGGGGAACGGCGGTGGCAGTCGGGGGAGGAGGCGTCATCACCGCCATCGTCCGACCCCCGGTATCAATGTTCGTCAGGACTACGTTCCGCAGACCATCAATAACGGCGACTTGACCACCATCCAGGGGGACATAGATCCGACTACCGTCGGCTGTGGCGGCTGATGCAACCATCGGGTGCGAGTTCAGTCCAAGTGTGGCGATGGTGGTTTGGGTTGCCACATCAAGCACCGATAGACTCTTGCTCGCAAAATTTGTACAGTAAAGTTTCTTGCCGTCGGGAGTGAGGAGCAGCGCGTTCGATCCGGGCTGCGTTGGCATGATTTGCACCAGATGCTGGTCAGCCGTCGCAAAAACAGTGACCGTACTGTCACCAGCGTTTGCAACATAGACCTGTAGCCCATCAGGGCTGACGACAATCCCTGAAGGATAGATGCCGGACTGAAAGGTATTGATGATGCTGAGTGCATTGGTGTCAATAACATAGTTGAGATCAGGGTGATTAGCGGCAACATACAGCCGTGAGCCGTCTGGCGACAGCGCGATCTGTTCGGGGTGTCCTTCCAGCGGAATAGTCGTGAGGATGCTGTTGGCCCTAAGATCGAGCGCCGTAACGGTACGACGCCCATTGTCGGCGATAAAGAGGCGTGTGCCATCGGGCGTAATCGCGGCCCCGCGCAAGTCACTGGCTTCGAGTGGAATAGACATAACTTGCTCAAGCGATTGGGTATCAAAGCCCAGGACGGCACCTGGATTGCCGATATGCGGCACGAATAGGCGCGTGCCGTCTGGCGTGATGGCACCGGCACCAGGATGCGTGGGCATACGCAGGTCACGGGAAATCAGCGCATTGCTGTCGGTATCAATGATGGCGACCTTGTTTATGCCTTCAACCGATACGAACGCCTGATGGACTGTGGGTAGGCCATCCTGTGCCCCTACCTCCGGCACCCTCCCTGGCAGCAGTGCGGCGATCCCCAGCACGGCCAACAGCGTGATATAGGCAACGAAGCGATGTGGGCGCATAGGGTTACTTCCCTGTTTAAATGGTTCGGGCAAGGTGCGTCGCCTCAAACTGGAGGCGGGCCTTGGTCTTCTTTTTGCGCTCCAGATGGTGACTTAGCGCCGCAAAGGGGGCGATGATTACCGAAAAGATCACGCCCAGCCACCCAATGTACCCGCCCCAGGCGACTGACCATGCCAGATAACCAAAGAATAGACCAATCAGCAACCCATTCTGTAAGCTCTGGCTCGCCCCGACTAGGAAGAAGAGGCCCCCAGCAATACAAAAGGCCCACAGCGAAATCCGCGAGCGCTGCTCTAGCGCACTGATCTCGCTCCGGGTTGGTGCCCCGACAATCGCACACAACGCCATATCAGCCGTATTCCAGCTCGCAGTCTTTGCTTCAGTGTTTCGCATAAAATGCGCCAGTGGTTGGACGGCAGGCTGGCCGATTTTGGCTAGGGCGACCGGAAGATAGCTATTGTCGGCAAGTTTTGGCAGCGCCCCGATGAGCGGTGCGACCGCTGGTGCGCCAATCCGCGCCAGTGCGATGGTGGCACCTTCGCACTGCTTTTTATTGTCGTTGCCCAGCACCTTGATCAGATCGGGGATTACAGGGGCACCAACTTCAACCAAGGCAGCAATCGCCCACTGACGGCGCTGTTCCGCAACCTTGCCCGTGCCAAATAAGCCCTTCCCACTCCCCAGGGCGTCGAGCAGCACTGGGGCAATGGTTGGGCCAGCGAGACTAAGTTGATGCGCCGCTTGTTGGGCAATGGCATCGTCGAGGTTGCCCATTTGCTCGATAAAGGCGTTGATGGCTGTCACTGTAAGGGTTTGGTGGTTCGGTGCGGCAGTCTCAGGCGGCGCGGGCGCGCCGGTTGACTTGGGGATTCGCGTCCCACACACGGTACAGAAGCGGGTTCCATCAGGGAGCAAGCTGGCGCATTGTGGGCAGATCACGGTGGGCGCTACGGGTTGTGGCTGCGCTGGTATCGGCAGTGGTGCTGGGGACGGCGGTGGGCTACCGCCTTGGGTTTTCGTCGGTGCAGTGGGAGGTTTAGGCGGCGCGGGCGCGCCGGTTGACTTGGGGATTCGCGTCCCACACACGGTACAGAAGCGGGTTCCATCAGGGAGCAAACTGGCGCACTGTGGGCAGATCACGGTGGGCGCTGCGGGTTGAGGCTGGGGTGGTATCGGCAGTGGTGTTGGGGGCAGCGGCGGGCTTTCCCCCCTGGGTTTTCGTCGGTGCAACGGGTGTTCCGCACATCAAGCAGAAGTCGGTTCCACCGACGATTGGGCAGCCACATTGCGAACAGTTGATTGCCGCAGGGGCTACCGTCGGTGGCACTGGCA
>CAIZGN010000700.1 GCA_903932505.1 Candidatus Hydrogenedentota bacterium
CCACGCCGGTGGCGGACTTTTCGCCGAGATTACCGAAGACCATCGACTGCACATTCACCGCTGTGCCCCATTCGTGGGGGATTTTCTCGATGCGGCGATAGGCGATGGCGCGTTTGCCGTTCCAGGACTGGAACACGGCGCGGACGCCGCCCCAGAGCTGTTCTTGCGGATCGTCGGGGAAGACTTTGCCCAGAACCTTTTTCACGATGACCTTGAATTCGGTACACAGGGATTGCAGATCTTCAGCGGTGAGGTCGGTGTCACCTGTGACGCCGCGATCCTTCTTCATGGCTTCCATGGCATGTTCAAGCTGGAGGCGGACGCCGTGTCCGTCTGCGGGCTCGATACCGGCAGCCTTTTCCATGACCACGTCGGCATACATCATGATGAGACGACGATAGGAGTCATAGGCGAAACGGGCATCGCCGGATTGGGCGATGAGACCGGGGAGGGTCTTGGGGCAAAGGCCGACATTGAGGACGGTGTCCATCATGCCCGGCATCGACATGCGCGCGCCCGAGCGCACGGAAACCAGCAGCGGGTTCTTGGGGTCACCAAACTTCTTGCCCATGACCTTTTCCGTCTTGGCCATCGCGGCCTTGGCCTCGGCATCCAGGGACTTGGGGAACTTGCCCTTGTTGTTGTAGTACTCGGTGCACATCTCGGTGGTGATGGTGAAGCCGGCCGGCACAGGGATGCCGAGGCTCGCCATTTCCGCCAGATTGGCACCTTTCCCGCCCAGCAGGTTCTTCATCTCCGCTTTGCCGTCGGCCTTGCCGCCGCCAAAAAAGTAGACGTTCTTCTTGGCCATGGTCTCTCTCTCCTTAAGGTAGTATGGGTTGCTGCAATAGCACATAATGTCGCTACCACAGCTTTGCACAATACGTGCGGGAAGTATCGACGCAAACTGCGCCGCCTCCTCCAAATAATCCCTGCAAGTATACGAAATCTTCAGGCTTTCTTTCAAGAAGAAACGGGAATCTTGGTCATTGGGAGGGGTGTTTTTCTGCGAAAAACAGGGGAAGAGCAGCTGTCGGGGGTTGTTTTCGCACGAATGCGTTGCATGGCTTTAGGGGATGGACTTTAGGACGGAGCCCGTACTATGATGGGAGGAAGGGTGCTTGCCGTCAGGTGCCCACTCTTGTCTGCCTGGATTTTTTCATGGGGTATTGCCATGAAATTGGCGGGGTGGACTGGCCCAATTGCAAACGAAGGAGAAGCTCATGCGCATTTTTATTGGAATTCTGTTATGTGCCGGGATGGCGGCGGGCGCGCCTGCATCCGAATTCACCGTCGAGACGGCCCACCTCACGTGGGTCTTTGGCGCGGATGCGGTCACGCACCGTTTTGCAGACCGAGCCGCCGGGGTAGACTATTTGACGCCCAATTCCACCCAACCCTTTGCTAGGGTGAAGCAGGAAGGCACTTGGCAACCGGCGACTGCAGCGCAGCTCGAAAACGGGCAGATCGCGCTGACTTTCGGTGCGGGTGCGAGCGCGAAACTCAAGATTGAGGATCACGGGTCGTATTTCACGGCGGAAGTCGTGTCGGTGGAGGGGAAAGGCATCAGTGAAATGGCCTTTCTGGAGGTTCCTTTGCGCGTAAAACCCGCGCAGGACGATCCCTTCGCCTGTTCCATTCTCGCCCTCAATCTGCAGACCGATGTGCCCACCATTCCCGGCCCGGTCAATCGTCTTGAGGCACATGCCTTTGAGCGTTTCGGCATCAAGGGGGCACGCGTGGCCGTGGTGGGGTGTGCAGCGCCGAAAATGCGTGATTTGCTGAAGGAAATCGTGCGTCACGCCGGGCCAGACATTCCGCAGACCGACTTGGGCGGCCCCTTTGCCATGGACGCCGAGATTAACCGGGGGTCGTATCTCTTTGATTTCGGCACGCTGACGGAAGAAACGGTGGATTCGTGGATTGCCTGCGTGCAGTCGCTGGGGATGAACCAGATCGACTTCCACACCGGCACCTCGCTCCGTTTTGGCGACTACACGCCCAATCCGAAGATCTTCCCCAAGGGTCGTGAGAGCGTAAAGGCGGTGATTGACAAGCTTCATGCTGCAGGCATCTCGGCGGGGCTGCACACCTACGCGTTCTTTATTGCCAAGGACTCTCCGTACATCACGCCGAAGCCAGATTCGCGTTTGGGGAAGGACGCCAAGTTTACCCTCGCCGCCGACCTTTCCGCCGAGGCCACCGAAACGCCTGTGGTGGAAACCACGGAGAAAATGTCAGCACTTACAGGGTTTTTCGTGCAAAACAGTGCCACGATTCAAATCGAGGATGAATTAATCGATTACAAAACGGTACGCAAGACTGAGCCTTATGCCTTTGTGGAGTGCACGCGCGGCGCGTATGGCACGAAGGTGTCCGCGCATCCGCGTGGGGCCGCTGTGCATCATTTGAAGGAGTGTTTCGGCCTGTTCACCCCCGATGCCGATTCCACCCTGCTCACGGAAGTGGCAGCGAACACGGCGAGCGCGTTCAACGAGTGTGGTTTTGACATGATTTACTTGGACGCGCTGGATGGCGAGGGCGTGCTGGCGGGCCCCGAGTGGGCTTGGCATTACGGATCGAAATTCGTGTTTGAAATCGCCAATCGCCTGAAAAAACCGGCCCTGTTTGAGATGAGCACCTTCCATCATCACCTGTGGTACGTGCGGGCGCGGATGGGCGCGTGGGACGCCGGGTTGCGTGACCACAAGCGTTACATTGACGTACACGTCGCGGCCAACAATTCCATGTGGAACACCTATCTGCCCATGAATCTCGGCTGGTGGGCGGTAAAGACGTGGGAAGACGGCCCGTGGGTGACGCAAATTGAACCCAATTTCCCCGAAGATATCGAGTATCTGATGGGCAAAGGGCTGGCAAATGGCATGGGATTCAGCCTGATGGGGGTGAACCCGCTGACCATCAAGAAAACCCCGGCATTCGCGCGTCTGGCCCCCATTTTCCGTGAGTACGAGGCCCTGCGTCATGCCCATTCGGTGCCTGAATCCATTCAGGCCAAACTGCGCGAGCCCAAGGCGTGCTTCACCCTGTCGCGTGATGCCAAGGGCGAGGCGCAATTCTCGCCCATGGATGTCATCAAGCACAAAGTGTACGGTTCGGATAACGGCACGTCACGCTGGACAGTGGCCAATCGCTTCGCGGCGCAACCACTGCATGTGCGTATTGAGGCACTGCTGCAGATGTCCCCCACAAGCGCGCCGGAAGTCGTGGTGGCGGATGACTGGCAGGGAGCACCCCCGGCTGTTCGCACTGTGGCAGGTGTGACTGCCACCTTTGCCGCCGAAGAGCACCCGGAAGGTGCGCCTGAGGGTTCCGGGCCTTGGTTGAGCTATCGAGCCACCAATCAACGTGATGCGGCTCCCGGTGCTTGGAGCCAATTGGAACGCACCTACGACGCGCCTAAGAACTGGTCCGCCACCCCGGGTCTCGGTATCTGGGTGAAGGGCGATGGTCAGGGGGCGCTGCTGAACGTGCAGTTGCGCTGTCCCGAGCACACAACCTATCGCGGTTTTGGGGATCACTACATTACCCTCGATTTCACGGGTTGGCGTTACTTTGAACTGGCCGAGCCCGACAGCGACCGAATCCAGGATTACCAATGGCCGTACGGCGGCGAATATGGCATCTACCGCGAATTCGTGGACTACGCCGGGGTGTCATCGATGTCGTTGTTCTACAACAACCTGCCGGTGGGCAAGGAAACGACCTGCGTGGTGAGTGCGCCCCGTGCGCTGCCCCTTATCAAGGGCAAACTCCTCCAACCAACCCTCAAAGTTGGCGAGAAAAGCCTTCGTTTCCCTGTGGAATTGGAGAGTGGGCAGTATCTCGAATACAACGGAACCGGTTCGGCGACGGTGTATGGCAGCGATGGCGGGAAGCTGCAGGAAGTGGCTCCCGAGGGTGGCGACACGCAGCTGGCAAGCGGAGAAAACACCTTGGAGCTGCAATGTGAAGCGGCGAACGGCCTTCGGCCCCGCGCCCGTGTAACGGTGCTTCCGCAGGGTTCGCCCTTGCAGCCGTAGTCGAGCGTATGAACACTGCGGGCGGAACGACCGATACCGGACGTTCCGCCCGTTCTGTTTGCATAAAGCGAAAGGGCCGCTTCCGTGGAAGCGGCCCTTTGCAGAATCGGTAGAGTTAGGTTCTCAACTGAAGACGGAGCCGACGGCCTGGGCCATAACCTTCGATACCGGTGCCGCGCCGGGGAACTTGATGTATTCCACGTGGCCGTCCATGAAGAGCACATTGCTGCCGCCGGGGATGTGATTGAAGTTCTTCACTTCGGTGGACAGTGCGTCGAACATGATGTTCAGCGTGCTTTGGGACTTGGCACTGGCGGCCGGATTGTTGATGTCGGTGATCATGAAGCGCTCAATGCCTTCTTTCAGGCGATAGATGGTTTCGCCACCGGCATTGCCGTAGGGGGCCGCAACGCTGTAGTCGCCTTCGCCGGCGGTCCAGCTGGGGGTGCCGCTGCCAAGAGCGGTCTGAACGAGCTGGTCAACCATGGCGTACCATTGGGCCGGGCCTTCAAGAAGGGGGCTGGGGCTGAGGAGCATGACGCCAATGAAGGTGTTCGGCATGGCTTTGGCATCACCATCGCCGATTTGGTCAAGCATCCAGCCAAAGTAGCCGTAGCTCGCATCCGCATCATCACCATGTTTCGGAACTACGCGGCCGTTCGTGGCCACTTCGGTCTGATTCATGACATCCATTTCAGACTTCGTGTTATTCGGATCGGACGGACACAGAAAGATATTCAGATCCGTACAGTATTCCGGAAAAACGGCCGTAAGCTTCGGGGCGGCCGCGAAGCAGAAGTCATCTGCCGCAGTTCCGCAGCCTTGCTCGAATTCGATGGGCGGGAAGGCATTGCCACCGGATTCATTCGAGTACATTTTGAAGACCAAACCCCATTGCTTGAGGTTGTTCGAGCAGCTGCTGCGACGCGCGGATTCGCGTGCGCGGGCCAGCGCAGGCAGCAGGATTGCCGCCAGGATGCCGATGATGGCGATAACCACCAGCAGCTCGATGAGTGTGAAGCCTGATTTCTTCTTCATTACATGTCCTTTCTCGATGAGTGCATTGGTTGATGTCAACCGGTTACTATGGAGGCAGCTTACGTATCCGCTCCACTGCAGCCCTGAAAAAACATGGCTGTCGTGGACTGAGTGACCCGCGCGCGAACTGCCTCATTCATTCGCGCATGCCGTCACACAAACGGTTCCAAACAGGGCGCATCACGTTTGCGTCCTGACCGGGGCTCAATTAATCAATGGTCGCGTCAAACAGCGCAACCGATTGATTCACCGGAGCGGGGCCCGCCTGCGAGTACTTCATGAACTCTGCATGACCATCCATGTACAGGATGTTGGCACCGCCGGGCAAGTGGTTAAAGTTCGCCGGTTTGGTGCTCAGGCGATCCCACATGATCCACATGGAACTCTGGGACTTTGCACTCGCTGCCGGGTTGTTGATGTCAGTAATAAGGAAACGTTCAATACCGTCCTTGAGGTGCATCAGGGTGGATCCCCCGCCGTTCCCCATGCCGTTGGGGACATCCAAGTCCGATGCGGTGATGGTGTTCAGGACGGATGTGTCCATCGTCGAGAAAAAGGCGGGCAAGGCGGCATCCACCTTATTCACCAGTGCCTTCCACGATTCAAGAGGCTGAACAAGAACACCGGCAGGGAAATTCCAAGAGCCTAGTGCGGACGAAGACACCGAGGTGGCTGAGGCTGTAACCTCAGTCCCGTCGAACATGTAGCCTAAGTATGCGTAACAGGTGTCAATGACGCCCATGCAGCTGCTGGGGTCGTCACAGTTCTCGCCCGTTTTGGTCGTTTCGTTCGGGTCGCAGGTACCAATCAGGATTTTTCCGCTGACCGAGGTGTACGAATCCGCTATAGAGTCCGGTGAGGACGGGCACTGGAAAATCGCGGCATCGGTGAGGTATTCGGGATAGAGTTCGGCAACGGACGGCCCGGCGTCCGCCACGCTGCCAACACCGCCGGGGTACACGTAAGCCTTAATTTGAAGTGAAGGATAGGCAGCACCGGGTGCCTCGTTCGAATACATCTTGTAAACGAGTCCCCATTGCTTGAGG
>CAIZGN010000701.1 GCA_903932505.1 Candidatus Hydrogenedentota bacterium
ACAGTTTTGTGCGACGAGGGGCGACGCCGCGCACAAAGGCGTCCTCCTCCTCGAATTCGACCAAGACCTGATCACCGGGGGCGAGGAGGGTACATTCCTGTTCCTTGAGTCGCTCGTCAATCAAGCACAATCGTTCTTCGCCTTCCAGCTCGACAAAAGCCCACTTTTTGGAATGGGATATGACCGTGCCGTTGGGAACGAAGTCCTGGGGCAGCGGGTCGGCGAGCCCTGTCTGCTGACGCATGCGCACGGTGGCCCGGCGGTGTTTGGCGAGGTCGTGGGTGAAGGCGAAGGCGTGCTGTGCCTCGGATTCCCAGTGCCGATCGCGAACCTGCTTGCGTTTTTTCTTATCGAGCGACTTTTTCTTCATGGGGCTTCATGATACCGGATCAGGGGCGGTGGAATCCTTGCCGTTTGCGATGGACACCCGCGACATGAGGAGGTAGTTGAGTGCGTATTGCGTGCAGATGAAGCACATGACGGCGCGGATGGCGAGAACGGGCTGGGGGAAGACAGCCAGTAGCACCAACAGAAGCAACAGGGTGAGGACGCGTCCACCCGCGAGCGGTACCTCCCATGCGGCAATGTATTCGATGCGTTGTGCGGATTCTTCGGCGCATTGGTCGATGACGTTGAGTCGGATCCCTGAACAAGGGATGGTGATGAGGGGGGCGGCAATGGAGCGGAGGAATCCGAAGAGCACGAGGGTCAGTATGGAGAATTTTGCAGTGATGAGCAGCCCGGCGGTCATGAGGATAACGGTGCCCCAGAACATGAAGCGCTTTCGGTTGTGTGGGCGGAGGCAACGGCCTGTCCAGTAGGAGGAGGCGATGCTGGCGAGGCCTTGGAGTGCGGCGAAAAAGCCAACGGACAGGGCGCTGCCCGTTTCCATGTACATGAGGAGGGCGAGGAGGAAGGTGAACATGTGGATAAGGCCCGCCTGAGTGGCTGCGGCGACCATGATGAGCTGCCAGTCTCGTTGGTCGCGGCCGGGGAAGAGGGCGCGCTTGAGGCGGTATGGGCGGGGCTGTCGGTCGTGTGGGATGCCGATACTGCAGGCGATGGCGAGGAGATAGAGCAGGACTGCGGCGAGAAAGACGGCGCGGTAGCCGGATTCGGTGCTGGGGCTGAAACCAATGATGCAACCGCTGATGAGCGGGGCGATGAGGCCCGAGACGCCGGTGATGACGGAGAGGACGCCAAAGAAATACTCGCGGGAGCGGGCGGTGGTGACGTCGTAGTTGAAGGTGTTCGTGCCGGCCCAGTAGAAGCCCCAGGTGACACCGAGCAGGGCCCCCAAGGCGACGGCATGGTCGGGGGCGCGATAGCCGAGGGAGAGGAGCAGTCCGTAATACATGGCGTGCAGCGCAAGGCCGAGGCGGTAGACGTGGACACGGTCGCGGGCTTGTGAATACCAGCCCGCGAGCAGAAAGAAGAGCGGGGTGACGAGATAGAGGGCGAGATAGTGATAGCACACGATCCGCACGTCCATCTTGCCGACATAGAAATAGACCCCGACAAACGCGGCGCACAACAAGTCCGCCACGGTATAGAGGGCATTCAAAAGCAGTACCAGCCAAGCCTTGGACTCGGGCCGGACTCCCATTGCAGATACGGTCACCAGGAATAGACCTTTCGGGGCGTTTTGTGGGCTATGCGGGCATAATGGCGTCGATGGCGGTTAATTCTTCGGCGCTGAATCCTGTCTGGGAAAGCGCACCGACACAGTCGCGGATCTGGTCGGGGGTTCGTGCGCCGATGAGTGCGCTTGTGACGTCCGGATCGCGCAATACCCAGGCAATGGCCATCTGCGCGAGGGTCTGTCCGCGTTCCTTGGCCAATACGTCGAGTTTGCGGATTCGGGCGATCAAGTCCGGTGTGACTTTCTCCGCGCGCAGGTAGCCATCGGGATCGGCTGCGCGTGAATCGGCGGGAATCGGACAGGCCGGGTCGAGGTACTTGCTGGAAAGCAGCCCCTGTGCAAGGGGTGAAAAAACGATGACGCCGGTCTGGTAGGTTTTGGTGTAGGGCAGGAGGTCTTTTTCGATCCAGCGGTCGAGCAGGCTGTAGTTGGGCTGATGAATGGTGATGGGCGACCACTGGCGCTGGCGAACCAGTTCTTCGGCCTGCACATAGAACGCGCCCCTGTAATTGCTGACGCCCGCATAGAGCGCCTTGCCTTGCCGGACAATAGAATCGAGGGCGCCCAGCGTTTCTTCGAGCGGGGTGTTGGGGTCGGGGCGGTGGGAGTAGAAAATGTCCACATAGTCCAGCCCGAGACGCTTGAGCGACTGGTCGAGACTGGCGGTGAGGTATTTTTTGCTTCCCCATTCGCCGTAGGGGCCGGGCCACATGCGATAACCAGCCTTGGTGGAGATAATGAGTTCGTCACGGTGTCCGGCGAAGTCTTCTTGGAGGATGCGGCCTGCGCGGGTTTCCGCGCTGCCGGGGCCGGGGCCGTAGTTGTTGGCGAGGTCGAAGTGGGTGATGCCCAGGTCGAAGGCGGTTCGCATCATGGCGCGGCAGTTGTCGTGGTCGGCGCGTGCACCGAAATTGTGCCACAGCCCGAGTGAAACGGCGGGGAGCAAGAGGCCGCTGCGTCCGCTGCGGCGGTAGGTCATTGAATCGTAGCGATCGGGGCTGAAGGCCATGGTGTTTTTCCTTTGCGGTTTTAGGTTCTTGGGGATCATACCTTGAATTGGGGGGGGATTTCATGGTTGAGGG
>CAIZGN010000702.1 GCA_903932505.1 Candidatus Hydrogenedentota bacterium
CACCGTAATTGTTTCGACCCGCTGCACGCAAAAGCGCGGCAATGTCGTGGTGGTTAGCTTCGACAGCAAATTGCTCGGCGGTTAAACCATTCTTATTTTTTGGCTCTTCCGGAAAGTTTGGTCATTTTCTCGGGATCGAAACGGGTGACGGGACCAAGCCGGCTGTGGAAGGGGCGGGTTGGGCTACCCCCGGACGCGCGTCCTCGCTCGCTCGGGGGCGTCCGGCGTGCTTTCCTGACCGCAGAGCCCCTCCGATGCGACTCGGCCGCGCTAACGCGCGCGCAGTCGCTAACCTTTGACCGCTTTCGGGCAGCCGCTGCTACCCCCTCGTCTCGCGCCCGATCTTGATTTACAGAAGCGACTGCGAGCATGGTTTCGGCCATGAAGAGTTTGCTCTATCACGCGTTTGGCGTCCGGGGCTATCGGTACCTGCGGACTCGTTACGAAGGCGGTAAGGTAATTTTCGAAGTGGAGCCTGAGGTGGATCCTCTGGCGCCGGAAGGCGAAGAGTTGGTGCGCCATGGGTTTCGCTGGCGCACTCTGCGGACCGTCTCCATCGGCCTGAAGCCCGTGGTGCTGAAAGTGAAGGTGCCGCGCTGGCGCAACACGACGACGGGGGTGGAGTTCGAGCAGCCCCCCCCTTTGCCCACGCGTACACGAAAGTCACGAATGCGCTCGCCCGGCTGATCGTTGACCTGGCCCGCTTCATGACGATGTCGGACGTCGCGGGGTGGCTGGATCTGAGTTGGGATACGATCAAGACGGTGGTCGAGACTCGGCTGGAAAAGGACTACCGGCGCATCGGCTACCGGCACGTCCGGCATATCGCCATCGACGAGATCTATCTGGGCAAGACCCACAAGTATGTGACGCTGGTGGTGGACCTCGACAACGGTCGCATCATCTGGGTCGGCGAGGGTCGCGGCGGTGATGCGCTGCGAGAATTCTGGAAACGTTTCAAACAGAGCGGCGGCCGGCTGCGCGCCGTCGCGATGGACATGAGTGGCGCCTACGCCGCCAGCGTCCGCGGCCACGCCCCCCACGCCATCCTGACCTTTGACCGTTTTCACGTCGTGAAACTGATGAACGAACGCCTCGACGACCTACGGCGCGAGCTGGTCCGCGAGACCGGGGGCGAGGCCGGCAAGGCCATCAAGGGCCTCCGCTGGCTGCTGCTGCACCGCAAAGACAATTTGGCCGAGGACGCCGCCAAACGCCTTGAGCGGAGCTTGCGCCTGAATGAACCGCTGCAGTGTGCGTATCTGCTCAAGGAAGAACTCGGGTTACTGTGGATGCAACCGGACGGCCGATCGGCCTGGACCTTCCTGCGGGAATGGGCGGCGAAGGCCAAGGCCAGCGGCATCCGACAACTTCGCGCCATGGCCGACACTCTATTGCGCCAAGCCAAAGGCATCCTCGCTTACTACAAGACCGGGCTCACCAGCGGGAAAATGGAGGGCATCAATCGGAAAATCCGTGGCCTGCTTTCCAGCGCCTTCGGCTTCCGCGACCAGGATTTCCTCAAGCTTCGCCTCTATGCTCTTCATGAAGCCAAGTTCAAATTTGTCGGCTGATGACTAAACTTTCCGGAAGAAGCCGAACTTCGCGCCAAGGGGAGGCGCAATGAATGGATTCTTTCAGCCTCAACCACCGCAGCAGGGTAAGACCAAGGAGTTTGGTTTCAATCTCTCGGCGTTCGCGGAGAAACTCACGATTCGGTTCATCACCTTTCAGACCAATCAGACCAATGTGTCCTTAAAACCAGCTGTGTTCACCACCTTGTTGTATAACGGGATCGTCGCTGTCGCCGACAAATGGGCGACGGAAGCGAATATCAATCCGCAGCTTGCCGCACAACGGAACGCGGATCTCAAACTACTGTTGAGTCCGCTACCCCCAGACTATCTCGACCAATGGGGCTGGAACCTCATCGGCACGGCGCCCAATCTCACCACGACCCATATGACAATAGGTCAGCTGACTCCTTCCGATATGACCGATTATAGTGCG
>CAIZGN010000703.1 GCA_903932505.1 Candidatus Hydrogenedentota bacterium
CGATGCCGCCGCCGAAGGGTTGAACCTGCAAACCGCAGACTTGCTGGTTAACTTTGACTTGCCTTGGAATCCTATACGCGCAGTGACACGGTCGTTGCCGCCCAGTTCTGCGAATGGGACAAGCCCGACCATCGTGATGCCCTGAGGGTCGTCCGCAGCCTCGCCTTCCAACTCGCCACGCGACTCCCCGATTACCGCAAGCTGCTGCTGACTCTGCCGGAGATTGCCGAACTGGAGCGGAAGGACGCGGGGGAATTGTTCGACTACCTCCTCGCCAATCCGCTGCGCTTAGTTCTCCACGGCGGTCGGGAACGGGTTCTGATTGTGATTGATGCTCTCGATGAAGCGGGGGAGGCCGGGCGCAACCCGCTGGTGGAGATGTTGGCGCGAAATGCCCAGCGTCTGCCGGATTGGCTGGGCCTTGTCGTGACCAGCCGCCCGGAGTTTGATGTCAAAACGCCGTTACAAGCATTGAATCCTTTCCCGCTCGACACCCAGTCCGAATCCAACCACACCGACCTCAGCGACTTTCTGCACCGCGAATTGGCAACGCAACTGCAAAACCGCCCGGATGCCGACCGTCTCGTCGAGCAAATCTTGGAAAAAAGCGAGGGCGTGTTCCTCTATGTCGAGCGGTTTTGCGACGATGTTCATCGCAGCCATCTCTCTCTGGATTGCCCGGAGCAATTCCCGCAAGGCCTCGGCGGCATCTTTTGCCAATACTTCCAGCGGCAGTTTCCTGATTTGGACAAATTCCGCAAGGATGTGCGTCCGGCTTTGCGGGCCATCCTCGCCGCCCGCGAACCGCTGCCTGTCGAGATTTTGCAGCGTCTGTTCAATTGGCAGGATGAGGAATTGCGAGATTTTACCCGCCCGATGGCTTCGCTTTTTCCGGTTTCAGGTGAGAAAGAGCAGGAAGTCATCAAGCCCTATCACAAATCGCTCGCGGACTGGCTGACGGACGAAGCGAAGGCTGGTGAGCATTTCGTAAGCGTGATGGAAGGGCATAGAGCACTCGCTTCGGAGTTCAACATAGAATGGAAGGCTGTGGATCTTGTGGCGGAGGCATACTGGGCAAAGCACACAAATTCCCACATCCGGCGTTCCGGTGCTATTGAAGAGGCCGCAGTTCTGTTTCGTAATCCGGCGTTTCGATCCTTGTTCTCGCGATATGCTCCGGCCCCACGAACGAGTGGCTACGATGTCTTTGTTTCTTTTTCGCGCAGGGACAATCAGGACGGACAAGTTGCGCAGCTATTACCTTTCCTCGAATCGGCTTATGCTGATTGCAGTGGCCAATTGCTTCGGTGGTTCTTAGACACCGAGGGCATCGCCAGCATGGACGACTGGCGGCACCGCATCCTGGAGGGACTGCGCGACTCGACCATCCTACTGCTCTTCCTTTCCCCGGCCTACCTCGACAGCCCGTATTGCGAGTGGGAGATCGTCGAGTTCCTCAAATACGAGCACTCCCGCTCCGTCGGCGGACAGGGCGTGGCACCGATTTATTTCGTCGAGGTGCCGGGACTGGACACGCCGGACTTCGAGCAAAAGGCGGCGGCGTGGCTGGCGCGGGTGCGGCGGCGGCACCAGTGCGACCTCAGGTCGTGGTATCACGAAGGCGTCGAGGCACTGAAGCTAGCCGACTTCCCGACGCGGATCGACAACCTCGCGCTCTCGCTCCACACTCGGATCTCCAAAATTCGCTTGGGCCTCGAAGCTCACGGCAATCTCCCTGCGCACAATCCCCACTTTGTCGGCCGAGATGTAGAGATGGCGCGGCTCCACGAATCGGCCGGGCTTGGGCACGTCGGTGTGCTGACCGCAATTCAAGGCTTGGGCGGCCTCGGCAAGACCGCCCTTGCTATCCAATACGCCTACGCTTATGCCGACTTCTACCCCGACGGCCATTGGTTGATCCACTGTGCGGGGGAAACCAGCATCGCCTCTGCCCTGAGAAGGCTCGATCTTAACCTCGACATCACGCTCAACGACACCGAGA
>CAIZGN010000704.1 GCA_903932505.1 Candidatus Hydrogenedentota bacterium
GTTTCGTGAGCAGTGGATCCCCCTGAAGGGCAAGAAAAAAACCGGTTCCCCCCAAGGCCAGTGCCAACGCCAAAAAACACGAGGCTGCCCCGTTCCATTCAAAGGTCCATGGAGTTCGCTCAGCACCTGCGGGCCTGGGCATGGTCCATTCGGTTTGCACGGCGGCACGCGAGAAGGCGGTAGTGCGCTCTATCGGAGGCGACACGGTCTCCAGTTCCGCCCTCAGCACCCAAGCCTTCTGATAATCATACCGGGCAATGAGCTCATCACAGACCGCGAGGGCTTCCTCCGTATGACCCAGCTTTCCAATGCACCGCGCACGGGCCAGCATGATGTGGCGCTCCCCGGGGAATTCCTCGTCGAGTGTCTTGAGGATACCCATGGCCTGCGCATAGTTCCCTGCCGTGAACAATTCGCTCGCCTGCTGGTATAGCGCCCGCGCCTGCTCGTTTTCCATCAGGATGTCCAATCCTTCATCGAAAAACCATCCCCTTGAGCACCACCACCATGGCGAGAACGGCCGCGACCAAAATCGCGATATGCCAACCGTAAAGCGTCATGAAGCCCGGCTCCGGCGATGGCGACGCAGACTCCTGAACCGTGACCGCAGGATAAATCCGGTCATGCACTTTGGCAGCGGCCTCCTGGGCATGCGCGGCAAGTTCTAAATCGGCCCGGGCAACACGCCGCCCGTCTACAATGTCGTACGGACTCTTCTGCCAGCCTTTCCGCAGACGGTCAAGTCGCGCACCGGGAAGTTCAGGTGCACCCAAGGCGACCTGAGCTTTGGTGGTGTTCACCTCATACGGTTCCCACGGGGTGTCAAAGACCACGGTGATCTGCGTAAGCCCGTCGAGATCCTTGAATTGATTCGGATCGCCCAGTTCCCCCCGGACGCCGAATACCCCCTGAATCACAGGCTGATTACCCACCTCGATGGCGTAGGTTGGGGTATCCTTTGGAATCACGCCCCAAAAGAGTGGACTGTCTTCCGTCGCCGCCGCATGGGAAAGCCCCGCCCATGCCAGAAGGAGGGCAGCGATACCCGATGCGATCACCGATCTCATGACTATGTCCACCTCCCTGTAAGCCCCGTGGGGCGTAGTATAGGACGCGAGGGGAGGATGGTTCAATCGGGAATATGGATTACTTACGACTGGCGCCGGAAAATGATCGACGCATTGTGGCCTCCAAATCCGAGCGAATTTGAAATGGCTGCGTTGACCTGCATTTCGCGGGCCGTATTCGCTGCGAGATTCACCGGGCATTCGGGATCAGGCGTATCGTAGTTGATGCTGGGATGCACGATGCCGGTGCGCAACGACATCACGCAGGCAACCGCCTCCACCGCACCGGCAGCACCGAGCAAATGGCCGATCATGGATTTGGTGGAACTCACGATTGGCCCGGTTTCACCGAAGACCGTGCGCAGCGCACGGGATTCGCCTGCGTCGTTGAGTGACGTGCTGGTTCCGTGGGCGTTGCAGTATTGCACCTCTTCGGGGTTGAGCTGGGCCTGGTTCAGGGCCTCTTGCATGGAGCGTGCCGGGCCGCTGCCATCGGGCAGGGGCGCAGTCACATGGTACGCATCGCAGGATTCCCCCATGCCGGCCACTTCGGCCAGTATTTCCGCGCCACGCGCCTTGGCGTGTGCTTCTGATTCGATCAGGAGCATCCCCGCGCCTTCCCCCATGACGAATCCATCGCGGTCACGGTCGAAGGGACGGCTGGCGCGTTCGGGTTCGTCGTTGCGTGCGGATAGTGCGCGTATGGCAGCGAAGCCGGCCATGCCGAAGGGAAAAACCGTGGCTTCGGCCCCACCGGCAAGCACCACATCAGCCCGACCGCATCGAATGAGGTCAGCGGCCTCACCAAGGGCTTGTGTGCCGCTGGCGCACGCGGTCACCACGCAACGGTTCGCCCCTTGGAATCCGTGGCGGATGGCGACCTGTCCGGGAGCTATGTTGGCGAGGGCCCGGGTAATGAAAAGCGGGCTGACCCTTCTTGGGCCGGAGGTGTGCATGATGACGGAATTATCGTGGATGTCAATGACACCGCCGATACCGGAGCCCACGACCACGGCGCATCGCCGGGGATCTTCCTTGTTCATGTCAAATCCGGCCTGTCGGATGGCTTGGTCGGAAGCCTCGACCGCAAAGAGAATGAACCGGCTTTGGCGGCGGATTTCCTTGGGGCCCATGCCCGCCGGAGTGACATCCTGCGCCTGTCCGGCGATTTTGGAGTAACCGGCATCCCCCTCAAAGGAAACGGGGCGTATACCTGAGCGTCCGGCGCAAAGCGCATCCCACAGTTCCGGGACTGTGTTTCCCAGCGGCGAGACCACCCCCATGCCTGTGATAACGGGTTTGTTCATGCTTTGTTTCACCTCCATAAAACACAACACCCAGTCCGGCGCAAAAGCGCGGACTGGGTATCGGCCAGCTTAAAATCTATTGCAAGCGCCCCCGGAGGGTGCGCGAACCGCCCTAGAGCTTGGACTGGATATACTTGATGGCATCGCCCACTGTATCAATTTCGTTGGCGTCGTCATCAATTTCCACGTCAAATTCTTCTTCCAAGGCCATCAGCAGTTCGGTCTGATCCAAGGAATCCGCACCAAGATCATCAATAAAGCGCGCATTGTCCGTAATTTCCTCGATCTTTCGATCGAGCCGTTCAGCAATCATTTCGCGGATACGTTCCGCAACATTCGCATCGGCTGCCATAGGTATACACCTCCTCTCATGGGATTTGCCTTCGGCGTGCACGCCGCAGGGCGTGCCATCGCGCAGGGAGTATACACGATTGCGCCGATAATTTCAAACTGTATCACATCAAACGTTCCGGACGGGGGCGAGCATACGCCCCAGCCCCTATTTCGCCAGTTGGTTAATCTTCGCGAGGATGCTGTCCGGGTCAATGCCCTGGTGGAACATGTGTTCAGACAGACCGCCCGCGCCGGGGCGAGAGACGCCGAGATGCGCATACTTGGGCGCAAATCCGCGTTCAAGCAGCCAGGTTCCGTAACGGCTCCCCAGACCTGTGCGAACATTCTGGCTTTCCACCAGCAGTACAAACTTCGTTCCACCCACCTTCTTCATCATGTCCTCGTCCACAAGGTTCAGGGTGGGCTTGTTGATCAGGCCAACATCCAGACCGGCTTCGCGGGCGCGCTCAACCGCGTCCAAGGCCCGGCACAGCATGTCGCCATAGGCCACGACGTAGCCCGCACTGCCTTCACGAATCACCTCGTCCTTGCCGGGCACAAACGCATAGCCCTCGCCATACCGCTTTTCGCCGCCAGTGGTGAGAACGTAGGGCAGCGTGCTGCGCAGCGTGAAGATGTAGCGGATGCCATCGTCCTTCCACACGGTTTCAACGATGCGCTTGAGCTGGAGGGCATCGGCGGGGAAATACAGGCGGGTCTTGTCGCCTTGGGGCAGACCGCTGTCCGCCAGCATGACGTTGATACCGTAGTGGCAGGTGTTGTCGGCCATGTCATCAATGCCCGCATGGGAGAAATGGCAGATGCAGTTGGCTTCATTCAAGCGGGCCATCGTGGCCTCGGAGATGATCATTTCGAGGAAGGCAGAGAAGGTACTGAAGATGCCCTGCCTTCCCTTTTCAAAACCGAAACCGGCTGCTGCGGAGAAATTGCCGCGTTCCTGCACGCCACCATTGATGCACACTTCGGGGAACTTCGCGCGGATGCCCTTGAGGCCGGTGGAACCTTCCAGATCGGAATCCACCACCAGCAGACTCGCCACCCGCTCTTCCTTGGGCAGAGCTTCGAGAATGCCATTCACGATGTTGCCGAATTCGACGCGATTGCTCGCGGTTTCCTTGGTGCATCCGAGGTAGGTGCGGCCGCTGGAAACTTTTTTCACCGCCTTCAGATATTCGACGGCAGCCGTGTAGCCACGCTCGGTCAGGTAAATGGTGGCGGCTTCGGCGTTGATCACGTCATGACCACTGCTCGTGCCTTCGACACCCTTGATGCCCGGTGCCATTTTCCGTTTGTTGATGAGTGCCACAGGGCCATCAGTCTGCACGGCCTTCACCATCCGCGCGAAAAGACTGTCAAAGTCCTCACCATCGCCGGTGTCCGTCGTCATTCCATGCCCGGCCAGCGTCTTCGCAACATCGAAGCCGGGAAGGTAGTCCGCCGGATGGCCGGAAATGGTCACGTTGTTGTCGTCAATCGCAAGTTTGACGTTGATTTTCTGCGCCACCGCGAAACGCGCGGCTTCGGCGTCATCACCCTCCTGCTGAGAACCATCGGAACCGAACATGAACACGACTTGATCCGGGTGGGCCTTTGCCACACCATTCACGAAGGGCCACATATGGCCCAAGCGGCCAGAGGCGAACTTGACGCCGAGTTCCGGGTCGACTTCGGGGTGACCATACAACCCTTCATTGGCCGCACGGTATTGCAGGAGTTTCTCGTAGGGCATTTCGCCGTTGAAGGCGGACATGGCGTATTGAATGGCGACCCGGTGTCCACCTTCATCGAAATAAACCGGATAAACTTTCTTGCTGCCCTTCATGAAGCTGTCGGCAATGAGCACCTCGGGCACAATGCTGTATGCGCCACCGGTGTGGCCACCCAAGCCCTTGGCTCCGGCCACAGCCGTAAAAAACACGATCGAGTCGCGCACGATCTGAATGTTGGTCTTTAACTGGGCGCGCTGCTCATCGGTGATCTTGCCGACAAAGGGGTCAATGGCCACAGGTTTATACTGGCTGACATCAATTGGAAAACTCATGTTTCGTACCTTCCCGGACGGCTATAAGGTTTTGTTCGAGTTATCTCCATCCGCCATTTCCAGCACCCAACGCCAAAAACGCATCCACGGATCGAAGAGGGTGCAAGTATAACATGCAGGAATCCCGAGAAACACATTCGCCCTATGCTTTTCATCGGTCTCGACTTCGCTCGCGCGGCGCAATGTGGGGTCCAAATCCGCAGGGAAGAATAGGGCCGTCCTTTGCGGCCGAAATATCCATGCGGGTTGGGGGGGGATTAACCACAGAGGCACAGAGGGCACGGAGGGTGAATGACGCAGTGATGCGGATGCGGGTTAAGGTTCATTGAGAAGCCATTTGGAGTGCGCCGACCTTAGTTGGCGCTTTGGCTGTGGGTGGGGTGTTGTTCAGGCACTACATCGTTTGGCGGGGATGGGGGGAGCGAGCGGTGTTGGTGGGATGTTTGGGTTGGTGATGGTGGTTTAGCCA
>CAIZGN010000705.1 GCA_903932505.1 Candidatus Hydrogenedentota bacterium
AAATCTCCGGTACAAGCCGTCAAAAGGGGTGGCACGAGGGCCTGGGCCGGGGGCAGTTCAAAGGAGCGCCCCAGACGATACAAGGAGAACAAAAGGGCGCTCCCGAAAAGAACGCTGAGTACTTCGGCCGTAAGGGGGAGCGGGCCCTTCGCCAACCCCAGAATGGCGAGTATCAGCGTCCACAGGAGGCTGCTGAAGCCTTCAACCCGGTCGCCGTTGTAAGTCAGCCCGTTGCCCGCAATAAAGTTCTTGGCGTACACCAGAAATATATAGGTGTCGTCATTGGGCAGAAACACCCACCACGCGAAGGCGGTGGCGAGCGGGAAGACCAGCAAAGCCAGCGCAAGATGCGCGCCTCTTTCAGAAAGTCGCCAGCCCCAAGGCGTATCATCGGTGGACCGACCCGAATGCGTAGGGTTCACGCAGTTTTTCCTTTCGTGGTTGGCCATCGGTAATTCGGTTTCAAACCGGTAACGCGCCCAATGTTAGCAGGTGCCCCCGGACGAGTCAACGGCTCGCGGACGTCCCCTTCAAAACGCCTGTGCCGCGTAATGATTTCCATTCTCACGGGTACCGTGTTAGAATACCTTGGCTTTGATGACCCTAGTTGCTTGCCCTGATCATTCACCCCAAAATCCTGGAGCCGTTTCCGATGAAGAAGTTCTTCAAAAACCTGTGTATCCTTCTGATCCTGCTGGCGGGCGTCATCTTGATTGCGAAGTCCGTCGCTGATGCCCGCTACTTTAGCGATTATGATGCCGCGCTTCCCCTCAATGTTCAGGAAGAGGCCTCCAAAAAGGTGGACGAGCAATCCGATCTCTTCGGGGTACCTAGACCCCGGCGTTTTGACGAAGTGAAGTTCAGTTTTGACGCACGCCCCGGTGACCGGGTACCCACCCTCCTCACCTTTCCCATCGGACATCAAGGGAAGCTTCCTGTTATCATTTTTTTGCATGGTATTGGACAAAGCAAGGGGTTTCTGGAAGACATCTGCACCCCCTTCAACGAAGCGGGTTTTGCAATGACCAGTTTCGACCAGTACTCCCGTGGGGAGCGAAAGGTCGACAAGGTCTGGTGGAAACAGGCGCTGGCTTTCCGGCAGCGTCCTTGGCGAACCGTCAACGATGTGCGGCGTTTGATCGACTATCTCTCCACACGCAATGACATTGATTCCAACCGGATCTATCTCATGGGCGCGAGCTATGGGGCCATTACCGGATGCACTGCCACCGCTCTTGAAAAGCGCATCCGTGCGGCGGTTCTGGTGGTGGGCGGCGGCAATCTGCCCGTCCTGCTCGATGCGCCGGTCCTCAAGGCCGGAGTCAACCCGACGCTCTATACGCTGGCCAAGCCAATCATGTGTTATGCCATGCGCCCTTCCGACCCTATTCGCTACGCCGACCAAGTTTCCCCGCGTCCGTTACTCTTCCTGAATGGCGAACTCGACAACATGGTGACCCCTGCCGCAGGCAAGGCGCTGTTTGCGGCTGCACGCGACCCCAAGGAAATTCGCTGGTATCCTTGTGACCACCCCGGTCTGGTCGAAGGCCAAGGCAAGTACATCGTGCAGATGTTGGATGACGCGCTGGTCTGGCTAAAGCAGCAAGACGCCGTCGCCACTGGGAAGCCTGCAAGCTGAAACGCCCCATTGGTGGGGCAGCTACGGTCGCGCTAGACCTGCACTCATCACGGCGTGAATTTGAAACGCGTTGCCCGTGCTTTGCGCGTCACGTTCTTCAAGCAGGCGGACATGCAGCGTGTGCTTACCCGGGTTCAAGTCTCGCGCCATCAATTGAAAGGGCATGAATCCGCCCCAGGTAGCGTCAAACCAACCTTCGAGTTTGATCGGTTGCCCATTGTCTACCCAAGCCTCTGCACGCCCCATCGGGCCTTTGATACGCCAAGTCAGCAGACTCACCGCCTTCCCCTCAATCTCAAACTCAATGACGCTGCCCGGCTGGATGGCTTTCCATCCGGCACCGAAAAATGGATCTTCCGCCGTCTTTTCCCAGCCCTCGTTCCGGCTGGGCGTGATGCTGGCCGCATTGTAGAGTTGCGTATGCTCGAAGAGGTCGCTGATCAATGGTGCGGGTATGGGTGGAATCGTTGCGATGCTCTGGTCGTCTGGGGCTAAGGCAACCTTTACACGATCCAGCAGGCCTCCAATCAATTGCGCACTGTAATGGTGCCCCAAATCATTGGGGTGAACGTCGTCCGCCTCGAAATCTGTCCAGGGGATGCGCCCCGACTGCACTTCCGGCCACAAGGCATCCTTCAGACTCGCCATGGGCAACCCATAATGCCGCCCCACACGCACATGCTCCTCTTGGCGACTGTTACCGTCCTTCCCCATCGTGAAGAACAGTATGACCGCCGGAGTGTTCGGCGTGCAAAGAATCTGTCGGAGCAATCCCTCCAGTGTTTCCGCCGCCAAGGGGTTGATGGCATCGTTCACGGCATATTCGACCACCACCACGTCCGGCTTCTTGCTTAGTAGATGCGAACCAACGCGGTGTGCGCCCAGATCAGAACAGGTCGCGCCGATGCCCGCATTTACAAAAGTCACTTGGGCTTTTGGGAACGCCGCTCGCCACCAGTCCGCAGTCAGCGCACCCCAGCATTTCTCCGGAGCACTCGCCAGCGCCCCTTGTGTGATGGAACCACCGATGACGCCGATAGTGACAGGTTCTCCCCGGCGGGCCTTGGCCATGACACACTGAAGCCGCGCGGTGTTGCCCATGTCGACCACCGAACGCGCTACGATATCCGCGTCCAAGTCCGCCTTTCCCGCGCCACACACCGCCAGCAGACACCCGACCCAAGTCATCATCATCCTCGTTACTCCTTGTTATTGCCTCGAACTTGACGAAAGCCACGCCCAATTTCAGGAATGATACTATCCTGCGTTCCAAGGAAGGGATGCAAATTTCAAGTATAATTTACAAAC
>CAIZGN010000706.1 GCA_903932505.1 Candidatus Hydrogenedentota bacterium
GCCAAGGCCACCGCACCCAACTCTCGGGTTCCCGTGCGAAAAAGCACTGCAAGCAATTCCGCGTCTCGCAACGCCTCCGCGCCCAACCGTGCCAAACGCTCCCGGGGACGATCCTCCTCGGGCATTTCCCGCAAAGCGGTCGGATATTTGGGATCCACGGCCATCGATTTGACTTCCCCCGGTTTTGCAGTCCGAGACAGGGCTACAAGTATGGCATGTGACCGCCGCTCCGCGCAAAAAGCGGCGCAGGCATGCCAATGCCCCCGATTATTTCTCGGTGGTCCTCATGCTCTGGCGAAACTTCGTCTCCAGCGCTTCGGCCCGCAAGAGGGCTTCCCGCAGCTTCTCCGTCCGCGCATCCGCCTCGCCCTCGGTATTCGCAAGCGCTTTGCCCAGCACATCCTTCATTGTCTGGATTTGGGCGGCAAGCATCCCAAGCATATCGCGTGGGGCGGGGATGCGGGTTTTAAGAATGGCGCGAGGCCCCATTTCAATTCCCGCCTGAGAAAATGCGCCGGGACTCACACGCTCCTCTTCGGTCGGGCCGTCCAGCACATCGATCTCGGCATGCGCCCGCAGAAAGTCCAGCAGAACCGGCAGATCGAGATCCCGACCGCCTTCGTCGCGCTGACACACCTCAAGCAGCACACCCACCGAAACCAGCGGGTTGGTCGTCTGGGCTAAATACTCCAAACAGCGTTCTTCGACGCGCTCAAGAATCATGGGTGCTCCTCAGTCGGCGACTACTCTTCCAGCAAATTCGTTTCCCGGTGCGCCCAGGTTGTCGGGTCGATCACAATGCTCTTAATTTCATGCGGCGCGAAATCGAGCGCAAAGGACTGGCCGAAGGCGGGGAGATGCAGCACCGTCGATGCGGGACGCCCCGATGTTTCATAGCCCCGCGCCACGATGGAGGTTCCGTCCTCGCTTTGCTTCACCACGCTGAACAGGACATGGTCGCATTCCGTGCCGAGCAGACTGGCGGAAAGGGGCCGGTCACCGGGATGCGCTGATTCACCGTGCGCAATCAAAGGCGCATTCAATTCCCAAGCCATTTTCACCACGCGCGAGTCCTGCCACGAACCGGCGTGCGGTACGATCTGGAAACTGGCACGCTGCCAACCCTGGTCGATGATGGGATGCTGTTCCGATGCATCGAAGCGGGCATCATCGTGGTGGGCGTAGGCCGGACTGCGCAGTATCGTTATCCGCAATGCACCCGAAGCCCTGGTCGCGTCATAACCATATTTGCTGTCGTTCAGAAGGGCAAGCCCGTAGGGGACGCCCTGAATACTTCCCGTAAGGTCGCACCACTGTTGCATGGGTTCTTCGGTGCCACGCGCGTCCCGGGCCTGATAGCCATAGGCGATGTCGCACGTGGATTCACCATCTTCAATAAGTGTTTCAAAGCCCCACTTCAGCGTGTGGTACTGTTCCTGCCAGTTCACGCGCAGGCGAACATCAATATAGGGGCATTCGCGGTAGATCGTCGTTTCCTGTATGGCGAGCGAGCGGCCAAAACGTGTGACACTCTGCACCGTGGCAAGAACCGGTCCCGACTCGACGAGCCGCAGTTCAGCGCCGCCAAACTGGCCCGCTTCATACCGGTAGCCCCGGGTTTCGTGGCCCCAAGTGTCCGAAGCGTCCACCATCGCCGACAGCACATTGCCTTGCCGCAAGACTTCGAGCTTGTGTTCTTTGTCATACAGACGGGACAAGCCACCGTTGTTGGGATCAAATTCAATGCGCCACCAGGCGTTTTCGAGGTGCGTGGCACTCCCATGCACCGGTTCTAGGTGACGCGGCACGACCGCATCCGTTTCCAAGGCTTCCAGCGCATCCGACGAACGCACATGGTAGGCGGTGTAGCCCATCGCCGGGACTTTAGCTATGAAAGCATAGCGCCGGTCAGCGGGACGCTCATGCCGCACCCGCTGGAACGGAATATGCTGCCCCTCAGCGTCCAGAAGCGCGTAGGGTGCATCAACCTCGCGCGTCACAATCGGGTTGACCGTGACCAGACGTTCCACCGGCCAAGACAGCGGATTGAACACCAGAACGGTGTTCCCCTCGGCTTGCGTGTCCACCTCGCGCGCAATCGACTGCAGCGCGTGGTTGGTGATGGCATCCGCGCAGTGTCGCGCGGCACCCATTTGGTCGCGCGCGTCTTCATAGGAGGATTCGAGGCTGGTTCCCGCCAGAATGTCGTGGAACTGGTTATAGAGCAGATCCTTCCATGCGTGTTGAAGCTGCGCGTGTGGATACTCGGCGGATTGCAGCAGCCAGGCCGCCGTGGAGAAGCGTTCCGCCGTCATCAGCGAATGTTCCAGACGACGGTTCATGCGTTTAATTTCCGAATGCACCGCATAGCAACCTCGGGCATGGTATTGCAGGTCACCCGAGATCGACGGAATGGAATCCGCTGCCGTTTCTTTCAGGAAATGCTTGAAGTAGGAGATCAAGGAGGACAATTTGGCCGCAGGGAGCGCCTCATCCCGGTCGGCCTCAAGAACCGCCTCAATGATGCGCTTGGTAGGGCCGCCACCATGGTTGCCAACGCCGTAGAACCCCAGCACACACCTCTGCCCCGGGTTGAGATAGGGCGACTGGATGAGCTTCTCGAGACGCTCGGGAATATACTCCGCACGGGTCTCGTAGGACAGCAGAATATTCGTGGCCAGCACCTTCGAACCATCCGCCGCCTCCCACCAGAAGGTCGTGCCCCAAGGGTAATCGCGCTCGATGGGCGGTGAGGGGCGCATATAGGCATAGTAGTCCATGCCCAGTTTCTTGAGGATCTGCGGCAGAGTGCCCGCGTGACCGAAGCTGTCCGGATTGAATCCCACCCGGGCGCGCACCCCGAGTTCCTTCTGAAAGAAGCTCTGCGAATACAAGCCGTGCCGGACAAAAGATTCACCGGAGGGAACATTACAATCCGGCTCCACATAAAAGCCCCCGACCACTTCCCAACGGCCTTCACGCACCCGCTCCTTTACCCGCTCGAAAAGTTCCGGTTCCGAGGCCTTCAGCCACTCATAGAAACACGCGCTGCTCGCACTGAAGCGGAATTCGGGATATTCATCCATCCGATCCAAGGCACTTCGGAAGGTGGCGCGAACCTCCTCATACCCTTCCGTCCACCGCCACAGCCAAGTTGGGTCAATGTGGCCATGTCCCACCATATGAACCGTATAATCCTCCGGAGCGCGCATGATTTTCCCTTTCCAGTTGTAACGGTGCATATTGTAGCGAGACAACCGCCCCAATTCCCACCGTGGGGCAGACATTCCTGTCTGCCCATTCCTCCAAAACGTGGCCTAGACATTCCCGTCTGTCCATTCCTCCAAAACGTGGCCTAGACATTCCCGTCTGCCCATTCCTCCAAAACGTGGCCTAGACATTCCCGTCTGTCCATTCCTCCCAAATGTGGGGCAGACATTCCTGTCTGCCCATTCCTTCAAAACGTGGGGCAGACATTCCTGTCTGCCCAGTTTTTGAGTCGATACAGGATGGGCAGACAGGAATGTCTGCCCCACTTTTCCCGTGGTTCAGGCAGACAGGAATATCTGCCTCACATTATTTTTCCGTGGTGCAGGGAGAAAGAGATGTCTTTTGCCTCGGCGAGTTTGGCGCATTCTTCTGGGTTCAAGGTTACCGTCAACGCGCCCATCGCTTCTCGTAAATGTGAAACGGACCGGGTACTGACGATGGGAAATGTGGGGAAGGGCTGGTGGAGGACGTAGGCCAATGCAATCTGGTTGGCGGTGCAACCTTTGGCTTGGGCCAAGGTCATGGCGGCTTCTAATCGCTGACGATTCACGGGATTGTCGTAATCGCTTGCGCAGGGTGGGGTGCCGGAGAAACCCCGTTTGGCCCAATCCACATTTTCCTGCCCGAAATAACCCCGTGCTTGCGCGGCATAGGGTGCCAGCGGTAATCCTGTTTCGACGTGCCATGTGTGCATGGTGCCATCGAGATACATCATGGGGGAGGGCTCTTCCCATTTCGTGGCATGTTCCGCCAAGGCCCAACCGGGCTGGCTGATCGAAAAGCCACGCAATTGACTGGTCTGCGCGTAGATGTTCGCAGCGGCGATTCGCTCCGGCAGCCAATTTGAGGCACCGTAGCAGCCTATAATCCCGGACGCATTCAGGGTGGCCAGATTATCGATGATATCCCCGGCGGACAGCCCGGGGTCGTCCCTGTGCAGCCAGTAAATATCGATGGTGTCCAAGCCGAGACGCTCCAGACTTTCGGAAAGGTGTTGCTGCAGGTCTGCGAGGGAACAGCGACCATAGCCCATGTTTTCCATGTCGGGATGCCCGCCTTTGGTCCCCAAGATGATTTGGTTCCTTACGC
>CAIZGN010000707.1 GCA_903932505.1 Candidatus Hydrogenedentota bacterium
CGGCGGCGGGCCGCTTCGGCGCGGGCCAGGTGGTCCCTGATCTGCGCCGACTTGCCCGCCTGCGCGGAAGATGTGGAGTGCGGGGATTGCAGCACATCATCAGGTTCTGTTTCCGGGGCTTCGGATACGAAATCGGCCTGAGGGTAGGCATGCAGGGCGAATGCGGCAAGCGCAAGCGCGATAAACAGACGGCGAATTTCCGGAATTGCCATTTGTCGGTAGGCGCGGAGGTTAAGAGTGCTGGTAGGTTGAAATTACAAACATTTATTAAAATATACAATATCTGGCGTGTGTTAAATAAATAAATGAATTCAAAAATAGAATATCTATTCCGAGACTGTCCGCAACAAATGCTGGCCTCGGCTGGATTTGGAGTTCAAATCCGTGTGCCCGCGCCACTGAAGAAAATCAGGCCCCACCGGAATAAACGCTCGCACCGTCGCCCATGTACGCCTCGTACACATGCTCAAAAAGCACGTTGCATTTCGTTCTGAACAATTCGTCCGAGTACGCCTTGGGCAGGTCTTCGAGCCTGCCGCCGGCGCCGAACACTTCTTCCATGGCCGAGACCGTGGTCCAGCCCAACTCCGCAAACAATGCGCTGTCGGGCTGCTCGACGAGTTGGTCTTCGGTGCAGGCGTGGCAGGTCATCTCATCGAATCGGCAATCGGCGAATCCTGTAGCGCGTGTCTTCCACCAGAATGAGCGCGCCAGACGCAAGCGCTTCCGCCTGTTCGGCAATGACTTGTTGTAGCCGCTGATTGACCGAGTTGGTGCGCTCATCTGACAAGCGAAATATCACTACGCTGGGCGATGCCACGACACCGAGAGCAAGAATTTCGCCGAAGTCGAGATCGAAGGTGAGCACAACCCGATCTTCGTCCCGTGCCTTATCGACCAACTGGCGGTCTGGAGCCCGTTGCATTGCCACTTCGCGAACATGTATTGCGTCGTGGCCGTTCCGACGCAGGAATTCGGCGGTTTTGGGCGAGATCCCCGCGTCGGCGAGGAAGCGCATTACATGCCAGCGGGTATGGGGTGGACCTGATCCTCAGCAATCGCCGCTGCGTAGCTTAGCGCCTGGCGGACATCATCTTCCACAAGATCAGGATGTTCTGCGACGATTTGCGCCGACATCATGCCGTTGGCGACAAGATTCACTACATGGGCGACCGAGATCCGCAGGCCGCGCAACGTCGCGCGCCCGGCGAGCACGTTGGGATCATGTGTGATGCGATCGAACATGTGCGGGCCTCCGGTTGGCAGTGAAGAAAGGATAGCATGTCAAGCTACCGAATAGCGCTCGCACCTGCGCACTGCAGTTCGTCTAACCCGCAGGGGTTGCACCCAAATCAGTCGTTTCAGCACATGCTGAAAATGACGATTTGACTGAAAAACCGGCCCCGCATGTCTTTTTCGCTTGGCAGGACCCAATGCATCAAATCCCTCGGCTTTCTGTCAGTCCCTCACTGGCACTGCTGGAGCCTGGGCGGTTGCGGCAAGCATAACCACTACCGATGCCTCTGTCGTGGCATACCAAATGGTCATAATTGTAAAATACGTTATAAGGAATGACGCGCATTACTGGTAAATGTAAATACCAATATCGTAATAAATGTCATTGAAATCCCGTGATGACAGTATAAAGCTCACCAGCTACTGCCGCTCATTTCCGCGTCATTCCTTCGGGTTTTATCAATATTTTCTGCAGGATGCCAGGGCACGTGAAATAATCCGCGCCGAAACCGGAGAGCACCAATGATAGCGTCACTTCAATTGCGCCGGCCAGTGCGACCAAGTTTGCTGGCAGAGATTGTTGCGATCGCA
>CAIZGN010000708.1 GCA_903932505.1 Candidatus Hydrogenedentota bacterium
ATCCTCGGGCGTTTCGACGAAACCCCGGCCAATCCCCATGAAGGCATCGGCATCTGGGTCTCGGGATTCTTTGGCTCAGGTAAATCCAGCTTTGCCAAGGTCCTCGGACTCGCTTTGGCCAACCGCGATATTCTGGGCACATCCGCTGCCAAATTGTTTGGGGATCGTCGGGCCGAGAACAAAAAATTGCAGGTGTTGCTACAACAGATCACGGAGCGGATTCCCACCGATGCGGTGATTTTTGACGTCTCCACGGATCGCGGTATTCGCACGGCCAATCAAAGCATGACCGAAATCATGCACCGTTGCTTCGTTCGCTATCTCGGGTATGCCGAGAATATCAACATCACCCAATTAGAAATTGATCTCGAATCGGATGGCCGCCTCGATGAATTCAAGGCCTGTTACCAGAAGGTTTTTCATAAAGATTGGGACAAGGAAAAGTCCAAGGTCTCCTTTGCACTCAGCCAGGCCAGCAGAGTGATGTCCCAGCTGGAACCTGCCACCTATCCAGCGGCCGATTCCTGGGTCAAAGGTGCCCGGGATCAGGCGGATGTCACTCCCGGATCGCTGGCGGACCGTTGCAAAACGTTGATGGCTCGCCGCCGACCAGGCCGAGCGTTGGTATTCGTGGTGGACGAAGTTGGGCAGTTCGTGGCCCGCGATGTTCAGAAGATGCTCGACCTGCAGGCCCTCATCCAAAAGCTAGGTAGCGTGGGTCGCGGGAAGATGTGGATGGTTGTCACCTCACAGGAGAAGTTGACGGAATTGGTCGGCGGCTTGGACGATCGCCGTGTCGAGTTGGCCCGGCTCATGGATCGATTTCCTCTTCAGGTCCACCTGGAACCATCAGATATTTCCGAGGTCACCAGCCGCCGTGTGCTCTCCAAGAATGCCCTTGGCGAAGCGACGCTGCGTAAACTCTTTGAGACCCACCGGGGCAAACTTTCTCAGTGCACCGCCATCAGCGCGGATATCAGCCTCCCACAGTTAACGGCGGAGAACTTCATTACACTGTATCCGTTGCTGCCTTACCAGATTGATCTCATCATCAGCATCGTCTCCGGGCTCCGCACCCAGGGCGGTGCGGGTCACCATGTCGGCGGAGCCAACCGCACCATCATCAAGCTTGCCCAGCAGTTGCTGATACATCCCAGCGTGGGGCTCGCCGAGGGGGAGGTTGGTCAACTCATCCGGATCGACCAGATTTATGATCTGGTCTCGAGCAATATTCCCAGCGAGTTGCGTGGCAAAATCAGCGACATTGATCGGCAGGTGCAGCATCCCTTTGCATCCTCCGTCGCGAAGGCGATATGCCTGTTGCAGTTCGTCAAAAGCATCCACCGCACCGCGGAGAATGTGGCCGCTTGTCTCCACTCCGCCGTGGATGCTGATGGATGTCTGAGTCAGGTGAAGGGGGCACTGGAACAACTGGAGAAGGCCAAGGCCGTGAGGCTCGGTGATGATGGTTATCGCATTCCCAGCCCGGCGGAGGACGATTGGGAGCGTCAGCGTGATGGATTCCAGCCCCGGCCCGCTGATACTAATGAAATTCTGCGCGAAACGGTCTTGAAACTATGGTCGCCCCAGCCCGGCCACCAGTTTCTCGAGACCAAATTATTCAAGGCCGCGCTGTTTCTGAACAACCGCCCCGTCCTGCAGGAGGGGGATGTCCGGTTCTACATGGCGATCTGCCCTTCCGAATCCGAATACAAGGCCGAGTCGGCGGACATGCGCATCCGCAGTCAGACGGAGACCAAGCACATCTTTTGGATCGCCCAGCTCGGGGAGAGGGTGGATCACCATCTCGCCGAATACTTCCGCTCAAAGCAGATCATCAGTGCCAAGGAGCGCGCTTCCCGCACACGGGATGAGCTGGCACTCGTGTCGGATGAAAAGAAACGGATGTCCCGCCATGCCGATGAACTTCGTCGCCTCGTCAAAGAGTCCTTGTTGAACGGGACCATCTGGTTCCGAGGCAACGACCGCAGCCCCCATGACAACGCCACAGAGGTCACCGAGGTGGCTGAGTCCACCCTGGCTCTGGTATTGCCCGAAGTGTTCGATCGTTATGAGGAAGGCGCCGCCCGGGTCACCAAGCAGGATCTTGATTCCATCCTCAGCGCGAGCAATCTCCACGGCCTGACCCCGGTCTATGCCAGCCTGAACCTGATACGGGATGAGGCTGGCCAGACCATTCTCCAAACCGATTCAGGACCGTTGGCAGAGGTCCTGGCACGCATCCAGAACCGCGCCAGCTATGGCGACGCGGCCACTGGCCGCTATTTGACCGAGGAATTTGCCAAGGAACCTTTCGGGTGGGATTTTGATTTGGTGCGGATGCTCGTCGCATGCCTCCTCCGCGCGGGTAAGATCGACACGACATCACAGAACAGGGTTATTGAAAGCGCGGTGTCCGTGGAAGCCCGGGCGATATTCGGCAACAACAATACCTTCAAGAGCGCTACTGCCCGCCCCAGGGTGGCCATTGATTTTGCCAGACTCGCCGAGGCCAATGAATGTTTCAAGGAAGTGTTCGGCCATGAATTGGCTGATATTTCCAGCCAGGGAGCTGTCGCGTCGGAAATTCGCAAGGCCTGCCTAGATCCCGAGGAAGAACTCTCTGGGATGCACACCGTTCTGCTAGGGGATCGTCTCCCCGGTGCCTCTGTCCTGTTAACCGCCGTGGATCTCGTGAAGTCGATTCGCACAGGTTCAGAGGAGTCGGGCATTCTGGGTTTTAACGCCGGATTCAAACAGCTCAAAGAAGCACGCAAACGCTGTTCCGATCTGGTTGATAGCCTCACCGAGCCCGCGCTGTTGTCATTGCGTAATGCCCGCGAGGTGTTGACCAACGAGTGGCTGTTCCTAAAGGACGAGCCCGATCTGGACGAGACCTTTCGGGGGGCGGCGATCCAGTTGGCTGACCTGCTGGCCAGGGAGACCTTCTACAAGGAACTGGCCGTCATCAGCCAGCACGCCGCCGCCTTGAGAAAGGAATATCTACGTCATCATTCCCAAGCCTCTATCCAACGCACGACTGTTTATAATGACGCCTGTGAGAAACTGCCGAAGGTCCCAGGATGGTCGGATCTCCTTCCGGAGCAGCAAACCAAATTGATGTCGCCATTGAAGGCTTGCGCCGCCCCTGCTTCTGCCAGCACTGGCATCGCCCTGCTTAGATCAGACATTGACGCCTGTCCGGGCCGCACCCAGAAAGCCATCGAAGAGATGCTGCGCCTCGTGGACGGCGCGAAGTTGGTGCGGATTGATGTCGGGAAGTTCTTTTCAGGCAGTATTGAAACGACGGAGCAGCTGGACACCTCGATCAAATCCCTGCGTGAGGAATGCGAACGGCAGATAGCCGAGGGCAAACGCATCCTGATTCAATAAACGAAAGTTTTAAAATGAGCGAAGTTCTTGAAAAACTGGTTAATAGGCAACCGGCTAAGCAGGCCGAGCCTTACAATCTTTCCGAGTCGGACCTAGCGCTGTTCGCCCGGGAATTTTTGCGTGCACTGAACCGCCAGGCGTTTGGCACGATGGCGAAGCGGGAGCAAGACGTTCTCATCTTCCACCTGCTGGCACGTAATACCCAACTCGCCGGACTCAAGAATTATGAGTGGGCTAATCTCCTGAAGATCTCCGAAAGCCGGGTTCGGGCATTGCGCGCCGACGCAGCTATGCGCTTTCCAACCCGCACCCATAAGGAAGCCCTGCTGCAAATCGCCACCGAGTTCCAGAATGCGGGCAAATCCTGCTTGGATTTCGTAAAAGTCCATGGCCGGGTTCGCATGCTGCTGGATGATCCGGCTCTGCACCGTGAGTTGGAGTTTGCCATCAGGGAAATGGGGGGGATTCCTGATTCCAGCTTCAACCGAAACATTCTTGAGGTTCCGGCAACGACCTTCATTGCGGTTTTTATCAGAGCATTTCCCGAGCACGGAAAACAATTTGAAACGGCCTTTAAGAAAATGGCAGACAAAGATAAAGAATTTGTCGAGCTCGTAGATAAAACCAAATCATTTGGAGAACGTTTTGAAGCCGCGTGGTTGGCTCACAAGGGTAAACGCGAAGCACTCATTGAAGTTACCAAGGCAATTGTTGACAGTCTTGTTCACTTTGCCCCTGCATAGGTGTTTGACATGGACAAAGAGACACGCAATCTCATCTTTAACACCACTCAGGCCATCCGCCGCCTGTTGGCGGAGGAATTTGCCCTGCAATTGGAGGGCACTTTCGATGTCCATCGCGATGGTCAGGTGGCACCGCAGCCGGGTGCCCAGCTCACCCCGGCCGAACGAATTGTCCGCCAGCGCATTGTGGATGCGATCCAACATCGCCGTGCCGGTGGGGAATCGGATCTGGCCTCGGTTCGCGGCTTTCAATCCGAGTCCGTCTTCACATTCGTCAATCGGCTCGCGGCGTTGAAGATGATGGAAGCCCGGAGTTTGGTGCTACCCTGTGTTTCACAAGGTGACCAGTCGCAGGGCTTTCGCGAATTCTCCGGCTTGGCGCCGGGCTTGATTGAGCTTCCCGACAAAGGCTACCGGCTTTATCTCGAATGTCTTTTTGATGAGGTTGGCTGCGAGGTCGGCTTGCTTTTTGACTGCACCGATGCCGCATCCTTGCTCTGGCCCAGGCGCAATGCCTTGGAATCAGCGTTGGACAAAATCAACAATCCGGAGCTCAAGAATGTCTGGGCCGAGGACGAAACAATCGGCTGGATCTATCAGTATTACAACGACCCGGAGGAACGGAGCCAGATGCGTGAAGATTCGGCCGCTCCCCGCAACAGCCGTGAACTGGCCGTTCGCAACCAGTTTTTCACCCCACGCTATGTTGTCCAATTCCTCACCGATAACACGCTCGGTCGCATTTGGTATGAAATGACGGGGGGCACCTCGGCTCTCAAGGAGATGTGCCGATATCTTGTTCGCCGTGCTAGCGAGATTTTCCTCCAGCCGGGAGATGTGGCCCCGGAACAGCATCAGCAGGAGAACATCCTGCAGGAAGACCTGCTCAAACAAGCCGTCCACATCCCCCACCGCCCGCTCAAGGATCCTCGCACCATCCTGATGCTGGATCCCGCCTGCGGATCCATGCACTTCGGCCTCTATGCCTTCGACCTCTACGAAGTTATCTATGCCGAAGCCTGGGAGATTGAAGAGTTGGGGGGCGTTGTCCTCTGCCGGCCGACCGGCATGAAGTCACTCCACGAGAGTTACCCCGATAAGCAGGCTTTTCTACGCGACATTCCCCGCCTCATCATTGAGCATAACATTCACGGCATCGACATCGATCCGCGTGCCGCTCAGATCGCCGGGCTGGCCCTCTGGCTCAGGGCGCAACGTGCGTGGAAAGCCATGGGCCTGCGACCCGCCGAACGCCCGGCCATCCGCCGGTCCAACATCGTTTGCGCCGAGCCGATGCCGGGTGAAAAGGAACTGTTGCGCGAATTTGTTTCGCAAAAATTCCCGTTCGCCGAGCAGCCTGTTTTCCAGAAGTTGATGGAGGCCGTGTTTGAGAAAATGCAACTCGCCGGCGAGGCCGGATCGCTGCTCAAAATTGAGGAAGAAATTCGCAGCGCAATAGCATCCTCAAAAATGCTATGGAAGGCCGGACCGAGGCTCGAGCAGTCCCAACTCTTCGCCGACCTCAGTCCTGCCAGGCAAACAGAGTTGACCATTGATTTCAGTGGTATTACGGATGAGCAGTTCTGGAATACTGTCGAAGGCCGGATTTACACTGCCCTGCGCGATTACGCAGAGCAGGCTGAAAGGGGTGGCGGTTTCCAGCGCCGGCTGTTTGCCGAGGACGCGGCGCGAGGCTTCGCCTTCATTGATGCCTGCCGCAAACACTATGATGTATGGCTAATGAACCCGCCATTTGGCGCGGCCTCGTCGCACTACCAAGGTCTGTATGCGACATCTTATCCGCTCAGCAAGGCTGACCTGGCTTGTGGGTTTGTTGAGAGAGGAATGTCCCTTATGGCCAATGGTGGCAGGATTGGTGTCCTCATGACCCGAACCCCGTTCTTTCTCTCCAGCTTCGCCAAGTGGCGAATTGAGAAGATCATCAATCAAGGTGGCCTCCAAGTCTTTGTTGACCTCGGATATGGTGTTCTCGACGCCATGGTGGAGACTTGTGCATCTGTCTGTGAGCCGCACCATCACAAGGAATCCTGTGGTTGACCCAGCACCCATCATCAGGCTGTGGCACGGGTGGGGCTTCGGGGGAACGGCATGCCTACTTCCCGGAAGTCCTGACACGATCTTCCCCACCTCAGAGCGGATCGTCCTTGTGGATGGTGATTTTCGGCCAGGATCTGAGTGTCATAGGCGCAGCCAGAGGCGAATGGAGGGCACTTTCAAACGCAATACCTCTGTCGTGGTTACAGAGATCGAGGGCTACGCACACCGTGACAGGACACACCCGCGAAGATTGAGGCCAGCGGGCTGGAATGTTCTTCGCCTCTGGGCATCCTATGACGAATCATGGGTTGAGACTTTGGCCAATCGTGTTGTAGACCGGCTTCGGCAATTACAGGGGTGCATGTTATGAGTCAAGTCCCCGCCCAATTGGACCCAAGCCCCGCTCTTGTTCGGTCGTGGACAGTTTGCCGCCCAACGTTCTATGGGCTCCCATTGGCGGATGATGTCGTTGATCGGCTCGAAGGCACGCAGGCTGCGCTGAACCGGGGTATGATCGACGGTCTCGATCCATCCCTCTGCCGCGTCGTTGCCTCGTTCCATGGCCCCAAGGGGGCCAAAGTGCCACTAAGTTTGGCGACTATCTCAGGTTGCATCCGCCCGGCTTTCGTTGCGGCCAACCCTTGGCTTCTCCCGAACTCCCTTTCGTGCTACGATGGGGGATGCTATCTGTTCCACGCCCGTGCAGTACCAGCCAAGAAGGCCCATGAAGTGAAGATACGGGCGCACACCACGCCTCTTGATGGTCTCTGTGCGGCCGCAAGGATTTCCAAGGCCTACGGGCTCCCGCTGCGGGATAACCAGTCTTCGGACGGGTCGTTATCCATGGCTTTGGCGGTTAGAGGTTCCACACGCACTCAGCTGCACATCAACCTTCAAACTCTAGCAGATGCAGGATACTCCGACGTGCCCTACCTCTGCTTTTCGGCAGCCTACACCAAAGTCACAGACGAACACTTGCGATCTCTCGGCGTCTATCCGAACCTGGTCGTGCACATCACCGTCTCTGGATGGCACTCGCGCCAGGAGAATTTGCTCCGATTGCACGAATTCGAGCGCTACTCCAACTTCCTGCACAATGTGGTGCTCAGGGTGGTAAACCGCCAGGACTGGGCCGCTATCGGTGCTGCCGTTCCCGACAGCGGGGCCCGCGTTGAAGCCTGGCTTTTGGGGGAAATTAATCGGCGAGGACTGGCAAGGCGCATGATTCGCACCCCCTTTCATTCCGTCCACTCCTTCCCGGGCAGTAACCCGGGCAGTCTCGGAACACGACATATGGCTGGAGCTGATTATTCCGAGACTTGGGATACCCTCATCAGTCAGGGTACCAAAGAATGTTGCACAACCGGTAAATGCAAAACATGCCCCACCCAGTGTGGGGCAACCGCCACCAAACGCCGCCCGCCTGATCCCCTTTTGGGTGCCAGAGCCCTTCAAAGCATGCTGCTCTTTGAGCTGGCACGTCAGGCCCGCCATGGTCAAACTCCGCTTGCATTGTATACCGCCCGGCTCCTCGCCCGCAAAGGGGGCGAATTATACGCGCAGGCTGGCGATTCGGCTGCCGGGTCGCTCCTGCTTGAACAACAAGGACTCTTTGACAGTAGCCTGAAAAAACTCACTCTGTCCACAACCCAAAGGCACCACCTTGTCAATGACTCCCACGCCCTCGTGATGGATGGCTTGGACCGTCATCGGCTTTGGGCGAACACCCCTTCTGGGAATGCCGTCTATGCCTAGCCGTCACAACAAATTGACAGTCGTCTCGCTCTTTGCCGGGGCGGGCGGCCTTGACTTCGCGTTTTGCAAAACCGGGAGTGTAATAGAGTTATTCTCGACGGACTCCCACCCGGTTTTCCTGCAGACTGTTATTAATAATCTACCGAAGCACTTTCCCGCTATTCACCACAGCCACCTTGTCGCCGATGCCCGACAGTTAACTGGTGAAGAGATTCAGACTTGCGTATCGCTGCCAGTTGATCTGGTCATAGGGGGGCCGCCTTGCGACGACTTCACGTCTTTTGGGCTGAAACGCGGTATGGGTGGTGTAAAAGGTCCTATTATTTTCGAGTTCGCCAGATTGGTGAGTGAGCTAAAGCCCAAAGCATTCTTGTTTGAGAATGTGCCCAATCTTCAAGCGATGTGTTCAGAAGGGTTCTCGGAGTTGCTGAATCGCCTCTCCGGGCACGGCTATTCGGTCACACATCAGACACTAGCGGCATGCAATTTTGGGGCGCCCACCGTCCGTCAACGTTTGTTCGTGGTGGGGTTCCGAATTAGCAAGGGATCCATACCCTTTAACTTCCCCGCCCCGACCCATGGCGGGGCCAGGGAGGCCGATCTATTTGGTTCGAAATCAGTCTTGCTGCCATTTATCACTGTCGGTCAGGCAATTGCTGGCCTCCCGGACGTAAAAAGCCAGGAAGCGGCCAAGTATTTGAACCATACTGGTAGATTTCACCGCCCCGCAACCATTCAGCATATGATGACGGTGCCACAGGGGGTCGCAATCACAAAATCTTACCGTTATCGGCCAGCAATGAACGGGCTTACCAGGTCCCTGACCGCTGGTGTTGATCATAGCACGAAATCCTATCTGCACCCAATATACCATCGGGAGATGTCCGTCCGTGAATATGCTCGTCTGCACGGATTTCCAGACACATGGGATTTTTCCGGAACTCACCACAACGGAATCAAACAGGTGGCAAACGCAGTCCCCATTCCTCTGGGTCGAGCGCTCTCCGCCTCGCTTGTGGAGGCACTGGCGGCATGTCATTAGTCTGCATATATGGCTGATACTGTTTTTATTCGCATCGAGGGGGAAGGCAAAGGTGGAACCCTTGCACGGGCTGTGCGAGACTTGTCTGCGATCATTCCGAATACGGGTGTGTACACACTCGCAATTTCGGGGCTGACAAAAATCCCGCTCGCCCCCTTCGCCTACTGGGTTGGGGAAGGGATTCGAAGGCTGTTCACAACTCTGCCTCCGTTCGAGGGGGGGGTGAGGACTGTCAAACAAGGATTGGCAACCGCCGATGACTTCCGCTTTGTGCGGGCAATGTGGGAGACGCCAATCGCACTTCCCGGCAAGGCCATCGGTGTTTGGTTACCTTTTGCAAAAGGCGGCAGTTATTCACCATTCTACGCTGACGTGTTTTTGATGGTGAACTGGGGGAAAAGTGGGGCGGAAGTTCGATTCTTTGGTGATTGCAGTGGGATCAAGCCTTTGTCCCGTCCACAGAGTATAGGATTTTACTTCCGCCCAGGGCTGACATGGCCACTTAGGACGACAAGTGGATTAGCGCTACGAGCGATGCCCGAAGGATGTGTCTTTGGACACAAGGGGCCTGCCGCATTTATTGATGGCGACGAGCCGCACAAACTGTTGGCGTTGCTCGCCCTTTCATCGAGCCAACCATTCCGTGCGTTAGTGGCCCTTCAGTTGGCAGCGGCTGAGGCAGCGGCCCGATCCTACGAGGTGGGAGTCATCCAACGAACCGTTGTCCCAACCAGCCTTGATCCGCGGCTCTCCGACTTGGCGTTCGCTGCTTGGGTCGCCAAACGTCGCTCCGACACTGCGAACATGACAAGCCACGCTTTCGTCAAGCCGGCTTTGGCCCAGCCCAACTCCACGCTTGCTGAAGGCATCAGCACTTGGTCATCCATGTTGGATGAATCAACTGCGGCCCTAGCGGCGGCACAGTCTGACATCGACAGTATTGCCTACCGCCTTTATGGAGTGGGTGGGAACGACCGTTGTGCCATTGAGCGAATGATGGCGGATGCCACAAATTTAGACCCGGAGCACTTCGATGGCAGTAATAGCGATATCGAAGAGGATCTCCCAAATCCTGCAGCCTGCGATAACTTGGCCCTCGTCTCCGAAGCCCTCGATTACGCGGTGGGCACTGCCTTTGGTCGATGGGACATCCGGTATGCGACAGGCGAGTGCGCTGCGCCGGAATTATGCGATCCGTTTGCGCCTCTGCCGGTCTGTCCGCCCGGCCAGATGCAAAATGAGCAGGGCTTGCCCGCCCGGCAGGAAGACCTGCCCGAGCACTATCCTTTAAGAAATATTCCATGGAACGGAATCCTCGTGGATGATCCAAATCATCCACTCGACATTGAGCTGCGAGTTCGAGAAGTTATCGATGTCATTTGGGGAGAGCGATCGGAGCCCATCGAGCATGAAGCCTGCGAAATGCTAGGCGTTAATTCACTGCGTGACTATCTCCGCAAGCCTACCTGTTTCTTTGTCGGCCACCTCAGACGGTATTCCAAGAGCCGTCGGCAGGCGCCCATCTACTGGCCAATCTCCAGCCCGAACAATTGCTACACGGTCTGGCTTTATTACCACCGCCTGAGCGCGGACACACTCTTTACCGTCCTGCGGGATCATGTGCAACCGAAACTGCAATTTGAGGAGCGCCGCGCCTTTGAGGTTCGCCAGGAATCCGGCCCTTCGCCTTCAGCCTCGCATCGTCGTTACATTGCCGAAACCGAGGAGTTGGTGGAAGATCTACGCGCCCTGAAGGACGAGCTGGAAAAGGTTGCTCCGCTCTTCCGTCCGAACCTGAACGACGGTGTCATCATCAACTGTGCGCCCCTCTGGCGAATGATCGGGCTGCCCAAATGGCGCAAAGACTGCCAAGCCATCTGGAATGAGTTGATGAAAGGCGACTACGACTGGGCACATCTCGCCCTGCACCTCTGGCCCGAGCGGGTCATCCCCAAGTGCGCCACCGACCGAAGCCTCGCCATCGCCCACAGCCTGGACGAAATCTTCTGGCAGGAAGACCCTAAAGCCCCCGGCAAATGGATCGCTGTCAAAGTGCCCGCTACCAAACTCCAACAACTCATTGCCGAGCGCACCTCCCCCGCCGTCAAGGCCGCGCTGGAATCACTGCTTGCCACGCCAGGTGGCGAGGGCAACACTCGCAAAAAAACTAAACGAAGCAGGACATGAAACGCGCTGTAACAAGGGTCCAACTCGATGTTGTTCTGCTTCAGGACGTGAGGGAATTGATCCTGACCACCCGGCAAGGCGTTGCCCGGGGAGTCAACACCGCCATGGTGATGCTCTATTGGCAGGTTGGGCAGCGCGTCCGGAAGGACATTTTGCGGGAGCGAAGGGCGGAGTATGGGGAAGCGATTGTGTGGACATTGTCGGCACAATTGATGCCCGACTTTGGCTCCTCGTTCGCGGAAAGAAATCTTCGCCGGATGATTCAATTTCACGAGGTTTTCCCGGATCCCAAGATTGTGTCGACACTGTCGACACAATTGAACTGGTCGCACTTTGTTGAGCTGCTTCCCTTGAACAAAGCGCATCAGCGGGATTTCTACGCCGAAATGTGCAGGATGGAGAATTGGAGCGTGAGAACGCTTCGGCAGAAGGTGGGGGGAATGCTCTATGAGCGTACCGCCCTTTCCAAGAAGTCAGACCAGCTCATCGAACAGGAACTCCAGAAACTTCGCGTGGAGGACCACCTTTCGCCTGACCTCGTTTTTCGCGACCCTTACTTCCTCGATTTCCTTGGGTTAAAAGGGGCTTTTTCGGAGAAGGATCTTGAGTCAGCCATTTTGCGTGACTTGGAAAGTTTCCTCATCGAGCTGGGCGGGGATTTCGCATTCCTCGCCCGCCAGAAGCGCATGGTGGTGGATGGCGAGGATTTCTACCTGGACCTCCTGTTCTATCACCGGGGCCTTCGACGCCTGGTCGCCATTGAACTCAAGCTGGGGAAGTTTGCCCCGGCAGACATCGGCCAGATGGAGTTTTATCTGCGCTGGCTCAAGAAGAACGAAATCCGACCCGGGGAGGAGTCTCCCATCGGCTTGATCCTCTGCGCCGAGAAATCGGATGAGCGGGTGGAATTGCTGGAACTCGAATCGCGCAGCATCCGCATCGCAGAGTACTTGACCCAACTGCCCCCGAAAGACCTGCTCGCCCAAAAACTCCACGAGGCCGTGCGCCTCGCACGCATCCGTCTGGATCAATCCGCCGCCCAAAAGGTCGCCCGCCCCACCCGCCTCCCGAAGGTTAAAACGCGCCCGACGTCATGAGCACCCTGAATCCATTTCCCGCCTATATTCACGAACTGCTTGAGAAAGAGCTCAAGGAGAGCCGCGTCGTTGTGTGGTATGATCCCAACCGGGAGTTCGCCACCTTCGTCGAGGGCTTGCCTTCAGATGGTGAAGAAGCCGGGTTGAAACAGGTGAATATTGGTACCCTCAAAACGCGTCTTGCCGTTTTCGTCGGCTCTTATTTTGCCTTACGGATGGGATTGGAGCCGCTCGTTGCCGTCAACCGCCCCCAGCCGATTCTTATCTATCTGCCGGGCCAGAATCGGGATCTGCAAGGATCCGTGCTGATGGAATTGGAAAAGGCGGGCACGACTTGGGAGCCGCAGATGAAGCGGCTGGCCCGTAACGTGATGCGGCCTAAGTTCAGCGATGGGGTCATTGACGAAATGTTGGCGCCCGTGAACCTTACATTCTCGGATATCATCGGCTTGCTGGAGCAAAGTGGCGGCGAAAAGAGCTCCTTGTTGAACCTCGTCTTCGACACTCAGGACAACGTGGCGACGATTGCCCGTTGGATGGCCGATCAGGAAACGGATAAGGCTGTTCAATCCAAGGGTGCCAGTGCCGAACTTCAAAAGCTGGTGGAAAGCCGGGCCGGTTTCAAGGACCTCAAGGAAACCGACCTCTCAGGAGGCCGCCAGAAATTCATTCGTTACATTCTCCTATCCGAGTTTCGGGAAGATCTGCGGTGCGAGCCGCCCGCCACCACGAAGATGATTCCGCTGCCTGCCACCAGAGATCAGCGGGAGTTCTGCCGCAAAGTGCTGGATCGCCTGCGCATCCATTATGTCCCGACGTTTCAATCCCTGGCCGACATGGTGGAGTTGGAATTCGGTCTCGCCGATGCGGGCATCGCTGCCAAGAATCTGGGAAGGATTGATACCTTCCGCTTTGAGGAAAAGGCTGTTCTCGCTCACTGCGGGGCTGTGCTGGCCAGTGGTGATTTTTCGGCTGCGGCCGAGATGGTGGCAATCCATAGCGGATGCTTTTGGGCACGCCTTGATTTTTCACGCCGTCAGGCACAGTGGGAGGTTTGCGCCCTATTGGGCGAGTTAGGATCGGCCACCGTGAAGGTGGCGACGGAGTTGGATCAGCTGAGCACCACAATGACAAGCCAGGATATGGTGCGGCGGTATGTCGCGCCCGATGGCTGGCATCAGATGGATTCCCTGTATCGCCGTTTGGAGGCGCGGGTGGCTCGTATGGAGGAGGAGCCGGAAACCGAACAAGCCTTGAACATTCTGCGCGACAAGGTGGAATTGGTGCTGCGGACGCTCGCGGAGAGATTCTGGCTGGCGCTGGAGCGCGACAAATGGGTGGTGTCCGATGCACTTCAACAGACCAAAATTTGGGTTAAGAAGGTGGCCCCTGTTTCGGGGAGGATCGCCATATTTCATGTGGATGCCCTGCGATTTGAAATGGGCATGGAGTTGGCCCGGCAGCTAAGCGAAGCCAAGGATCTATTGGTGGAACCGGCCATAGCCGTCCTACCAAGCATCACGCCCCTGGGTATGGCCGCCCTGTTGCCCGGCGCAGCGGAAAGTTATTCCGTAGTGGAATCCGGTGGCAGACTGGGCGCCAGAGTGGATTCCCAATTCCTTCCTGATGCCAAGGGGCGGATGGATTTTCTCAAGGCCCGAGTGCCGGAGGCCAACGACATTACTCTGGAGCGGTTACTTCAGGAGCCGTTGTCCAAGGTGCAGCAGAAACTGGACACCGCACGCATCGTGGTGGTGCGATCCCAGGAAATTGATTCACTGGGCGAAAAGAATGAATTACTGGCGCGGCAGATCATGGACTCGGTCATCGGCAATCTTGCTCGCGCCGTGCGTCGGCTATCTGGCCTTGGGTATGAGAGCTTCCTCATTACAGCTGACCATGGTCACCAATTTTCGGCCCGCAAGGGGGATGACATGAAGCTGGAGGCGCCCGTGGGCGGCACCGTGGAATTGCACCGGCGTTGCTGGATTGGCAAGGGTGGCAACCAACCGGCAGGAACCGTCACTGTGCGGGCGCCGGAATTGGGCTACGATTCCAATCTGGAATTCATCTTTCCAAAAGGGCTGGGCGTGTTTATGGCAGGTGGTGGACTGGCCTACCACCATGGCGGGTTCAGCCTGCAGGAACTGGTGATTCCTGTCGTGAGTTTCCGAATCACCAAGCAGGTGGCTCAATCCACCGGAGGTCACGTGCGCATTACCGAGTTTCCCGAGGCAATCACCAACCGCACGTTTGGCGTGAAGTTGGATGCGGAGCCTGATCTGCTCAGCACCGAGCCGTTGCAGTTAAGGGTTCTGCTCATCAGCAATGGGGAGGAGGTCGGGCGCGCGGGCATGGTGCTGGAGGCTGAGTTTAATCGCGAGACCGGCATCGTGACGATGCTCGTCGGGAGCACTGCCAGTGTTGCCATGGTTCTACACCGGGATGATATTTCCACCTTGAAAGTAGTGTTGCAGGATTCCCAAAATGGAAGCGTCCTGCACGAATCAAAAGTGATTCCGATCCAACTCAAATCCTGATTTATGACCACGGAAAACAATAATGTTCCGACTGCGGACGCATTGGATGCCAAGATCAACCGCCTTTTCGCCGGTCGCGTCGTTCGCAAAGACCTTGTCCGCCGGGTCAAGGTGGGTGCCAATGTCCCGGCCTTTGTCTTGGAGTTTCTCCTTGGCAAATACTGCGCATCGTCGGATCCCATGGCCATCGCCATGGGGCTGCAAGTGGTGAATGACACGCTGCGTGATAATTACATCCGGCCTGATGAAGCGACAAAGGCTCAGTCGAAGGTCAAGGAGCTAGGACGATTTACCTTCATCGACAAAGTAAAGGTTCGATTGGTGGATTCGCAGTATTGGGCTGAGGTGGTCAATTTCGGCCACTCTTATGTGCATATCCCTGACAACTATGTGCGCCAGTTCGAGCGTCTTCTGACAGGGGGCATCTGGGCCCAGGTGGAGATGGTTTTTCAGTATGATGAGGAGACTAAGGGGAAATTCCCATTCTGGATCGACAAGCTGACTCCGATCCAGCTGGCCAGCTTTGACATGGAGGAATATCGGCGCATCCGCAAAGAGTTCACCACCAACGAGTGGCGTGACCTCGTTGTGCGAAGCATGGGCTACGAAACTGACCGTCTGGAGAGCCGGACTAGGATGTTTTACTGCCTGCGTCTGGTGCAGCTCTGCGAGCGCAACTTCAATTACGTTGACCTCGGCCCGCCCGGCACTGGCAAGAGCTACGCGGTTCAGGAGCTTTCCCCCTACGCGGCACTTTTGACAGGCCCCACCACAGTGGCAAACATGTTCGGCCACATGAACGGCAAGCGCAAGGGAATGGTGGAACTTTGGGACGCTGTGGGGTTCGATGAAGTAGCCGACTTGGAGAAGATGCCCAAGGAGGTGATCACCACCATGAAGACCTACTGCGAATCTGGCAAATTCCAGCGCGGGGCTGAGGAAAGTGCCGGTTATGCGAGTATCGGCATGTTCGGCAACACCCGTCAACCGGTGGACGTGATGGTGCAAAGCAGCCACTTGTTCGATCCCATGCCGGAGGTCATTCGGGACGACGTGCCCTTTCTGGATCGTATTCATTACTATCTGCCAGGCTGGGAGATGCCTGTGATGCGCAATGAGCTGTTCACGGACCACTACGGATTGGTGATCGATTACCTGGCCGAGGCGCTGCGGGAGTTGAGGAAGGCGAATTTCACGGAGGCTCTGGACCAGCATTTTTCCCTGGGCTCCCACTTGAATACCCGTGATCGAAAGGCCGTCCGCCGGACGGTTTCAGGAATGATCAAGGTTCTGCACCCGCATGGCGAGGTTTCCAAAGAGGACATGCAGGAATTGTTGTCCTTTGCCATCGAAGGTCGCCGACGCGTCAAGGAGCAGTTGAAAAAGATGGGTTCCTTCGACTATTACCAGACGGCCTTCAGTTACATCGACAACACATCTGGTGAGGAGCATTTTGTCGGGGTGCCTGAACAGGGTGGCCGCGATTTGATTTCCAATGATCCCCTACCTCCCGGATCCGTCTATGCGGCCTCAGTGGATTCAAGCGGCACCGTTGGGCTCTTCCGCATCGAAGTCAGTCTGTCGGGTGGAACCGGGAAGCTCAAACTCGCTGGCGGCGTCAGCGGATATATGAAGGAATCCTTTTCGCGCGCGTTCGCGTACCTGGCGGCCAGCAAGGCGGCCCTAGGGGTGGCTCGTG
>CAIZGN010000709.1 GCA_903932505.1 Candidatus Hydrogenedentota bacterium
ACCCACGTGGGTGCGGCCATTACGCCGGCAAATAACTTCAACGGAACGCTCACAGTGCCGGTGACGGTGAATGACGGCACTACCAACAGCGCGGTCGTTGACGTGAGCATTACCGTAACCGCTGTGAATGACCAGCCGGTTATTACCGGGCAATCCGACGTCACCACACAGGAAGATACCGCCATCACGTTGACCCTTGCCGATCTCTCGGTGACCGACGTGGACAACGTGTATCCCGCTGATTTCACCTTGGTCGTCGAGGATGGCTCCAACTACACCCATGTCGGCAACATGATTACGCCCGAACAAGATTTTGCGGGTACCCTCCTCGTGCCGTTAACCGTAAATGACGGTATCTCAAGCAGTACATCCTTCATTGCAACCGTCACGGTCAGTCCGGTCAATGATGCCCCCATAATCACAGGGCAATCACCGCTTAGCACAGCGGAAGAGACCCCCCTGACAATCGTCCTGGCGGATCTCACGGTCACTGATGTGGACAACGCATTCCCCACGGGATTCACCCTTAACATCGCCGATGGTTCCCATTACACACACATCGGAGCCGCAATCACCCCCGAATTAAATTATAACGGCACGCTGATTATACCGGTAACCGTGAATGACGGCACCGCTGACAGCAATGTTTTTGAGGTCGGTGTCACAGTCACGCCTGTCAACGATGTGCCGGTGATTGGCTTGGCCAGTCCGCACGCCTTGCTGGCCCCCTGGAATGCCACCGCCCATCTGCAGTTGAGTGCCACCGACCCCGACCCAGACACCCTGACATGGTCGATTCTTACCGGCGCATCCCACGGTGTCGTGAGTGTTGATGGGGCAACCGGGCTCGTCACCTACGACCCCACGCATGACTACACCGGGGCAGACGCCTTTGCCGTGCGAGTCAATGACTCCCACGGCGGTATAGCCAACTTGTCGGTTGAAGTGAATGTAAGGGAAGATCAATTGCCGGTCATCGTGCAGTTTACGCCAATAACTGTAACCATGTCGGAAGACGGTCTTCCCACCGCGTGGGTTGCCCCGTCGCTGAGTGCAAGCGACCCGGATATCAACGACTCCCTGACCTGGAGCGTCTCTTCACTGGCGTCCCATGGTACAGCCACGGTCAGCGGCACGGGCGCGTCTCCCTCCGTATTCAACTACGCGCCCACCACCAACTGGAACGGGCCAGACGCCTTCACCGTACAGGTTTCCGACGAATTCGGTGGCACGGACGACATCATCATCAATGTAACGGTCACCCCTGTGAATGACGCCCCCGTTCTGGCCGCGATTGGCGCGCGACAGGCCGAGGAAGGTGTCGAACTTCAGTTCACCATTGCCGCCACGGATGTCGATGGCGATGGTCTGACCTATAGCGCAACGCCCCTTCCCACAGGGGCCGGCATCGACCCCGTTACCGGAGCATTCCATTGGACACCGGGCGCGTCGGACTCTGGAACGTACGACATCGCTTTCTCCTCCACCGATAATGGCAGTCCGATACTGAGCGACAGCGAAACTGTGCACATCACGGTGGGGAACGTCTACATCGGTGCCGAAGGCGGCACGTTCCTGAACGGTTCCGGGCTTTCGGCATCCATTGCGCCGTCCCTGCTGAATGCCAGTGTAGAATTCCATATCACCAGTGCCTCCCCAACGCTCCCCGGCAGCATCGCTTACGCGGGCGCGCTGGGAATTACTGCGACCCCGGCCCCGGGATGGGTTGAAGGCGAAGACCCTGCCTTGGCCGGATTTGCCATGAGTGTCACCGCCCCGCTCAGCAGTTCATTTTCCGTGGGCACTTCCCTGGATGTCTTCTGTGAGGGGCGATTCCCAGCACAATGGATTCGTCAGCCCTCCCAAGCAACCGTGGGGGCCAGCGGAACCTCTGCGGTCTTTACGGCGAACGGCCCCGGACTTTATGTGCTTCGTGCCGTGGACAGCTACTCTACCCCCTCGGCCAATCTGGATGCTTTGACGGATTCTGCCATCCGAAACTATGTGCCGACCGTTGGATACGGCCTGCATCGCATCACCGGCACGGGGTCCATACCCGTCATCCTGATCCACGACATCGGTGCTCAAGTGTACACCCGGCCCGGCGTTGCATCATGCGGCGGGGTGGATTGCGGGGAGTATGCCCAATGGGATGATTTCATTGCCTGGGCGACCACCGGAACCAATCTCGATCTCGTGAACACCTATCAACTCTGGTGGTTTGTCTACGACGGGGGAGACCCGATCGGCTATTATCAGCAAAACGCGAGCGCACCGGCTAGCGGCTGGGAAAATGCCACCTATCTGCTGGGCAGCGAATTGGCCCGGACTCGTGCGCTTGCCTCGGATGCATTCCCGGACGAATCGGTGCAGTTCTTGGCGGTCGCGCATGGTGCCGGCGGCTTGTTGGTTCGCAATTTCGTAGAAAACTGGCCCACAGGCGCTGAACAGGTCTCAGCCGCCATCACGCTGGCCACCCCGCACCACGGCACCCCCGGTGCCGTGCTCGACTGGACCTTGTACACCGTTCGACAGAACTATCCGTTTGTGCCTTCGCCCGCCATGGGAGTCGCCACCGAAACCGTGGACTGGACCTGGCCCGCATGGGCAGATCTGGCTTGGGATAATGCAGACGCTACCGCCCCATTTGCCTTCGGCATTCCCGATGCTTCCTTCTCCTTCAACATCACCCTCAATGCCGCAAGCTCCTCGTCGCACGTCCTCTCGACCAACGATGCGGGTTGGCCCAAGGACGTGGGCGTGACCGACCCCGACCTGCACCTCCCCGCACCCTATGCCGCTGGCCGAGCCCCCGATTCGACCTTGTGGAACCTCGGTGACCCGAATACCTACCGGAACAAGTTCCTGCTCTACGCTGGGTACCTTAGCGACCCGGCAACGGCTTTCTCCAGTAGCGACTGGACCTCCTGGACTTCCGCCACGGACGCGCAGCATCAGGCCATGCGCGGTGCCTTGCTCAGCACCTACCCATCCGCTTCTGACGGACAGTGGGACTTTGCCGTGAATGACGGGTGGGTTCCGTTGCAAAGCGCACTCATGCTCGATCCGTCCAATACCGAGCCGCTATGCCCGGTGACCTCATGGTTCGGGTGGACACCCGTCTACCCCATTACGCCGGACACCGCAGCCTTGGTTGCGCGAATCCCGCTTACAAACACCGCTCACTACCGCCTTTTCGAGGAATACTCCCATCGCGAAATGGTATTGGGCCGAATTGACAATGCTAACGCCGGAGACGACTTTGATCTCTTCGCTCAAATCGCCGATGACCTGGACGCTTCCATAGCCGCCGCGCCCGTTGCGGCGCTCGCCTATCTCGCACCAGGTGCCGGTCAGGTCGATGTCGACCTTTCCGCCTCCTATGACACCAATACGACGCTGTGGCCGCTTTCCACACTGAGCTATCGCATCGAATGGGGGGATGAGCCCATCCCCGAGTGGTCGGCGTGGAGCAGCTCACCCTTTCTGACCCATTATTACGCTGATAGTGTCGAATACGATGTAATAGTGCAAGTGCGCGACGCCGATGGCATGACAAACACCATCAAGGGCAAGGTATTCGCCTCCGACGCCTCAGGCCCGGAAACCGACCCGCCAACCGCCGGAACCCTGCAGTCGATTCCCGCCGGATCCTTTGTCATGGGCAAAACCACCAAGCGCAATGTGTCCCTTAGTGCGTTTCAAATTGGGGCCTTTGAGGTGACCAACCTGCAGTATGCCCAAGTCCTCAACTGGGCCATCGACCCCGCGAACAGTCAATTGACGGGATACTCGGGCGGCAATGTCGCATGCTGCGGTGATTCGGGTGATGCGCTCCTGCTGAACACCGTCGGGCCCAGCTGCCAGATCCATTACAGCGGAAACCGCTTTGTGGTTGAAAATCGGGACGGATTCTCGATGGCCGATCACCCTGTGGTGGAAGTGACGTGGACCGGGGCCGTGTTGTTCTGCAATTGGCTGAGTCAGGCCTCCTCACTCGACCCTTGCTATCAATACGACACACTGACCAGCACATGGAAGATCATTTCCCCCGTGCCCAACGGTTATCGCCTTCCGTCCGATGCGGAGTGGGAGCGCGCTGCCGGTTGGAACGCGGCAACCTCAACGCACTGGACATATGCGTTCAACGGGACGCTCAATTCTGGGCGCTGCAACTTCTACATCCTAAACCCCTTGAGCCTCGCTGCCAGCCCCTTCACCACTCCGGTCGGCTACTACGATGGCGTAAATCCCAATACCACCCTCTCCCAAAGTCCCGTTGGTGCGTATGACATGACCGGGAATGTACTGGAATGGTGCTACGATTGGTATCTGCCCAACATAAACCTGCCCATAACGCCGCCAACCGACTGGATGGGCCCCACGTCCGGCATTACACGCGTTGTCCGGGGCGGTGGTTGGGACACCTCAAGTCCCACCGCGCTTGAAACCACGGAGAGGCAGAACGCCCAACCGGGCTATTCCAGCGAGTCCCGGGGATTCCGAATCGTGCGCAAGGCCCCGTGAGATTGGAGTGCTCAACAGAGCGTCAGGGTCAGCGACCCTGGCGCTCTATTTTTTCAAACACCCGGATGTTATAGTAGTTGTCGTCCTCGAAATTGCTATAGCGAGCGCGGTTGTTGATCAGGCTTCCGACCATCTGAGGGACACTGTATTTGGGCGCAAAGCCCAAAATGGTCTTGGCCCGCTCGCAACTCACCTTATAGTTGCGATAATCTTGGACGTTCTTCATCACAATGCGAACCTTTTGCCCCAGGATTTCCTCGACCGTGTCCTTCACCAAGTCGGCAACTTGCCCCACCGTGAAATTATCGAGCGCCACATTGAATACCCCGCTGATGCCATGGTCAGCCTGCACCGCACGCAGAAAGGCCGTTGCCGTGTCGCGCACCTCAATGAGCGGTCGCCAGATGGATGGATTGTTTACCGTGATAACTCCGTCGGTCAGTGCCGTCTTGAACATGGTATTCACAATGAGGTCGAAGCGCATACGCGGACTGTATCCATTCACAGTTCCCTGTCGCAGGGCAATGGCCGAGAATTCGCTTCCGGCAAGCTGAAGCACACCACGCTCCCCGCCCAGCTTCGATATGCCATAGGGATACCCGCATGTCACCGGCGAATCCTCGTCGTACAGCTCATGCATGGTATAGCCATACACAGAGCAGGAGGACGCATAAATGAACCGGCGCACCCCCGCCTGTTTTGCACGAAAAGCCAGATAGGCGGGCAGGGCACCGTTTTCAATGAAATTGCGGGCGGGATTGAACTCCGCCATCGGGTCGTTCGAGAGACCCGCGAGAAAAATCACCTGCTCATACGGTCGGAGGTCTTCGTCATTGAGCTCGAACAGATTGCGCTCCATCACCCGAATCTCCGGAGGAAGGTGATTGCCAAACCACAGCAAGTCGCACACGTCTGTTTCGTAGCCATGCTCGTGCAGCATGGGTGCCAGAACTGACCCGATATACCCTGCACCGCCTGCCACCAATATTCTCATATCATTGTCCTTTCTTGCAAACGCCAATTCCTTGCACAATCAGCCCGTTGAACGCGAGTGGGGGAGTAGCGCCTACCCTAACACTCAAAAATCATTGCTCCACCAGCCGACGATATCGTTCTGTGTCCAGGGAGGTGTCACCCGGCACGGCAAACCCGGCATTCAAGCGTGAAACCGCGCCAATCTCTCGATCGGGATGCAGTATCTTCGCGTATTCGTACACCGTCTTTCGGGGGCCGCCAACGTGCAGTACCCCGGTAAGCTCCGCCCGCAAAGCCGCCACCATCATACCGGCAATCGTCGCAACAGGTTCCCGACTCGTCCATTGGTCCGCAAAAGCATTCGGATAGGGAAACTCCGGAGGACCAAACGTAGTCCGGAAAATCAGGGACGGTTCGTAGAGGCGAACAGCGCATTCGCCGCCCAATTTCGACCACGCATACTTGTTCACCGGCAAGACCGGGTCGTCTTCCTTGTACAGGCTACCATCCCCTTTGAAAACATAATCCGTGCAAACGTAAACGAGCTTGGCCTTGCGCTTGGCACAGAACTGAACCATATTGGCCGTTCCACATATATTTACTTCAATCGCTTTGAGTGGGTTTTCGTCAATTTTTGGTGGCGATATGAAGGCGGCAGCGTGAAATACGCAATCCACATCCACCCCACCCGCCCAAGACGACATCCCGGAAGGGTCACAAATATCGAAGGCCTCTTCCGAGGGTGCAATCAGGTCGGGGAGCAGACGACGAAGTTCCGTGCCCAATAAACCGCTTCCACCGGTCAACAGCGTCTTTGCCGGGTCAAACACGTCTACAGAGTCTCCCGAAGTTATACATCAGGCCAAGGGATTCGGCGGAGCGAGGGCCACAATGACCTGCTCGGCCTTCTCCCGTAGCGTGCGCAAGAGTTCGAGCTTGGGCTGCAGTCGGGCGAGGATGGTATCTCGTTCCCGACGGATTTGCGCTTCGCGCGACAGGAGATTGTCGCACTCGTGCTGGACAGCGGAAATGGCCTGCTTGACCTCATCCTGCACCATGGTGCGATAGGTCGCGGCGCGTTGGAGGAGATGCGTCTCCACAATTTCAACGATAGGCGCGGCGGGCTTGCCATCCCGGTCTTTCCCGCCCTTCAACAGCATGTTCATGATGTTCTCGCGGATGGACGGCTCAAGACGGCGTATCCACTTTTCGTCGCTCCACGCGAGGCGCGCGAGGAATCCGCCGATCGCCCCAAGCAGTCCGCCCAACCCCGCGCCAATGCCGGTGCCAATCCCCGGAACCACGGAACCCACAATCGCACCGGCCACCAAGCCGAAGGTGCCGCCACCCACCCCGAAGGCCATATAGCCCCGGGCGGTTGAAGCGTCGATGAGAATGACGGCGTCAAACGCACCCATCTCCGTCATCTGGCGGCGCAAGGCCTGCACCTGCCCAAGCTGCATGGCGATGGCGTCACCCGTTTCCTTCTCATTGGCTTCAATCGTGCTGTTCAGTGCGGCCGTGGCCGCAGAAACGAAGGTGTCCACCTCATGCTCGATTTGAATGGACAAGGTCTTGAATTTGTTCCCGCGCGCCTCTTTGAGGTGACCATCGACCCGCAGCCACTGCAGCACCGGCGCAACGACGGATTTCTGGATGTTGTCTTCCTCCAGAAATGCCTTGAATTCCTCCCCATAACCTGGGTGGGTCTTCCCTTCAACGATTCCCCCGTGCGTGCGGGCGTCATAGCGGGCAAGCACCCCCTCCGCATCCCGGTGGATGCCGTCAAGGCGCTTGTTCAACGCTTCGCGGTTGGCGCGAAGCTCGTCAAACCGCGCCGGGTCCTTGGCGAGATTAATTTCATTCTCCAGCGCGGCCAGGAAAATCCCCGAATGCTCCCAGATGAAACGGGCGGCGGTTTCCAGCACCGCGCCCGCCTTGTTTTCATTCAGCAGATAGTCAAACAGGCGTTCGCGCAAGTACGGCAGACGACTTTGCCCCATGAGATAGCCGGAAAGATCACGCACCGGGTCTTCGCTGTCCTTGAGACGCTCCGCAATGCCGCTGGGCAAAGAAATGCGGTTATCGGCAAGTACGTCTTCGAGGCTGATGTGGCCCAGAGCCAACTGCTGCGCCTTCAGTGCGCGGTAGCCGGAGAAAAAGAACACCTCGGAGTCTTCCGGGATGCCATGGCGACGAAAAGCCTGCAAAAGGCTCCATGCGGGCCCACGGGAAAGTCGGGGGTCAATCTCATCGGTTTCCAGACGGTCGGCCTTGTTCAACACGAAGAACACATGCCGTCCCCGGCAACTGATGATACGCTTGATGAAATTCAGGTCATGGATATTGCCCGCAAAACCACTGTCCACAAAATCCAACACCAGATGGCTGTGCTCGATCACGCCATAGGTGATTTCCTGACGTGTTTCAGAAATGCTGTGCACCCCGGGCGTGTCCACGATAACAATATCATCCTCCAGCACCGACGACAGCACCTGGAGGTTCAATTCATCCACCTTGCCGCGCAGTGTGGCCAGATAGGGGAAGCGTTCATCCGCCAGAACGGTGATCAATGGCTCCAGACTGCGCTGCATACCCTCGGGGCGATCTGACTCGTAACGCACTGTCAACCGCTTGCCGCTGTCCGCCACTTCAATGCTGGCGGGGATCTCGCGATACACCCGCGAAAGGGCGTCGAGTTCCTCGTCCTGCACCGGTTCAGAAAGTTGCACCCGCAGGCTCATTTCCGCGCCACGCTGAATAAAGGTGAGGCGCGACGTGCACTCCTCGACATCCATCGGCAGATACGCCCCGCCGAGAAACGCGTTGATGGCCGTCGATTTCCCCACGTTGAAGGCACCGAGAAACACAACCCGGTATTTCGCGTCTTCGATGATGCGGTGCTGATACCCGATGGACCGTTTCTGGTGCGCGCGGTCGCCGTGAAAATCCGGGTCGGACTCAATAAAGTGCCCCAACTGCGCCAAGGCGTCGAGGACCCAATTGCGATGCTCTTCCTGGCCTCGAAACTTCATACCGCACTCACCTCCGGGGTCTGAATGAGGGCCGTGGCAAGCGGAGTCTGCAGCAATTGCTTGAAGGATTGGCATCCGGACTCGGCGCTTTGCGCGGCCTCAAACTCATAAAGCGCGACGCGCAATGCATCAAAATCGCCATCGCACAATTCACGCACCTCCTGCTTCACCCGCCGCCGATATTCGTTATGCGGCAGACCCCGCGCCAATTCCAAGCGCGCGGACAAGGCAAAAAAACGCGGGGGAGGGGCAATGCCATAACGCTCCAGCCGCACCGGAGCCTTGTCACGAATCCGCCGGATTTCCTCCGCATTCAAATGATCCGCCTTGTTCCCCACGATCAGCATCGCACCACCAAACAGCTCATGATGATGCGCCATAAAATCCAGCGTGTGCCGCGCCGACCAGTATTCGATGTCCGCCACAGCCACGAAGAGCACGGACTCCTGCCCCGGCAAGCGCGACAGTCGAACCGATTCCGACAGGTCACTCGACATACCCGGCGTATCCACCAGCACCAGCCGCGAGAACGGCCCGCCCGGCAATGCAGCACCCATGGCACCGTAGGGACAGGCCCCACCCACGTCCCGGCGCACTTCCATGAACTCCTCGTGCGACTTCGCCTCCAACCCCGATCGATCGCGGGGAAGCGCCACATACCGCGCTTCCCGTTGCGCGGAACGCGCCACAAACGTCGGCAAGGCCCGGCTTTCTTCGCGGGTGGAAAGCACTGTTTCTCGCCGCAACAAGGCATTAATCAGCGCCGACTTGCCCACATTGAAATCGCCCATAAATAGCGCCAAAGGCAACTGCGGCGGCGTCACACCCCCAACCGATGCGTCCGTCATGACCGGGAATCTCCTTCCATCTCGTTACACGCGGAAAAGCTCATCCCCACGTGGAATCTCTATTCTACCACGGAAATCCCGCCCCAAACCACCAATATTCCCGGTCACAGGCAGAAACCTTTCCCGCCTCGGTATTTTTCTGGACACTGACATTGGTTTTCCCCCAACCTACACGCTTAAGCGTGAACAACATACTCCCCACATCGCTCACCCTTCAGCATGTTCAAAAGTACGCTGTTCACGCTTCAGCGCGTTCAACAGAGTCTCTCAGACCTC
>CAIZGN010000710.1 GCA_903932505.1 Candidatus Hydrogenedentota bacterium
CACGAGCCAACCGGAACCGAAATCGAGGGCCTGGCGACCGATGCGCAGGGTGAGGGGCATTCCGTGGATGTTTCGGGTCTCGATGTAGGACTGGAAAATCTCGACATCGTTGGAGGAATCGGCACGGCTGTCGACCCCGGTGAGGTATTTGGTTCCGCGAAAATCTTCGCCCCAGTCTACGACGTCATCGACCTCGATAAAGGCACTGACTTCGTCGGTGAAGTCCGCGCGGAGATTGAGGCGGGTACGCTGGAGGGCATAGCCGAAACCCTGGCTGATACCGGGGGCACCTGCGGTGGTGCCTGTGACGGTTCCTGCGTGCCCTATGGGGCGTCCGGCGAGGCTTGATTGGTCGTAGGGGGTGGCTTGGCCGCCACGGGCGTAGAAGTGGGAATAGGCGGCTCCGTAGATTTCGATTTTACCGCCGACGGTGACGTTTTGCAGGTCTGGAAAGGCGGGGTTTGCCATGGTGAGCGCCATCGCGCATACGATAAGAGCGTTTCTCATATTCTTGCCTCCTCGCCGGATTTGTCACAGTTATGGACTGGCGGGTTTCATTTTCAAGGTTTTGACGGTGCGTGAAGCACCGACGAAAACTATACCGGAGCGAAGATAAAATCGCAACCTATGCACGCGGCGGCCTTTTGTTGTTTCAGGATGAGGCGCTTGGGTCGTATTTCATGACGAGGACGGTTGAAACGAGGACGACGGCCGCGCCGCAGATGGCGAAGGTGTTGAGGTGTTCGCCGAGGAGGACTATGGCCAGGATAACTCCGAAAATGGGCACGAGATAGAGGGACATGGAGGCGATGGTCACGGGTAGATACTGGAGGACGTAGAAGAAGAGAAGCATGGAGACGACGTACATGAAGATGGCGAGGAAGATGAAGGCGACCCATCCGGAAAGGCCCAATTGGGTGAGTCGTCCGAGGCAGTCGGGTTCCTTCCACAGGAGGACGGGCAGACTGGCGAGGGAGGCGGTGATGTAGCTGAAGATGAGGATTTCGACTTCCTGGAAACGCTCCAGCAGACCTTTGCAGTAGACGTTGTAAAAGGCGGAACCGGCACATCCACAGAAGACGAGCATATTGCCGACGAGATAGCTGGATTCGAGGAATGTGCTGTTCTTGAGATCTTGAATCGACATGAGCAGCACGCCGCCAAGGCCAAGTGCGAGGCAAATGACCCGCAGCTTGGTCATTCGTTCTCGTAGGAGGACGGAGGCCATGACGGCGGTGATGACGGGGATGAGCAGGTTGAGGATGGCGGCATTGGAGGCGAGGGTCTTAGTGATACCCCAAGTCATGCCGAGTTGGGCAAAGACCTGTCCGCCTATACCGGCTGCGGCAAACTGTCGCCAATCGGACAAGGAGGGCCATGCGGCGTTGGGGTTGTGCCGGCGATTCCAGAAGAGGAGGGGAATGAGGAGCAGGGTGGCGACGTAGAAGGGTAGAAAGGTGATGGCGATGGGGCCGAGGTGGGCCTCGAGGTATTTGACGGCACTTCCTTGTGCGGCCCAAATGAGGTTGGTCAGCGCCAGCAGCAGGAGAAACCAGCCCATGCGTCCCTTGTGCGGGTGTGTGTCGTTGGTTACTTCGCTCAAGTGGTTAATCCTCCACCACGGTTTTGTCATAGCGATCGGCACCCATGGAACTGCCTTCAAAGACGTAGGGTTCGAAGCCACGTTCTTCGGCATAGCGTTGGACAACGCGGCGGAAGGCGGGTTCTGCGGTTTTGAGGCCGAGTACGGCTACGGTGCCGCCTGCGCCACCGCCGGTGATTTTTGCGCCGAAGAGTCCGTTTGCGACGCCTTCCTCGCGGACCAGAGCAACGAGGCGGTCGGTGGCCTCGGATCCGAGACCACACTCGGTGTAGGCCCAGTGCGATTGGTACATGAGGTCTCCCATCAACTCGAAGGAGCGGGCGACCCCGTGGAGGGCGGCACCTCTGGAGAGTTCGGAAAAGAGCTGGACTCGGGCATTTTCTTCGACGGCGTAGCGGGTGTTGGCGCGAACGCGATAGGGATGATCGGGGTAGACTTGGGTAAAGGGGTCGACGTGTTCGCCTGCCAGGGCGAGATACTCGGCACCTGAGAGTGTTTCGGGCAGACGCGCCTCGTATTTTGCTCGGAAGAGGGAAGGGGTGACGTTGGCTAGATAGCCATTCCAGCGGGGGTCGGTATATCGGGGAACGGCACCGGAATCGTCGCGGAGGGTGGGGAGGTTTTCCCACTGGCAGATGAGTTTGTAGCCCATGAAGGCAGCGGCGCGGGCGGCTTCGTATTCGATGCCGCTGACACAGTGGCTGACACCGGAATCGATGGCCCAGCATTGGAGGGGTTCCGGCAAACGAATCAAGGGCTCTGGAATGCAGGGCTGGCAGACGAGCGGCAGGACGTAGCCCTCGTCGCCCAAGACGGAGGTGATTTGATCCATGATTCCACATGCGGAGCGGGCGATGACATTTTCGGCCCACTGGCAGGCCTCAGCGAGAGCCGTGCCGATGATGTCGAAGCCGTATACCAGAGCGGCGGATTTCATGACGGCGACTTCAACGGCGGCGGACGAACTCACGCCTTTGTTGAGTGGGACTTCGGAAGCAATGCAGACCTGGACCCCGTGATTAATTTCCCGGGGATATTGTTTTTTCAGCCAGTAAATCGTGCTCAAGACATAGGCGGTCCAAGTGGCTTCCGGGTCGCGGTTGACGAGTGCGAGCACCGTCTCATCATCGGTAAGCTGGTCGAGGTCGAATTCGACGCGGTCTTTCCAGCCGCTGTGGCGCATTTGGGGATTGTAGAAGATGATGCGGTTGTCCTCGCGGGCCTGGGCGGCGCTCCAGGTGGCTTCGCGTATGGTTGCTTCGAACACGAGACCGCCGGTGTAGTCGTCGTTGCCGCCCATGAGGTCGAGACGACCGGGGGCGCGGGCGATGAAAATGGGTTCGCCGGAATCGAAGAAGGTGCCGCTTCGTTTCAGTTCCTTTACAAATTCCGTAAAATCGCTCATGCGTCTTTCCAATGTTTGGCTCGTACTTCTTCGTAGAGGGCTTCGTACTGGTCGATAATGGCATCTCGGCCGAAGTGTGCGTAGGCGCGTTCGCGGCCTTTGCGCCCCATTTCCTTTGCTTTTTCTGGGTGGGTGAGCAAGTCGATGGCGTGGGTGGCCATGTGGTCGATGTTGCCGACCTCGCACAGATAACCGGAGACGCCGTCTTCGACGACTTCGGTGATGCCGCCGCTGGCGGTGCCGATGACGGGTACGCTGCAGGCCATGGCTTCTAGCGGGACGAGGCCGAAACTTTCGTGTTCACTGGGATGAATGACGAGATCGGCGCAGGGGATGAGGGCTTCGATCTGGCCGTAGACGCCGAGATACTGGATTCGGTCGGCGATGCCGAGTTGTCGGGCGACCCCGACGGCGGCCATGCGCTCGGGGCCTTCACCGACCATGATGAGGCGGGCGTTGACCACTTCGAGGATTTTTTTGAAGACGCGGACGACATCGGTGACCCGTTTGACGGGGCGGAAATTGGAAATATGCATAACGATTTTTTCGCCGGTGTTGGTGAGGGAGCAGGGGCCCTGATGTTCACCGCTGAAACGGCGTTCGTCGAAGAAGTTGTGTATGACGCGCACGTCCTTGGTGAGGGAGAAGGCGTTCTGTGTTTCCTGGGCGAGCCATTGGGAGACGGCGGTGACGGCGCAGCTTTCTTCCATGGCGTATTTGGTGACGCGGAAGAAGGAGGGGTCACTGCCGATGAGGGTGATGTCGGTGCCATGTAGGGTTGTGACGAGGCTGAATTGCCTTTCCTTGGGCAACATGGTTCGGGCGAAGAGAGCGGCTGCGGCATGGGGGATGGCGTAGTGGGCGTGCCACACGTCAAAGAGGCGCTCCTCAGCAACTTCGCAGATCTTGGCGGACAGGGCCAGGGAGGAGGGTGCGGTACGGAAGAGCGGGTAGGACACGGAATCGACGCAGTGGGTAAAGATGTTGGGGTGATAGCCGGTGAGTCGGAAAGGGATGTCCTCGGTGACGAAATGGACTTCGTGGCCGCGCTCGGCCATGGCGATCCCGAGCTCAGTGGCGAGTACGCCACTTCCGCCCGCAGTGGGGTGACAGGTGATTCCAATTCTCATGGTGCATTCCTCCAGTAAAGCATCCCCCTGCGGGGGCGATGGGACGCTTGTATCCTATGTTAATCCGGGCAGTAAATCTACGGCGAGGGGGCCGTCGGTGTATAGGGCCTCCCCGTAGGGCCTCGCGATGCGTGTGCCCCAATAGGCGGCTCGCGTCTGGATGCTGTCCCAGAACTCCTTGGACGCAATGCGTGTAGGCTCCTGCGCGGAGCCGGGGGTATAGAACTGGGAGGCGTGGGCGCGCAGGGAGGCCATTTTTGCTTCCATGTGATCCGAAATATCGACGACCAAGGACGGCGTGGTTTCTTCCGTGTAGGGATGGTAATAGAAAACGCGGGGGGTGCGGTAACGTTCGTGTCCGGTGTCGATTTTGCCGAGACCGGAAAAGTAGTTGGCGTCCCGGACGAGGGCGTGCGCGGCGGCATGGTCGGGATGCCGGTCGGGCGTCATGGTTGCGAGGAGGATGTCGGGGCGGTACTGGCGGATGTAGGGGATGACCTTGCGCTGGTGTTCCAAGGTGTTTGCGACGGCACCGTCGGGCAGGCCGGCGTTGACTCGCTCGGCGACACCGAGGATTTTGGCGGCCTGAGCGGCTTCTTCGAGGCGCAACTCCGGGGTTCCATTGGTTCCCATTTCTCCCCGTGTGAGATCGAGGATGACCACGCGGTATCCGCGCTGGCAAAGCTTGTGCAATACGCCGCCCACGCCCAATTCGAGATCATCGGGATGGGCACCCACGGCCAAGACATCTGTTTTCATAATTCCACCTCGTTGAGAGCGAAGGACTCGACGTTGAGCGAGTCCATGAGTCTGGGTATCAGTTCGGGGCCTTGGGCAAAGAGAAAGGACACGATGGAGTATACCCGTTCCTGCGGTTTTCGGTCGGGCGCGAGTGAGGTTCGCAGCCGATCCACCTGCTTTCGGGTGGCCTCTGTTTGCTTGTGGTCGGCCAGGAGCAAGATGCGCTCGATTCTGTTCATTCCCTGGAGGGACTGGTTGACCCACTGGTCGGTCATGGATTTCAAGTGGGGCGCGGGGTCGGCGGCGGCCACTGCGTCGGCCAGACCACGCAAGGCGTCCTCCACAGGGGCACGGCGGTCGCGGAGCGCGTCCAAGGTGGGTGTCTTGGCGATTCTTCGCAGGGCTTGTTCGAGCAGTTCCTCCTCGGGCCGCTGGCAGTCTTCGATGGAGAAACCGAAACGCTGGCGCAACTGGTTAAGTTTGGCGGAGACTAGGACTGCCCGGGCGCGTGGATAGACGGTGGGCATAGACTGGCCGAAGTGTTCGAAGAGGGGTCGAACCTGCGCCCAATAGGCGATTTCTCCCGGCCCGCCGATGTAGGCCGCTGTTGGGAAGAGGAGCTGCTGGACGATGCAGCGCAGGGCGACATTGGGGCTGAATCGATGGGGCAGGAGGTCGAGCAGGCTTTTCATTTCCTCGGGGGAGGCGGTGATATTTTCTTCGGGGAGGACAAAGTGTCCGGATTCAAAGAGTACTTTGCGTCGATGGTCGCCCATTTCGAGGAAGAAGTTGCACTCGTTGGGGTGCTTGACGACCTGGGCGTGGTATCCGAGTTTTTCGAGGCGTTGCCCGGCCTCGTTGAGGAGACGGGTGCTTTCCAGCGGATTTTGTATTTCCTGCCGGATAATGTCGGCAGCGATCCGACGGGCGGTGGGCAGGTGGGGCATAAAGAAGAGCAGGGGCGTGTCCTGGAAAAGGCCGGCCATGATGACGGTGAACCAGTCCGCGACGGAAATGGCGTTGTCGAGGGTTTGATGGAGAAAGGCGCGGACGTCTTCCTTGTATTCTGAACCGGGGGCAGCGTTTGCGGCGAGGTCGATGCAGTCATGTAGGCTTGAAGAGAGCGGGACGCGGTGCATGGGGAAGGCATCGACGGATAGGCCGAGGTCGTCGGGCAATTCCGGCGCGTAGCGCAGGGTCAGGGATTCGTTGTTGCGGGTGAGGATGTGGGCGGAGCGGACTTCTTCAAAGTCATGGTCGTCGCCGCTGACCCAGAAGACGGGAAGGCAGGGTTGCCCGGTTCGCTGTTGATACAACTCCGCCACGCGGATGGCGGTGACGGCCTTGTAGATCGTGAAGAGCGGGCCGGTGAAGAGTCCGGGCTGCTGCCCGGTGATGATGCAGTGTTCGTTTCCGGTGATGTTGCAATCCAGCCCCAGGCCCTGGTTGAAATCGCGCATTGTCTCCATGATGTCGGTGCGCCAAGGCGGGAGGGTGGCGGGTTGGTCGAACAAGGTGGCGGGGAATCCGTTGTAGAACGGTGCGAGGGTTTCGCTGCCCTTGATGAAGTCTTCAAACAATTCGGCCATAGTGTTCAGGCTTTCCTGTGACCCACGACGATGAGACGCGGGTAATCCTCGGAGGTTTCATGGCCCTCATAGTCGCCAAATTGCGCATCGGGTTCAAGTTCCGCTTCCTGGAGCATGGTGAGTAATTCTTCAGGGGTGTAGAGGCGGACAGACTCTCCCAAGCGGGCGACCAAGGTGTCGTTTTGCCATACCTTGGTGGTTTTATTCACCCGGTTGGATTCCGTGTCGATCCAGCGTTGTTCGATGACGCGATAGGGGGGTATTTCCCTCTCGGAGCTTGGGCAGAGATTTTGCCGGGTGTATTCGGCGTGAAAGTAGTCGAAGAAGAAGCGCCCGCCGGGGCGCAGCACGCGCGCGATGCCTTGGAGGACGGCGAAGTTTTCGTCGCGGGTCTGGAAATAGCCAAAGCTGGTGAAGAAGTTGAAGAGGACATCAAAGGCTTTTGGGAAGGGGAGGTTTCGCATGTCGCCACGAACCAGCCTTGTTTGCGGGGGCAGGGACTGCTTGGCCAGTGCGAGCAGTTCGGGGGAGTAGTCCAGACCGGTCAAGGTGTCGGTTTTTTCGGCGAGGGCGGCCATGTGCCGCCCGCCGCCGCAGCAGAGATCGAGAACCGCGTCCGAGGGTCGAAGGGCGACTCGTTCGGCGGCGAAGGCGGCTTCAAGACGCGCGGCCTCGGGCGAGCGATGGGCGTAGAGAATGGGATAGAGTGCGCCGAAGCTGTGACGGTACCAGTCCGCCGCAATCGTCCGCTCTTCAGGCGTATCGGCGTTCACTGAAGACCCCTTTGGTGATTTCACCCCCAGTTATCAAACGCATCATAGATGGCGCAAACCGCTTTGTTGAGATCGGGTTCGTCGACACCGACGATGATGTTCATTTCGGAGGAGCCTTGGTCGATGACCCGGAGATTGACTTGGGCGTTGGCTAGTGCGGAGCAGAGGCGGGCGGCGATGCCGATGTGGTGGTTCATGCCGACGCCAACGGTGGCGATCATGGCGAGGCCTTTGTTGAGACTCACCCGGTCGGGACTGCAACGTCGCTCGATTTCCTTGACGATGGCGGGGCCTTTGTCCTTGAGTTCGTCGTCGCGGATGATGAGCGAGATGGTATCAATACCGGTGGGCATATGCTCCCAGCCGACGTTTTCGTGGTCGAGAATGGAGAGGATTTGGAGGCCGAAACCACGTTCCTTGTTCAGGCCGACCTTTTCGACATTGACCATGGAGAATCCGGCGCGGCCCGCGATGCCGCAGACGGGGAATTTGGATTCGCGGCTGGCCACGATGCGCGTTCCCGCATCACCGGGAGCCTTGGTGTTGAGGATGTTGATGGGGATGCCGGGGCCCCGGACGGGGAAGATGGCCTCGTCGTGCAGCACGGTGGCCCCCATGTAAGATAACTCGCGGAGTTCCTGGTAGGTGACCTCGGCGATGTGTTTGGCGTTGGGGACGATGCGGGGATCGGCCATGAGGAAACCGGAAACATCGGTCCAGTTTTCGTAGACTTTGGAATTGGAGGCGCGGGCCACAATGGAGCCGGTGATGTCGCTTCCGCCTCGGGAGAAGGTCTTGATGGCCCCGTTGGGTGTGGAGCCGTAGAAACCGGGTACGACGAATCGGCCTGGGCCTTGCAGGCGCGCGCCGAGCAGATCGTAGGTGGCGGGGTCGAGATTGCCGGTGTCGTCGAACTTGATGCACTCGGCGGGATCGACAAAGGTGGCCTCGAGCAATTCCGCGATGAGCCGACCGTTGAGGTATTCCCCGCGCGATGCCATGTAGTCGGGTGATTCGGAGTCACAGACGCATGCGGCGATTTCGTCGAGCAGGGGCTGGATATCGAAGGATACGCCGAGTTCCCGGGCGAGTTCGACGAAGCGGTCGGCGATGATGTTGCGCGGTTCGGAGGCGTCGAGGCCCTGGAGTGCGATGTTGTGCCACAGATACAGCAGATCCGTGATTTTCCGGTCGTCGGGGGTGCGCTTTCCGGGTGCGGAAGGCACGATAAAGCGGCGTTCAGGATTGGCGTCAATGATGGCGCGGGCTTCCCGGATGCATGCGGCATCGGCGAGGGAAGTTCCGCCAAATTTGCAGGTAATGGCGCTCACAGTACAACACTCCTCTGATGAACAATTTTCAATGGAAGGCATCGTCCAAACCGGGACTGCGCATTCCTGTTAGGGCAATTTGTTGGTGACCATCCGCACGATATCGTTCCACGTGACGAAGACCATCAAGATCAGGATAAATGCCAGGCCCGCCTGTTGGTACCGTTCCTGGAACTTGAGGCTGAGCGGACGGCGGAAAATGCCTTCAAAGGCGTGTACGACCATCTGTCCACCGTCCAGCACGGGAATCGGGAGCAGGTTAAGGACGCAGAGGTTGACGCTGATGAAGGCCATGATGCGCAGGACTTCCATGACGCCGAATTGGGCTGCTTTGGAGGTGACGTCGTAGATCATAACAGGGCCGCCGAGGTCTTTGGGGCTTAGGGTTCTGGTGATGAGCCCCTTGAGGGTGAGCAGGGTTCGCTCGAGGTCGAGATAGCTCTGGCGGAAGGATTCGGGTATGGCTTGCGCGACGCTATAGCGGCGGAAAATGGTTTTTGAGGAGAGGCTGACGCCAATGGCTTGCACTTTGGCCACGGGAACGTCCACGGAGAAGTTGGTTGCCTTTTTCCAGAGTCCGAAAAGTCGGGCAGGGCGTTTGACGTCCAATTTGAGATTGGTGCCGGGTTGTCCGCGCTCCAACTCGCGGAACTGTTCGTAGGTGGCGGGTTTTCCGTTGACCGTGGTGATGAGATCCTGAACGTTGAGCCCGAGTTTCTCAAGTTCGGGTCCGACAGCATAGATGGCGAGTTCGGGCTTAGATTTTTCTTCAGGCGCAGCGCCCAGACCCAAGACACGGCCTATGCTCTTGGTTTGGAGGTTGAATTCGAGGAACTCTGTGCCTCGTTTCACCCGGACTTTCATGGGTTGGCCTTCGGGGATATTTTCGGTGTACTTGACGAAGCTGTCCAGGTCGAGGGGTTTTCCATCGGCCTCGATGATTTCGTCCCCCTTTAGGAGTCCTGAGGTTGCGGAGGGGAAATCGGGTAGGATGTCCTGCACCACGGCGGACTGGTACGGCTCGACGCCGAAGCGGGCACGGGTTTCGCCCTGTTTCACGGCGGGTTTGAGCGGGGAGAGATATTTTGAGATTTTGCCGTCGGATTCCTCGCGGTCAATTCGGGCGTAGTAGGTTTTGTCCTGCCCGCCGAGAATGGCGGTGATGGCCACATCGGTGACGTTCTTGACGGCTTTTCCGTCAATGGACTGAACGATATCGCCGGTTTTCCATCCTACGGCGTCGGGCTGGCCTTGGTAATCGGTCCAGGCGGCACCATCGCGGAGTCGATAGAGAGGGGCGGTGGCGGCTGGCAACTGGGAATCGACATTGCCGATGCGGGCCATGACTTCCCACTCGGGGACTTCGGAGCCCACGCAGGCGATGAATGCGTAGAGGGCGATGGCGAGGGCGAAGTTCATGAGGGGCCCGGCGGCAAAGACGATTTGGCGTTGCCAGACGGGTTTGTTGCAGAGCCAGCGACCCGGGGGGACGTGGCCATACTGCTTTTCGCGCTCTTCTTCGGAGAGGGGTGCGTCTTCCTGCCCGGCCATCTTCACATAGCCGCCGATGGGGAGGGCGCTGATGCAGTAGTCCGTTTCTCCGACCTTGATACCGAAGAGACGGGGAGGCATGCCGATGCTGAATTGGTCTACATAGATCTTGCAGGCCTTGGCGGCGATGAAGTGGCCGAGTTCGTGCCAGAAGACGAGCGTGCTGAGCACGGCCAGAAAAACGAGTATGCCAAACATGGAAAGGTTCGTTCCTTATAGTTTTGCCGCGAAAGCGGGGCCTGACCGATTCATCGGGTTCGCACTGCAATCGCTTCGACCGCCGCCCGCCTCGCCTCGCGGTCCGCCTCCATGACGGCTTCCATGGAGGTTGCCTCCCGGGCTGATACCGCTTGTGTTGCGTCACGAACCACTTCGGCAATGCCCAAGAAGGGGATTCGTCCGGCGCAGAAGGCTTGCACGGCCTCCTCGTTGGCGGCATTCAGCACAGCGGGCGCGGTTCCACCCCGAGTAGCGGCCTTTCGGGCGTAGTACAGGCATGGAAACTCCTCGAAATCCGGCTTGGCAAAGGTCAATGCGGGCATCGAGGTCAAATCCAGCCTCGCCATGGGCGATTGTACCCTTTCGGGGTAGGTTAATGCGAATAAAATCGGGAATTTCATGTCTGTGACGCCCAAGTGGGCGAGGATATTTCCGTCGGTGAATTCGACCAGGCTGTGTACAACGCTCTGGGGATGGATTACGGTTTCGATGCGGTGTTCGGGGATATCGAAGAGGGCCATGGCCTCGATGATCTCGAGTCCTTTGTTCATGAGGGTGGAGGAATCGACGCTTATTTTGGCACCCATATCCCAGGTGGGGTGTCGGGTGGCTTGTGCGGGGGTGACGTTGCGGAGGGTGTCTGTGGCGCGTCCATAAAATGGGCCTCCGGAGGCGGTGAGGTGGATGCAGAGTACATCGGCCTCTTTGTGGCCGTGTATGCATTGAAAAATGGCGCTGTGCTCGCTGTCGACGGGCAAGACCTGCACCTTTCGGCGTCTGGCCTCGGCCATGATGAGGGGGCCGGCCATGACGAGGGGTTCCTTGTTGGCTAGGGCGATGTCATTTCCGGCTTGGATGGCGGACCATATGGGGCGCAGCCCGGCGGCGCCGACCATGGCGCAGAGGACGATATCAACGGGGAGCGCGGCGAGGTTCTCGGCGGCTTCCAGACCAGTGGAAACGTGGGTCTTTGGGAACTGCGAGGCCCACTGGATGTCGGCGTCGGGAGCGGTCAGGACGGCGTGTGTGGGGTTGAATTCGTCGATCTGCCGGGCGAGCAGGGCGGCGTTTGCGTGGGCGGCGAGGCCGATGACCTCAAAACGACCGGGATAGTGTCGCACGACGTTGAGGGCGTTTCGACCGATGGAGCCTGTGGAGCCTAGGACAATAATCCGCTTGGGCGGGGGCTGAAGACGGGACTCAGTCATGGTGTTTTTTGCCCGCCTCTTGGGCGAGGGATGAAAGATAGGTGCGTCGTGCGTTTTTGGCTTCCCAGCATTGGCGCAGCAAGGCTTTGACTTCTCGGGCGGTGCGCCGGGTGCAGGCCTCGTCGGCCATGCGTTTTGTATCTTCGAGATTAGCGAGGGTGATTTCGGCGCGGACGACGGGGAGTGCCACGGCGGACATGCTGAAGCAGGTGACGCCGAGCCCGAGGAGAAGATCCGTGTAGACGGGATCGCCGGCCATTTCACCGCAGATGCGGCATGGAATCCCGGCGGCCTTGGCCGCCTCGGCGGTGTGGCGGATCATTTTGAGGACGGCCGGGTGCGCGGGTTCGTAGAGGTGCGCGATTTTTTCATTGACGCGGTCGACGGCGAGCGAGTACTGGATGAGGTCGTTGGTGCCGATGCTGAAGAAATCGGACTCTTCGGCGAGCCACCCGGCTAGCACAACGGCGGAGGGAACCTCGATCATGGTGCCGACCTTCATTTCGCGGTCGTAGGGGATTTGGGCGGTATCGAGTTCATCGCGCACTTCCTGCAGGATGGCCTTGACACTCCGCAACTCGTCGATGGAACTGATCATGGGGAACATGATTTCGACCCGACCGTGGGCGGAGGCGCGTAGCATGGCCCGCAACTGGGTTTTGAAAATGTCGGGACGCTCGAGGCAGAAACGGACGGCGCGCCAGCCGAGCTGGGGGTTTTCCTCTCGGGAGAACTGCAGATGTGAGACGAATTTGTCGCCGCCGATGTCGATGGTGCGCAGGGTGACGGGCAGGGGTGAAAAGGCCCTTGCCGCTTGGGCGTAGGAATGATATTGTTCTTCCTCGGTGGGCAGAGAACTGCGGTTGAGGAAGAGGTATTCGGTTCTGTACAAACCAACGCCCTGGGCACCGACCTTGAGGCAGGAGGGGATTTCGAGGGGCAATTCGATGTTGGCCTGAAGGGGGACTACGGAGCCGTCGAGGGTGACGGAGGGGCCGGTTTGGGAGGCCAATTCGAGTGCCCGGCGCTCCAGGAGCTGCTGGGCTTGCGCGGAGCGGTATTCCTCGATGGTTTCGTGCGAGGGGTGGATAATGACGATGCCGTTTGCGCCGTCCATGATGATGAGGCTGCCGGGGGCGACGTGACTGCTGGCATGCTCCAATCCCATGACGGCGGGGACTTCGAGGGCGCGTGCGAGGATGGCGGCGTGACTGGTGACGCTTCCGGAGTCGCAAATGATGCCGAGGGTGTAATCGAGGTTGAGGGATGCGGTGTCGGAGGGAGAGAGGTCGTGCGAGACGATGATGCAGGGAGCCGAAATGGTGGCGAGGGTGGGTCGTTCCGCGTCCAGCAGGTGGCGGGTGACCCGATCCATGACGTCGAGCAGGTCGGCGGAGCGTTCTCGGAATCGCGCGTCTTCGAGAGCGGCGAGGGTTCGGATGTATCGCTGGGTGAGCACATGCAGCACATGCTCCGCGTTGCCTTCCTTGGCGCGGATGCGCTGGACGGCTTCATCGTATACGGCCACATCATCGAGCAGCATGAGATGGGCGTTAAAGATGTCGGCGTGTTCCTGTCCGAGTTCTGCGGCGGTCTGTTTGTAGACCCGGGTGAGATCTTCGCGGGTGGCGGCGATGGCGCGATCGAGACGCGCGATTTCGGCATCGGCATCTGAAATGGCATAGTGGGGGATGTCGTATCGGTCGACGTCGAACACCAACGCCGGGCCAATAGCGATGCCCGGTGATACTCCTATGCCTTCGAGCCTTGTTTCCACTCAGTCTTCTCCAAACCCTGACGAAAAGACGTCATGGGCGGCGTCCACGGCCTCTTGTGCGTCGGGGCCGCTGCAGCTTACGGTCATACGGCTTCCCCGGGTGGCGGCAAGGGTGAGCAATCCCATGATGCTTTTTGCGTTGACCCGGTTTCCATTAAACGAAATAAAGACGTTAGATTCAAAGGCCAGCATGCGCTGGACGAGCATGGCTGCGGGGCGTGCATGAATTCCCAGCGAATTGACCACTTCAACTTCTTGCGTAATATCGGGCATGAAAGTCTTCTCTTCTCGTTGTTTGCGAACGTTTCAGGTTCGCGAAATCTCAATTCGGACGCCCCGGCTCTGGATCTCACCGGTTCTGCAGGACAGCAGCCAGCAGGGTGTGACGATGCTGCCCTGATAGACGCGTTCCTGTCCGCCTTCGGACTGGCTGACGGTCTCAAGGGCGTATCGATGCACCCGAGCGGGGTTTGAAAAGCGGAATCCGCATTCCAAGTGCTGCCAATCGTCGCGCAGGGCGATATGGGTGAGCGCGGATTCACACCCCATCTTTCCTAGGGGCGCCCGTGCCAAATCTTCGTTTTCGCTCCAGTAATAGCGGTCAAAGGCGGCCCCGGCCTGGAAGTTCGCGGCGAGTTCAACGCCGAGCACGAGGGACAGGGCAGGCCCAGAGACCAGCACCACATCATAACGGATATCGACGACGGATGCATCCGCAGCGAGGGTGGCGGTTTTTTCGATGCGGAGTCTGGGGGCACCCTCAAGTTCGAGGTCGGCCTCCCTCCATAGCCGCACCCAGTTTTCGCCGGTTTCGACCTCGTAGGTGCCGGTGGCAAATCCGCCGAGGGGGGCGTGACGGCCTGCCCACAGGGTTTCGGTGGATACTTGGGTGGGCAGGACGAGATCCCGGAGGGATACGCGCCGGTAGGGATCGTAGACAAGGAGTTTTTCGAGGCCGGTTTCCTTGGCGCGGACGAGTTCGTGGATGCTGTGGTCGCCGCCTTCCACGTCGCCGACTTGTACTTGACCAGACAGGAGCGCGTCGTGGTAGGGCTCTTCGCGGCGGGTGAGGGTGTTGATGATGTTGAACGGCTTTTGCTTGCAGTCCAGCTCGAAGAGGGTTCCACCGTCGGCCGGGGAAAAGAAGAGGGCCAAGTGGGCGTTTTCCAGTATGGCGTCGGCATTGCCGTCTCCGTCGAAGTCGGCCATTTCGGTGCGCACAAAACCATCCTGACGACCCTCGAGGGCGTCGAGCACGGTGTCGGCTGCGATAATTTTTTCATAGATGGCGGTTCGGAGGTGATTGAGGTAGAGTCCGCCAAAGACACCGTGCCAGTAGGCGCAATTGCACTGTCCCTGATGGAGGAGGGTCTCAGCTTCGTCGATGCGCGGGTCGTCCTCGAAGAGTCCCCGCAGGCGGGCGAGACGTTCACTGACGCGCAGCATGCGCTTCTGGAGATTGTTGGACTCGTCGTATTTTGCGAGGAAGCTGCGCCAGAATCCGCCGCGCAGGAAGGGGCCGAAGCGTTCCTCCTTGGCGGGGTCTTCTTTGACCTCGTGCAGCACGGCACTGAGCTTTCGCTGCATTTCGGCGGGCAGGGCCCAAGCCATCATTTCCTGATAGGAGGCGCAGGTGATGTAGGTGCGACCGAGGGCTTTGGCTTTGGCAAGGTGATCCTCGTAGCGCACGGAGTGGAGCCATTCCCTGTTGTCGGTGAGGGCCTGGAAGAAATCGGAGAGCCAGCCTTCCTCGTAAACGCTGTGATAGGTGCCGGGCCAGACGCCGAATTTTTCGCCGTCATCGTGCAGCACGGCGCAGCGCGTGCCGTCCTCGGTGGCTTCCTGCCGGAGATAATCGATGGTTTCGTGGACCTGGTGGAAGGGGACGAGATAGCGGAGTTTTTCGAGGATGGGGAAGACCTTGAGGGTGTATCCCTCGTCCTCGGTCATGTAGTAGCCGAACAATTGGTCGCGCCGGAGTCCGGAGCACATGAAATGGGTGTCGTCGAGGGCGGTGTATTCGACGCCGGCCTTGGAAAGGATGCGTGCCATCTGGGGTTCCCAGACGCGTTCGGTGAGCCACATGCCTCGGGTGGGGACGCCGAAGTGTTCTTCGGTGAATCGGTGCATGCGCTGTATCTGGGCGATGGCGTCGCGTTCTGGAATGGCGCAGAGGAGCGGTTCATAGTAGCCTCCGCCCATGATTTCGATTTGACCAGCGCGGGACAGTTCGGCGAGGCGCTCGATATAGCGGGGTTGGTGTTCTGCGAACCAGTCCCAGAGTGGGCCGGTATAATGCATGGTGACCCGCACGTCGGGGAATCGTTCGAGGACATCGACGAAGGGCTTGTAGGATTTTTCATAGGCCTGTTCAAAAACAAAGCCGAAATTGCCCACGGGTTGGTGGGAATGACATCCGAAGATTAGGTTAATGCTTTTCACTGTGCAATCTCTTTCAAGAAACGCGCGGGTTTCGCGCATCGCCGCAAGGCGTCTTAACTTTATGGCTGTTACCGGTCGGCGGGGCTAATTGCCCTGCCGACTCGTAATCTCCAAGATACGATCGTTCAACCGCTGGGCCGGATTCAAGCCGAGTTCCTTCAATCGGAAGTTGAGGGCTGCGACTTCGATAATGATGGCGATATTTCGGCCAGGCCGGACGGGGATGCGGAGGTAGGGCACTTTGATGCCCATGATGTCGACGAATTCGTCCATGAGTCCGGTGCGGTCGTAGTTACGTTTGCTGTCCCAGTCCTCGAGTTCCATGACCATGGATATGCGTTTTGTGTTTCGGACGCGCCCTACGCCAAAGACGGCTTTGACGTCGATGATGCCGACCCCCCGGATTTCCATGTGGTGTTCGATGATAGGGTTGGTCTGGGCGAAGAGGTCTTCGTCTCTGGAACGCTTGAGGGCGACCACATCATCGACGACGAGACGGTGGCCACGTTCGACCAATTCGAGGGCGGTTTCGCTTTTGCCGATGCCGGGTGCGCCGACGATGAGACATCCGACGCCGTAGCAGTCAATGGCGGTACCGTGCACCACGGTTTCGGGGGAGAATTCCTCGGCGAGAAAAAGGATGATGCGGCTGATAACCTCGTCGGTGCTGAAGGATGAGCGCATGACTGGGATGCCGCGTCGGTTGCAAATATCGAGGAAGACATGCTGCGGGGTGAGGTTTCGGGAGAGCAGGAAAGCGGGTACCTCGAAGGAGAACATGCTGGTGAGGCGTTCTTCGAGTACGGCAGGGGAAAGTCGCTCCATGTAGTGGATTTCGGTGTTGCCGAGGATCTGGACGCGGTCGTTTGCGAAGTACTCGAGGTATCCGCAGAGGGCGAGTCCGGGTCGGTTGACGTCGGCCGTCATGACGGGCCGCCCGATTCCCTGGTATCCGCCCATGACTTCCAATTCAAGGTCTTGGGCCATGCGATCCAGCAGGCGAGCCACCGGGATAAACTGCTTGCGGTTGATGGGCAGATCGACCGTATTCATAACGCCTTCGCTCCTTCCGCGGGCGGCGGCATCTGAACCCCGGTTGCCGGGTTGGCTTACGGGGCTTATTAAGCCCGATACGCGGGGGCACTTGCCACCCGCGCACCGGGTTGTGTGAGGACTACTAGAACTGGGGCTCGATAAGACCGTAGGTGGTGTCGTCCCGACGGTATAGCACGTTGACCTGCGAAGTTTCCGCATTGGAAAAGACGAGGAAGGGTTCGTCGAGCAATTCGATTTGCAGGACGGCCTCTTCGACGCTGAGGGGCTTCATTTGCAGCTTTTCGTGGTGTACCACACGGTGGGAGAAGGCCTCGATGGTTTCGGAGGCCTTTTCCTCGGGCTCCACACTGATGATCTGGTGGAGATAATCCTTGGTTTCCTTTGCGCCACGGGGCTTGTGTTGATTGATGCGGTCCTTGTACTTGCGCACCTGCCGCTCGAGCTTTTCCATGACCGCGTCGACGGAGGCATACATATCGGAGGATGCCTCTTTGCCGTGGATTCGGACGCCGTTTGCGTGCAGATTGACTTCCGCGATGTGCCGGTGCTTTTGGACTTCCAACACGACGTCGGCGTCCATGACCTTGTCGAAATGCGACTCAATTTTGCCAAGGCCGCCTTCGATATACGCTCGAAGGGCATCGGTCATTTCCATGTGCCGCCCAGTAACCACTACATTCATACTTAAAAATCCTCCAGTGCTGACGTACCTATTACAGCGCGCCAATGGTATCATGGTTTCCCAAGGAATGCAAAAGACCCGGCAAACAAATGCCCCTCCGTCTGGGCACGCCCAGCCAAAGGGACCCGAGGCTCTCTCTCCCGACAACTAATCGCATGATGAGCAAGAATAGCTTCGTATGACCTCCCACAGGGTTTACCCCCGGTTAACGAACCCTCGTTTGCTCGAAGACCAGCACCAATTTTTCCGTTCACTTGCGCCATAGCGCTTTGGAGCTTATAATGCCTATAGAAGCCAACAGTATTGTACCATAGTTTATGTCCTGCGCAAGCCCATGGCCGGGCTGCAGCGGGGACAGGAACCTGGAGGGAACATGACAGGCCACGCGCGCGCCAAGCAGGAACGGATCATCGAAGCCGTACGCATGGGTCTGGAAGGCGATGCCGCGCTGGATTTTGTGCGCGAGGGCGGCTACGCGCTGACCCCCAACGGCATGATGCGCTATCTTCGGCAGATGGGTGGCCGGGGCGAGATAGCCGCGCGCATTAAAGCGGGCAAGACCAACTTGGAGATTCTTCAGGAGCTTTATCCGGAGGAGGAGGTGCATCTTTCGCTGTTGCAGCGTCCTTCGCAGGGGGAGCTTTTTGATGAGTCCTCTGCGCCGTCCACGTCTCCCTTTTTGCATTCGTCGCCGCAGCTTTTTGAATCGACGAAGATGACGGTATATCTGCCCAATGAGCTTTACGAGGCGTTGCGGCTTTATTCGCACGCCCAAGGCAAGAGCCGCAATGATGCGGTGATCGATTTGATGACAGCGGCCCTTTCGCGTTTGCCCGACTGGCATGCGGAAGAGCTGGGGAGCAGCACGGGTTCGGGCGCTTCTTAGTCCGGGCAGTCTCGGGGTTCCCCGTTCTCGTCTTGGCGGTTTGCAATGACGATGCGGGCGTTTCGGCGGATACCTTCCAGTTTTGCTCGACGGAGGGCCATGCCCGCAAAGCGGTGGTCGAATTCTTCGGGGTCCATGGTGAGGAAATCGTCCGCTATGGTGGTGAGGACGGCGGGCTTGGCCTGAAAATCGGGGTCTTCGGTGTTTTCACCCCGTTGGTTCCAGGGGCAGACTTCCTGACAACGGTCGCAGCCGAACAAGCGGTCGCCGATGGCGGTGTGGAATTCGGGGGGGATGTCGCCCCTGTTTTCAATGGTGTGGTAGGCGATGCAACGTCGCGCATCAAGAACGCCGGGTTGGACGAGCGCCTTGGTGGGGCAGGCGGTCATGCAACGCTGGCAGTCGCCGCAGGCATTGGCGACGGGTTGGTCAGGCGCGAGGGGGATGGAGGTGGCGAGGACGCCGAGGAGGATCCAGGAACCCCATCGGCGATGGATTAACAGTCCATGTTTTCCAAGCCAGCCAAGACCGGCGCGCGCGGCCCAGGCACGCTCCATGACGGGGCCACTGTCCACGCAACTGCGGCTTTCAGCGTTTTGGTCGATGGCCTGAATAAAACGCGTGAGCGCGCGCAGGCGACGTTGGAGGATTTTGTGGTAATCGCGTCCCCAGGCGTATCGGGCAATGCTTCCTGCGCCCTGCGGGGGGCTTTGTGGCGGGTCGAGGTAGTAATTGCTCGCCACCACGATGACGGAGCGGGCCTTGGGCAGGAAAAGGTGGATGTCGTTGCGGAGGGCGGGGTTGCGGGCGAGCCAGGCCATTTCGGCGTGGTATCCCTGTTGAATCCAGGTGGTGAAGTGGTCGTCTTCGTTCAGCGGGGCGGCTTCCGCGATGCCGCAGGCGTCCAGACCAAGCATTCGGGCTTGTTCCTTGATGGCGGCACTACGTGTGTTTAGAGTTTCGGTCATGCGGGTCTACGCCCCGTATAAAAGACTTGGCACCCCGAGGAGGCTTGAGGACTCCGGCGGGGTGCCAGGAAAAACATGCAATGACTCGCTAGTGGGCAGGTGTGGGTTCGGGTAGTTTTGAAACGTCTCCTTTGGCCACCACGTTTTCGTGGCGATCATACAAAACATATTTCATGCACCCTTGTTCCCGGGCATCGTCCTCGACGCAATTCTCCATCGCGGTCCGCCACCCCTTCATTTCCTCGATGCTCCACAAACGTTGTTCTTCCGGCGTCATGGTGTAGTGCCAAATTTTGCGCGACATCGTGCAACTCCTTACTGTGTGACTGAATCCATTTCAACTATCGGCAACAATCTGCAGAACACACGTCACAATCCCTTTAAGTTGAGTATTATAGCACACTTCGGGGGGATCTTCAAGGGCGGAGTTCGGGGTTGTGTGCGTGCAAGGGAGGGGCTGTCTTTTTTTTCGGATATATCGGATTTCGTTATTTTGTTTCGCCCCTTTGGGGCTTTTTTCTGCGTGGTTGTGGGACTTCGGGGCGTTGCCCCTGTGCCTCTTTGGGGTTTTATTTTGTGGGAGACGATTTGGCAGATTTTATTGGTGATGTTGCACGCTACATCCCCCCGGTGCTTTGCACCGCCCCCTTCGAAGGGGGATTTTTTTGTTGGGGCTCTGGGGCTTTGGGTCCTCTTTGGTGGGAGATGAGCTGGGAGCGTGTTTTGGTGATGTTGCGCGCTACATCCCCCCGGTGCTTTGCACCGCCCCCTTCGAAGGGGGATTTTTTTGTTGGGCTTTGCGCTTGGTATGGCGTTTTTTCTTTTGGAAGCGGGTGAATATGGGTCTTTGTTTTTTCTTGCTTTGCTTTGGATGTGGTATACTCGGCACTCGTGCGCGGCTCGTTATGATGGTTGGTTTGCGCGCTCCATTCGACTATAACCCTGGGAGTCAGGCATGGAACTTTTATGGTTTGCATTGTCCAAGGATTGGCCGGTGTTAATGCCCATCGCGGCGTGCTCGGTGCTGTTGTTTGCCGTTACGATTGAGCGGGTGGTGTATTACCGTCGGAACCGTCGTGATGTGATGGACTGCGTGAATAGTATGGAGAGGAATCTTCAGCATAACAACCTTCAGGCGGCATTGAACGCGGCGACTGGCATCGGCGGTCTTCTGGGGGAGGTGGCTGCGGACGGCATCCGGATATTGCATGAGCAGAAGAGCAGCTTTGAGCGGCATTTTGACATCACGACCAATCTTGCGACGCGCCGTCTGGAGCGTAATCTGCCGGTTTTGGGGACGGTGGCGACTGTGTCTCCGTATCTGGGTCTTTTCGGGACGGTGGTTCGCATTCTGCTTACCTTTGGTGAAATGTCGAAGGGTGGTGGAGGCGGTGCGCCGATGATCATGTTCGGCATCGGTTCGGCGCTGATTGCGACGGCCTTCGGTCTTGCGGTGGCTATTTCGGCGGTGGCGTTGAACAATTATTTCCACACGATTGTGGGTCGGTGGGAGGAAGATTTCCAGATTCTCAAGATAGTGTTTTTGACGGTGGCGGATCAGAGTCGTCCTGCGGCGGCAGCGTCCGCACCCAAACGCGTGGAGATCTAATCGCCCGATGCATCTGGCAGGCAAAGTAAAGCGCCGGTTGGTCGATGAAATCAACATCACGCCCTTGACCGACGTGTTTCTCGTCCTTTTGATCATCATGATGGTGATGGCACCGATGATGAAGATGACGCGGATGGAGATCCGCCCGCCGGAGGTGGACAAGGGTGCGGCGCTTGATCCCTCGAAGCTTGCGATTGAGGTGACGAAAGAGGGCGTGTATTACGTGGACGGTAAGGAGACGGCACCGGGGGAATTGGCGAATGTGCTTCGTGCGGCGGCCAAGGATCCTCCGGAGACGCGCGGCCTGACGTTGCAGGGCGACAAGGAATCGCTGAGCAAGTATGCGGTGGCGGTGTTTACTGCGGCGCGTGAGGCGGAGTACAGCGCGGTCACGCTGGCGGTGGGGGTGAAGTCCGTGACACCTGCCGCGGCTCCGGCTGCGGAGACGGGCACGCCATGAAGCGATTGGATGCGGCGCAGATCTGCGAAATCAACATCACACCGCTGACGGACGTGTTTCTGGTGCTGCTTATCATCATGATGATTGTGACGCCGATGATGGATTTTGGCGGGTTGCCTCTTGGGATCTCGGCGAGTGACACCCGCACGCCGGTGACGACGAAGGACAAGAAACCGCTTACGATTGATGTGACGAAGGGCGGCACCTTTGAGATTTCGGGGGTGGAGATTCCTCGGCCCATTCTGGCGGCTGAGTTGAGTTCGCGCATGGAGGGCAGTCCGGATATTGCGGTACGTGTGCATCCGGAGGCGAGCTATGAGGCTTTGGTGGTGGCTTTGGGGGCGATCTATCAGACGGGGGTGGTGCGGGTGAATGTGTATCAGGAGGATG
>CAIZGN010000711.1 GCA_903932505.1 Candidatus Hydrogenedentota bacterium
CGGAATGTGGCGTATTCATCGGCGAACAGGACTCGCTGCAGGGCTGTATGCTCTTGGGCGTAAAGCACGCTTTTGAGGATGGCATCGTGATCGGCGAACAGGACAGCCTTGAGTGGCTCGAGGTTGTTCTTGCGACCGAGCGCGCGGAATGTGGCGTATTCATCGGCGAACAGGACTCGCTGCAGGGCTGTATGCTCTTGGGCGTAAAGCACGCTTTTGAGGATGGCATCGTGATCGGCGAAAAGAACGGCCTTGAGTGGTTCGAGTTTGTGCTTTCGGGCAATGGCGCGGAAGGTAGCGTAATCATCGTCGAACACAACCCGTTGCAAGGCGGCGAAATCTTGCGCCTTGAGGATACTGCGGAGAATGGCATCCTGTCCTTGAAAGAGGAGATGTTTCAGCGGCTCCAGTTTGTGTTTGCGTCCAACCGCGCAGAACGTGGCGTAGTCGGTGTCGAATAAGATTCGTTGGAGGGGGGCATAATCCTGCCCTTGCAGCAGTTCGCGCAGGATAGCGTCGCTTTCGGCAAAGAGGATGCGCTGTAGGGCTGCGCTATCATGCACTTTGAGCATGTTGCGAAGGATGGCATCGCCTTCGCCAAAGAGAATGCGTTGGAGGGCGGCATGGTCCCCGGCGGACAGTGCCTGTCGCAGGGCGGCGTCATGATCCTCGAACAGGACGCGCAGCAAGACCTCGCCCTCGTTGGTGAGGAGAACCTTACGCAGGACGGCATCGTCTCCCTTGAACAAGAGCTGGCGCAACCGGGTCTTGCTGTTGTCGAGCAGTGTTCGCTCAAGCAGGTTGTTCTTGGGGTCGTCGATGAACTGTTCGAAGAGCTTTCCACCGTTGGCCTGGAAGACCTCAAAGAGAATGCGCTGCACAAAGCCCATTTTGGACGCAGCCCACGCAATGGAGCGCGCCAGAAGCTTCTTGGCTTTTATTCCGATGTTCATGCGTGTTTTCGATCAGGTGTTTTCGTTGTTGAACACTTCATAGCGGTACCTAAAATCGCGAATTCCCCAGTTCAAGCGTCCATCGCCAACCACGGCGAAGAATTTGACGACGTTGCGGTAGAGATAGCTTCGGCCTTCGTGCACGGCCAAGACCATGGCGTAAACCCCGGGATTAAAGTCAAAATCGGCGATATGACACGCACAATGCACCTTGCCGTTGCGGATGTGCCGCACGAGATCGCCGTTGAGGGTGGATATGGTGGTGAGGTTCATGCCGTCCTTGTGGAAGAGCTTGATCGTGATGTTGAGATCCTCGACGGGTTGCCGTAGCGCGAAGGAATACTCAAGCGTGATCGGACTATGCAAGGCGACTTGCGTGACGTCCTGCCCGTCGAGTTTGATGGCGAATTCCAGATTCTCGATCTTGTCGAACAGGGGAAATATGGGGCCGTAGAGTCCGTCAAAAGTGTCGGTGGCTGCTTGGGGCTTGTCGGGTTTTGTGCGCGTTTTCTCGGGGGCTTCGGCGCGCATCTTCTCTTCCTTGCGCAGCCGCTCGGCTTCTTCCAACTCAAGAAAGCCGAGATACTCGTTGACGACCTCGGCGGAAGGCCCGATCTTCATGGCGTTCCCTTGGTGTACCCATAGGGCCCGGTCGCAGATTTGAATGACTTCATTGTGGGCGTGGGAGACCAGGACGATGGTGACGCCCTGTTTCTTTAGTTCTTGAATGCGGGTGGCGCAGCGGTTTCGGAAGGCATAATCGCCTACGGCGAGTACTTCGTCGACCAGCAGAATGTCGGGATTGCAGGAAATGGCGACGGCGAAGCCCAAGCGGGCCTTCATGCCGGAACTGTAGGTGTAGACGGGGCTGTCGATAAAATCCTCCAGTTCGGAGAACTCGATGACTTCGTCGGCAAGGGCGCGCATATCGCGCCCCTTCCGTCCGTGCAGCGCACCGGCGGCATAGATGTTCTGTCGGCCTGACAAGGCAAGGTTAAAGCCTGCGCCGAGATTGATGAGTGCCTGCATCCGGCCCCGCAGCACGATGCGTCCCTCGTCGGGTTTTGTTAAGCCTACCATGAGTTTGAGCAAGGTGCTTTTTCCCGCGCCGTTTCGACCGATAAGGCCGAGGGTGTCGCCTTGATCCAGTCGGAGGGAGATGCCGCGCACGGCGTAGAACTCGTCGGTGCGCAGCTCGGCAGTTTGGGCCTTGCCCAGCACCTCGCGCATGAGATCCGAAAGACCGTAACGACGGTGGGCGTCGGCGTTGCGCGAAAATTTCTTGCTCACGTTTTCGATGGAGATGACGGGTTTCATGTCAAGCCCTCTCCGCGAGTATGGGGACGGAGACATGGAATATGAACCATCCGACGAGGAAGAAGACGGCATAGGCTACGCCCCAGGCCAGCGCCCATTGCCAATCGGGAAAAGAGCCGGAGGTGGCCAGGGCACGCAGTCCCTCGATCATCGGGGTGAGGGGATTGATGCGATCGATGATGGAAAAGGCGAGGCCGGTGGCGGGTATGGGCCACAAGACGGGCGTCACATAGCGCAAAGGGGTGAGCACGAGTTTCGCGGTGCGACCCACATCGCTGAAGACCACATTGAAGGGGGCGAGGAAAAGGCCCACACTCATCCCGCACAGAATGAAGAGGGGATACAGCGCGAGAAAGGCGCAAAATCCGGGCAGTGAAAACGAGTGGAGCCCTCGGGATTCTGCTGCTGACCAAAGTAGCAGGGAAAATAGCAGCATGGCGGCAATGCGGAACATTGAATCAAAGAGCACGCGAAAAAAAACAGATTCCAGCAGGGCCTCGGGCGGCACACGCATCTGATTGAGCAAGCCCTTGGAATTCTTGATGAGGTCGATGCTCATCATTAACGCTTGGCAGAATGTGGCGTAGATCATGAGGCCGTAAATGACAAAGACCGCGTAGGGAACGTCCATCTGCCCGGCCGAAATCACCCGGTTTCGCATGAGTACATAGAAAATAAGGCCCAGCACCAACTGGTCGGCCAGATCCCAGAAAATCCCCAATACCGACTTGCTGTAATTGGCCTTGACATCGCGCACCACAAGACGATAGGCCAGATAGGGGGAGCGCACGAAACCGCGAAACATGGCGCGTAAGGTGGCGCGAATGCGCAGGGCGTCCGGACGGGCCGAAAACACGACCTCCTCCGTGTACTCGGGTCGCAGGTTCGTGCCGTTTTCGCCATTTCCACTCATGCGTCACACTCCGCCCGGTTTCGTCCGGGCAAGTCGTGCCCCCCACGTTGTGCGTGTTCTGCCAACAGGTGCGCCAGTGGCGCATAGACCACATCTCCCCGGAGGTGCGCCTTGGCGTATTCCCAAGCGCGCCTTTCCAGATTCCTGCGCTGCGTCGCGTCCTCCAGAAGCTCCATAATACGATCCGACATGCCCTGTTTCAAACCTGCGACTACCACGGGTACTTCCTCGGGCGAACCCAAGCCGCGTATGGCCTCTTCCGTGCAAACTAGGCACTTGCCTTCGGCCAAGGCCTCCACCGTTTTAATTTTGAGGCCGGAACCATAGGGCACCGGGTTGATTACAATCGCGGCCTGCCGGTAGTAGGGCGCAAGGTCGGGCACGCAACCCGCCAGAATCACCCCCTCGGGCGGATTCGAAATCGCCTGGCATACCTTGCCGCAGACCGTGAGTAGGGCTTGCGGGTGGGCCGCGCGTACGGTGGGCCATACCTCGCTGAGGAATGAACGAATCCCGATGACATTCGGATCGTACAAATTACCCACATAGAGTAAGGTTGCCTCCTGAACGGTATCGGGCTGGCTCTCAGGGACATCGAAGGCGTGGAGCAGCGTCACTACCCGGATGTCGGGGCACATGGCCGACAACTCGGCGGCCTCTTCCGGCTGAATCGCAAGCAACACGTCCGCGCGGGTCAATTCGGTTATTTCGTCCTCGCGGGTGCACTGGATGTGCGACAGGTCGCCACCCGCTGACAGGGCGCGCGCGGCGCGGGTATGCTGCACATCTATTGTGTCAATCATGCGCAGTGTTCCGGGCGGCATCAGGTCGAGGGCGTGGGCCATCCAGGCATACATGACAATGGTCGCCACCGGCTTGGATTCACAGGCGGCCTTTGCGGCTAACAGCTCCAGGCTGGGGGCGCGGTTCCGTTCGAGGACGGAACGCTCCTGCTGTCCCCGGGCACGGCTCAGCCAGGCGCGACCACGCCTCGCGATATCCATCAGCCGTTCGCGCATGGGCATCTTGGCTGGGAGGGTCAGCGTGGGGGGGCGGTTGATCCACAGCCGATCCACCTCATTTTCAAGGGCGTCCTGATAGCCGGGATGATTCTCGGTCACCAGCTCCACCCGGTATCCGCTTCGGCGAAGCCAGCGAAGCAGTCCCCACATGCGCGCCGAGCCGCCACCGACGACGGGCATGAGGCCACCCGGTGCCACAAACAGCACCGTTGGCTTTTCGTTCATCGCTTCAGTCGTGGTCATCGGCATGAATCCGTTAGCAGGGCGAGTGTCCGTTCAATCATTTTCGCCTCGGTAAACGCCTCGAGGCGCAGGCGGGCGCGTTCGGCCATTGCTCGCATGTCGTCGGGGTGGTCGAGCGCGAAAAAGAGGTTCTCGCGGAGGTCGCGAACATCTTCCACCCGACCGAGCAATCCATGCACGCGATCCTCCAACACTTCGGTAATCCCGCTGGCCTGGGTTGTCACGATGGGCAATCCGGCGGCCATGGCCTCCAGCATGGAAAACGGCTGACCCTCAAAACGGGTGGGATGCACAAAGAGATCGCTGCTGTTCAGCAAATGAGGAATGTCACCGCGCCGTCCCAGCAAGGTGGTGAATTTCTCCACGCCGTACTGTTCCAGAAGTGCTTTGAGGTCTTTTTCATTTGGCCCTTCGCCTGCCCAGATAAAACGCACGTCGGGATGCCTTTCGATGACATGCGCCATCACCGGCACCAGCAGATCGTGCCCTTTCTGATGGGAGAGTCGGCCAACCGTCAAAAGTAGACGCGTCTCGGGGGGAAGGCCGAGTTCCTCGCGCAGTTTTGCCCGTCCTGCGGCGCGTTCGGCGGGTGTGCATGCGAAAACGGCGGGATCGGCCCCGTTGGCTATCCATTGGATGTCAGATGACGGCATCCTCAGAACCCTGGACAGGAGATACTGATTTTCACTCGAAACCGCCACGTAGGTTTGGCCTTTTTTTCGGGCCAAGGCTCGCACCCATCGTTGGGGGGGGGATAGATAAACCCCACTCCGAACCATCTGAAAGACAACAACGGCTGGCACTCGGGCAACAGCGCAAGCCAATAGGGGCGCCAGCCCGTATTGAAGTCCACATAGAACGACCAAGGCCACGTTGGGGCGCGTATTGATAAGCAACCGATACGTGCGGAGAAATCTGGGGATGAAGCCCGAATGTGTATGGCGAGATCCGACATCGACAATGTTGAGCGCATGATAGCGGACACCCAGCGACTGCATATCGTGCGCAAGACTCGCCATCTCTTCTGAGGGGGAGAATGCCGCATCGACCTCGAATCCGGCTGCGACCGCGCCACGGGCTATGGCGAGGCAATAATCCTCCGCACCGCCGCGCAAGGGCGATACAGACAGAAGCAACAGATGCTTGGAGTCCAATGCCATTGTCATAGTGGTAAGTGCCTATAATAACTGGAGGGCCGCATAATGCCTTTTCTGTAATTTGCCGGAGAAATGCAAGCCAGCTTCCGTTTCATCCTCCATACCGTTGGTTGGGCTTTCGAGCAAACAAATGGATTGTAAGATGCCAATACGGGGAAGGTATTAATCAGAAACGACATCTATGTCACTTTTTTCTTGAGCCAACGGAGGGCCTTGCGCAATGAAAAATCTAAGATGATATCCAAGGGGGAGTGCGTAGGGACAGACATTGACGGATGTATCCGTTTCTTGGGGAGATTTGTGTCAAAAGCGAAATCAAAACCATGCATCTCATAGAATCGGTTCAAGGCTGGAATCAGTAATGTATTTCGATACACCTGACTGTTGTGGGAAGCGTTTCCGCATACATTGTTGGCCTCGTGGATGCGGTAGGCACCCCAAGCCTCGTAAGATGACACAACCAATCCGTAACACATGGCTGTGCGGGTAAGGTAACCATCGGCGCAGGTGCGAAAACCCGCAGGCACGGGCAAGATGTGCTCGAGAACGTGGCGTGGGATTGCCAATCCACTGGTGGGGACAAAATACGGGAAATATCGCGTCCGTTGGACGTAGGCGAAAAGGTCGCCAAAGTAGACAACATCTCTGAACATATCCTCGGAGAGTTGTCCATCTTGTAGTCGAAGCAAATTGTGTTGGTATAAGGCTGCACCCGGATGATCCGTCACCATTCGCGCCAGTTTTTCCAGTTTGTCAGGAAACCAAAGATCATCACTGTCGATGAAGGTGACTATGTCGCTGTTACAGGCCCGGAATCCATCTGTCATGCCAAGCCCCTGCCCTTCATTTTGGGGTTTGCAGAGCGCATGTACGATTGCAGGATTCTTCTGCGCCATCTCTTGGATTTGTGCTGTTGATCCATCGGTTGAACCGTCGTCTACAAGGATGAGTTCAAAGTGAGGATAGGTTTGTTGCAGGACACTTTCTATGGCTTCCCCGAGATATCGCGCGCCGTTGTAGTTTGCGAGGATCACGGAAAAGGTTGGATCAATACGGGGGGCTTGGTTATGCGTATGATCATGTAGACGGGTTTGGGCAAGAGTAATTCCCGCTCGCCAAATCTTATGTGAGAGCTGATCGGCCAAGCGTCCGAAAATGGTTGGAGGGGCGGATGCCACTTGAACGGAGGGGATATCCCTTTCAGGGAGCAGCAAGAGACGCGCGTTTTCCACCCATGCGGGTTGGGTAGCATGCTTTCGCAAGACAATGACGAAACGGACGGAAGCGCTTTCGAATCGGTTTGGCAGCTTGAGGTCCAGTCGCAGGGTGCGCCACATGCCTGGACTGGGATGATTTGCCGTATGCGCCTTCGTAATCCCGTCTACGGTTACATAGACATTGTAACCCAACACTTTGGCCTCATCCGCGCGGGTGTCGAGAATGGCCACCATCCTGCCTTGTCCCGGCTTGATGGAAAATACTTGGGAAAGATGGGTGTCCACACCGTTGGGATGCGGGTAGATGCATACTGCGGTATCGTTCGTACGCAGGCGTCCAGTTCGCTCGATGCGCGCATTGGCTGTGCAAGTCCATTCGGCAGGCAGACCGTCGGCCCAATCCTGGAAGCAATTGTTGTGCAACAGCCCCAGCGCGGGCTGGGGGCGCCATCCTCGCCATGCGGTTTTGTCCACATATTCGAAAAACTCGTTGCGCCACGGATGGGCATTTTCCGAATGCCATGGTTTCGAGCGAGCAGAGTAATGAATCAACTTGGGCGCATAGATAGTCCGCTGGAACGTGTCAGCGGGGAACGGGGAACATTCTGCGCTTGGATACCTGTATATGTGCGGCTGCTGATTCCACTCGAGATCGAGTTCACCCCACTGGTCATGCAACAGGGCATTCAGCCCATCTTGATCCCAGTAGCGAACGTGTTCTTTATGGTCGGCTAAATAGGCCAACACGGATTCGGCGGTTTTGTTCAAGCGCCATTGACAAAGGTCCATGACTAGTAAGCCTGCATTAAAGTACTTGGCCTGCGGCCGAATACCCAATTCCCTGTAATTGGAAAGACCTTCTGCCGCGGATAAATAGGGCAGGCAATGTTCGGCATTTGTCAGCGCGACTCGGCTGTCCATGTATGGCACGGTGATATCTTGTACGGCCAGGATCAATTGTCCATCCATGGGGGTGTACCACAGTTCAGCAACATTACCCCGGACGACCATATCCGCATCCAAATAGATGGCTTTATTAGTGGATTCTGGCAGTAGGAAGGGAATTAGTAGTCGGCAATAGGTCAGCGCATTGACATGCCCGGTGATTTTCAGGCCCTCAAGCAAGGACAGGTCTGCATTGCAAAACTGAACCTCGAGGTTTGGAGATTCCCATGACTCCAGCAGATGGTATTTGCTTTTCTCGGAAATGCCGCCATCCAAGATGTATAGCGCCACGTTCTCTCCCTCGCTCAGGTTCACGAGGAGGGATTTCACCATCGTCGCCAGCGGCATCACGTAGTTCTCGTCCGATGCCGTGACAATTACGATGGGCGGTTTTGTGGGCTTGGCGCTATTCTTGGGCAGGGGCCATTCCTCCGGCAAGTCCAATCCGTGGATTTCAACTTCGGGTACTCGGGGCCTGGAGATAGGCCATGTTCGTGCGGGTGCCGCCCAAGTTCGCTGCAAGATCTCGATAAACTTTGCAGCATAGGATTCCATCGAATAGAGTTTGGCTTTTTCGTGGGCGGCCTGCCCCATGCGTTCAATCAATGCCTGATTCGCGGCAAGATGTGCTATAGCTTGCGCCATGGCCTCCATGTCGCCAATAGGAACCAAGACACCCTCCTGCCCCGGCGTCACGACATTGCGAGCCCCGCTTTCGGTCTCCGTCACTACAGGGATGGTTCCTTGCGCCATCGCCTCAAGCATGCTATTGCTCGTGCCTTCAAAGTCTGATGTCTGGATGAATACATCGTGCATTGCCCATAGTTCGGGCATATCCTGTGGATTCTTTTTGCCAAGGAAATGGAATCGCTTTGCTGCGGGAGAGGCGGCCACGGCCTTCCTCAGCTGCTCCAAATCCCTGCCTTGCCCTGCAATGTCGAAGACGAAGTCCACTCCCAATGTCAGCAGGTTTTCAGCCAACGGCACAAAATCCATTACCCGTTTTTGTAGCTGGACAACACGTCCGCCATAGATGAGGCGTATGGGATTGGTTTGGTATTCCCGCTTGAGTTCCTGCGGCACATAGACGCCGGTGGGCATGGTGGAAATATCATCCACCCGCTCTGGCATCCATTGACCGAGACGTTCGGCGCATTCCGGACTGACCGCGCAGAACGACTCGATAATTGGTTCATACCACCGCAGAGGGTTATAGTATTCTTCCGCTGAGTCGGCCCGGCAAAAACCCACGCAACGGAGGTCGTCCCCTTCCGCTATTAATTCTGCACATATATCAAAAATCGGCCAAATAAAATTCGGAACGACTATGGCTGGTGCAATTTCGCGGAGCAGCGAGCGCACGGCATGCTTTGACGGGGTGTCGTAGTCAAAGTGCCCCATCTTGTTCCCGGTGTTGCGATTGTTCGTAAGTATTATGCGGAATTCGGGGTGGTCAGCGAGTATTTCGCGCAGTCGAAATGACCATGCGGTAACCCCTGATATGCCGTCCAAACCGGCGATAACCACAGGGATTCTTTGTTCGAGAGGCTTATGTTCACCCACTTCCCACACTCCACATCCCCAGTATCCGTTGAGGCCACACCTTTATCGCTGCCAGTGTCCCATTATACGGTCCGTGTTGGAGCGAATCAACCGTTCTGATTGCCTTAGAAGGTGAATAATCCTAAAGTTTGATGGTGTGCCTTGCTCTATTTTTGGGGCGGATGGTTCGCGATTCCCGACTGGGACATGCCCAAAGTGGATGCGACGGTATGCCGCAAAAGGAACGCCAGCACACTGACGCCATAGTCCCGCACGAAGGCGTTGCGGAGTTCTTCCGTGTTCGTTGCTGCGCGTGCCTCGCTCAATCGTTTCCGTGCCTCTTTCAAATATCCCGCCACGCGTTGCTGGACTAGAATCGTTGTCTCCAAAGCAACGCGCCCGCGCC
>CAIZGN010000712.1 GCA_903932505.1 Candidatus Hydrogenedentota bacterium
ATCAGTTCTTAAGTATGGAGATTATGAGATGATTTCTAAACAACGGTTCGATCTTTTGGGTTTTATGCATTGGCTGATGGTCACTGCCTTGCTGTCCTTTGGGCTGCTCGTGCCTTTCCCTGCGGCTGCCGCAAAACTAGACACGGCCAACGTCATGGCCCCCCTCCATGTCAACAACGCCGATTGGGGAGCATTTGAGAATCGGCTTGCCACGGTCAAGGGTTATGGGGTTGACGCGGTGAGCGTGGACGTGTGGTGGGGCGAAGTCGAAGGCGCGGGTGACAACAACTTCGACTGGTCCTATTACGATACGATATTCGCCAAGATCAAGGCTAAGGGCCTTAAAATCGTGCCGATTCTGTCCTTCCACCAATGCGGCGGCAATGTCGGCGACGACTGTAATATTCCCTTGCCGCCTTGGCTGTGGAATAAGTATGTCGGAAAAACGTTCAGCGGCATTCAGATCAACAACACCGACTTGCAATACAAAAGCGAACAGGGGAATTTCTCGAAGGATACCCCTCAGCTTTGGGCCGATGGTTTGGTGACCAACGAATACGCCGATTTCGTGAACGCCTTCAAATCCCATTTCTCGGCTTACAACGATGATTTCATCGAAATCAATGTGTCAGCCGGGCCTAGCGGCGAGTTGCGCTATCCCTCCTACAATGGGCATGACCGTGGCACCGGCTACCCCACACGTGGCGGTTTGCAAGCCTATTCGCGCCTTGCGGTCTTGGATTTCCAGAGCAAGGCACTGGCCAAGTACGGCAACTTGGCGGGCGTCAATTCGGCATGGGGGATCAGTTTGGCGAGTGTCGCTGACATCCAGCCCCCCTCCAACGCGGAGGCTTTCTTCACAAGCGGCAACTACAAGAACATCCAATACGGCAGGGACTTCGTCGATTGGTATAACCAGTCTCTGGTGGATCATGGAAAGACCTTGCTGGGCAATGTGATCGATGCGCTCGGCAACGCGTTTCCTTCGGCTAAGATCGGTTACAAGATTCCGGGCGTGCATTGGACCATGGCAAACCCCACTTATCCCCGCGCAGCCGAAGTCGCCGCAGGCTTGATTCAAACGAGTGTGGATGTCAACGCCGATGCAACCGGCCATGGCTATTCCAACATTGTGGGGCTGGCGAAGACCCTAGCACCTAAAGGCCGTCCGATAGTCCTTCACTTTACCTGTCTCGAAATGGACAACCAGAATGTCGCCCCTCAGTATTCTTTGGCGAAGGACCTAGTGTTCTGGGTTGCCAACGAAGCCAAACGCCAGGGCGTGACCATTAAGGGTGAAAACGCCTTGTCCGGCGGCATCACCTCGGATCATGGGTGGGACAACATCAATAATGCCTTCGATTTTGGCTCTTACAGCGGGCTTACCACGCTGCGCATCGGCGAAGTGTCGGGGGGAACCGGTCAAGCCCGCTATGCGGCTTTCATCAAGAAGTTCAGTCCAGGGCCGTCTGGTTTCCCATCCCTTTATCTGCGCGGGACGAATAATAGTTGGGATAAGACGGCGATGACCAAGGCCGGAACCGTCTGGTCCTTGAATAAGGTCAGCTTTGGCAATACCGCCACGGAACGGTTCAAGTTCGATGTGACCGGGGACTGGAGCCAAAATTACGGTGGCAATGGCTTGTCCGGCCCTGCGGTGCAGGGCGGCAAGGACATCGCCGTCGCCGCCAATGGCACTTATGACATCAGCTTCGACGAGTCAAATAATTCCTACCTGGTGAAAAAGGTTGATGGCTCCGAACCGACAGATAAATGGTATTTCCGCGGTACGCCCAATGCGTGGGGTACCACACCGATGACGCAGGTCGGCGGCGGGGATGTTTTCACGATCACGGTCGCATTCGCCAATGAATCCCCCGATCCGCGTTTCAAAATCGACCATTACGGCGATTGGAAAGAGAACTATCCGACGAGCGATTATAAAGTCTCCAAATGTACCCGCTATGAAATCAACTTCAACCGTTCCAGCAAGGCGATAGATGTCAAAAAGCTGGCGGACATTCCCGGATGCGGCGACGTTATTCCGCCTAAGGCTTCTTTGGGCGTGAGCTATACACCAGCAGCAACGACCTTTGCGCTATGGTCGCCGGATACTTCGAATGTCCAATTGTCCTTGGATAACAATCTTTATCCTATGGTTCGGGTTCCTGATGCCGATGGCTTGACCGATGTTTATGCCGTGACCGTGGCGGGGGACCAAAAGCTCAAACGCTACAATTTCAGGGTTAATGGACAAGTGGCTCGCGACCCTTATGGCGTGATGGTGGAGCCGGGTACCAATAATAATATCGTCGTCAATCTCACTGCCACCGATCCGCAGGGTGGCGGCTGGGTGCCACGCCCTGCGTTAAAGGAACGCGAGGATGCGGTGGTTTATGAAGTCCATGTGCGCGACTTCACCGTTGATTCTTCCTCTGGCGTACCGACCGAAAAGCGGGGAAAGTTCCTCGGCATGGTTGAAACGGGAACCAAGATTGGCACTGGCTCGACCAGCCTTGCAACTGGCATCGATCATCTAAAGGAACTGGGCGTTACCCATGTGCAAATTTTACCGTTTTACGACTTCCGCGCCTGCACAAATGCCGGACCTGCGTGTTACAGTTGGGGTTACGACCCGGTGAATTACAACGTCCCCGAGGAACGGTATTCGGTTTCCAGCGATCCATTGGATAGGATTCGCGAACTCAAGACGACAATCAACGAGTTTCACAAAGCTGGCATACGGGTAGTCATGGATGTGGTTTACAACCATACACCCGACAAATCCGTTTTTGGCCCGATCACGGACAAATATTATTTGAGCAACGACATTTCCGGCGCCGGAGCCACCGTCAACGTCCATCAACAACCGATGGTCAGCCGTTTTATCCGCGACTCGCTGGAATACTGGGTGCGTGAGTATCACATCGACGGCTTTCGCTTCGACCTGATGGGCATTTTCGATTACGCTGTGGTTGGCGACTGGGGCCGCTATTTGAATCAGCAGTTCCCTGATTCCAACTTGCTCGTCTACGGTGAGCCTTGGATGTGCTGCGGCAAAGACCCCATTCCAGAGAAAGAGCGCCTTCGCCTCGGATCAGTGGGCGCAATCGACGATGCGCATGTGGGCGCATTTAACGACCAATACCGCAAAGCCTTGAAAGGTGAAGGTGATAATGGTTCGGGGGGCGGCTTTCTGTTCAACCAGGCGGGGGATTTGTTCTCGGTGAGAGTCGGTAGCCGTGGCGCGATCCGGTTCGCCTATTCACCGGGTCAGGTATTGCCCAATCCTTGGGACCAGATGTTCGCCAACGATCCCGAGCAGACCATCAACTATGTTTCCGCCCATGACAATCTGATTCTGCGTGACAAGATTCTTGCCTGGGCCAAACTGAACAGTGCATCTAATCAAGCCGGGTATCTTAAACGCATTCAGGAATTCGCCGGCGGAATACTGTTGACTTCCCAAGGCATCCCGTTTTTCCATGCCGGCGATGAAATGCTGCGCGACAAGCAGGGTGACGGCAACAGTTACCAATCCCCGGATAGCATCAATGCCATCCGTTGGAACTTGAAGGCCGACAACGCGGATGTGGTCGATTACTACAAGCAAGTGATCGCACTTAGGAAAAGCCATCCGGGTTTCCGAATGACCAGTTGGGATCAGATCAAGAACAACGTTGAAACATTCGACACGCTTCGCCCCGGC
>CAIZGN010000713.1 GCA_903932505.1 Candidatus Hydrogenedentota bacterium
CGTCCTGCTGGAGGATATCGACCGGATTGAGGTTATTCGCGGTCCCGGGGCGACGTTGTGGGGCGCGAATGCGGTGAACGGGGTGATCAACATCATCACGAAGCATGCGAAAGACACGCAGGGCGGATTGCTTTCGGCGGGAGTCGGGACGGAGGAGAAGGCGCTTGGGGCGTTTCGCTATGGCGGGAAATTGGGGGAGAAGGCTTATTGGCGGGTGTACACCAAATACTTTGATCGGGGCGGGCATGACAACAGCCTTGGTCGGGATTCGGGGGATGGCCAGCATATGTTGCGGGGCGGGTTTCGGGTGGACTACGAGGCATCGCCCGAGGATCGGCTGACGCTGCAAGGGGACACGTATGATGGTTCGGCGGGGCAGCACTTGACAGCACCCTTGCCTTTCCCTCCGGTGAGCCACACGGATGCGGACTATGCCGGTCTTTCCGGGGGGAATCTGCTGGGGCTTTGGACGCGGACGAACTCCGAAGATTCGGAGATGACCCTGCAGGTCTACCTTGACGAGGTGTTCCGGGATGAAGTTGCGATTGAGGAGCGGCGGCATACCTTTGACATTGAGCTTCAGGATCGGTTCAAGGCGGGTGAGAACCACGAGGTGACTTGGGGCTTGGAGTATCGGTTTACCCGCGACCACACGGTCGGCAGTTATGCGTATTCGCTGGATCCCCCTTCCCGCTCCGATAATCTGTTCAGCGCGTTTGTGCAGGATCGCATCACGCTTTCGGAAGATCGGCTTTTTCTGACGCTGGGCACCAAGCTCGAGCACAACGATTACACGGGGTTTGAAATTCAGCCCAACGTGCGCCTTCTTTGGACGCCGGATGAACGGCAGAGCATCTGGCTGGCGGTGTCGCGGGCGGTGCAGACCCCGTCCCGTTCGCTGGATGACATGCGTATCAACGTGGCTCGTTTTCCGCTGGGCGAGGTTTCGCTGTTTGGCAACCGGGATGTTCGCTCGGAAGAATTGCTGGCCTACGAGGTCGGATATCGGGTGCGGGCATCGGAGCGCTTGTTCGTGGATCTTACGACGTTCTACAATAGCTATGACCGTCTTCATACCTCGGAAATTCATTTTCCCTTCCCCGAGGTTTTTCCGTTGCTGCCGCACTTTGTGCTGCCGCTGGTGGCGGACAACCAGATGCGGGGGGATGTGTATGGTGCCGAATTGGCTGCTGATTGGCAGGTCAACAAGCGCTGGCGTTTGCAGGCATCCTACTCGTATCTGCAAATGGATTTGAGGCCCTACGCCTCAAGTTCGGATTCCGTGTCGAAAGGGGCGGCGGATCGGAGTCCCCATCAGCAGATGGGCTTGCGTTCCTATCTCGATCTGGCCCGACAGTGGCAGCTGGACACTTCGGTGTACGCGGTGGATGCCCTGCCCGGACTGGATATACCGGGCTACCTGCGGGTGGATGCCCGATTGGGTTGGAGTCCTTGCAAGGACCTTGAAGCGAGTGTGGGTGTCCAGAACCTACTGGACAAGCATCATGAAGAGTACTTCTCTCGCGAAGGAATCAATAATTCCGAATTCGGGCGCGAGGTGTACGGGAAAATCACGTGGCGATTCTAAACACGACGAAATTTTTGCGCGTGCGGGCTGGGCTGGGATTGCTATGCCTGCTCGCTTTGGCGACGACGCTGGCTGTGAAGTCGTCGGTGTTTGCGGCGGATTATTCCGAGCATGAAATCAAGGCGGCGTATCTTTACAAGTTTTCCGAGTATGTGGAGTGGCCGAAAGAGGTTTTTCCAGATGACAATGCACCGTTCACCATTGGGATTCTGGGCACGGATCCCTTTGGGTCGGTGATCGATGACGCCGTGAAGGAAAAGAAAGCGCAGGGGCGTTCTATTGTGATCAAGCGGGCCACGGCACCTAAAGAACTCACGGAATGCCAGATGGTGTTTGTCGGGCCTTCGGAAGACTCGCAGATGAAAGAGTCGTTGAGCGCGTTTGAGGGACGCGGGGTGCTTACGGTGGGTGAAAGCGGCGAATTCATGCAGCAGGGTGGCATGATTCGTTTTGTTCTGGTGGAAAATAATGTGCGATTCGAGATCAACGTGGATTCGGCCCACAAGGCGGGGTTGAAAATCAGTTCACAATTATTGAAGCTCGCGAAGACGGTGCATGCCGAAGGGGGGGGGAAGGAGTAGCGAGATGCGCGCATTCAGGGACATACCCATCCGGCGGAAGCTGCTGCTGATTGTCACGGGGCCAACGTGCGTGGCGCTCCTCCTTGCCTTCGCGGTGTTGCTGGTGACGGATCTTGCAGCGTTCTGGAAATACTTGGGGGAGGAAACCTCGAGCAATGCGGGTGTGGTGGGCGAGAACTGTCACTCCGCCATTGAGTTTGACGACCGCAATGCCGCCGAGGAGACCCTGTCTGCGCTGACCGAGGTTCCGCGTATTGTGTATGCGCGTGTATTTACGAAGGACCGGGAATTGTTCGCGTCTTACCAGCGGGCAGACGTCAGCAAGCCCCCGACAGATGTCCCGGAGGAACGGGAGGCGGGTATCCATTTCAAGAACGGCTACCTGAGTGTGACCAAGGAAATCGTTCATAACGACGAGGTGCTGGGCACCATTTGCCTTACGTCCGACTTGCACGATCTTTGGCAGCGGGTGACCCTGTATGGATTCGCGGGGGTACCCGTGGTGTTGTTCTCCCTCTTACTGGCCTCGATGATGCAGGCGCGGTTGCGCGGAGCGCTCACCACGCCCATCACGAGCCTGAGCGAGACGGCCCGGCAGGTTTCGGAAGCAAAGGACTATTCGATTCGCAGCAGCAAGTATGGCGAGGACGAACTTGGTCTGCTCGTGGATCAGTTCAACGGGATGCTGCAGCAGATTCAGCAGCGTGATGCCGCACTGCTGGAAGCCCAAGGATCCTTGGAGGCTCGGGTGCGTGAACGCACGCTTGAACTGGAGCAGGAGATCGCCGAGCGGTGCAAGATTGAAGAAGCGCTGGTGGATTCTGAGCGCCAGTTGCGGGACTTGTTGGATGCGGCACCGTTTGGCGCGTTTGTGTACACCCGGGAGCCTGGTGGGCGGCTGCTGTTGAGCAGCACCAACCGCTCCGCGGACAAGATTTTGGGCATGGCCTGTGGGAACCTGGTGGGAAGGACGCCCGATGAGGCTTTTCCCCGGATGGCGGGCACGGGCCTTCATGAAGCGTATTTCCGGGTGGAAGAAACCGCAGAACGCTTCCACAGCGAATTGGCCGACGGCATGGGGCCGAACAGCAGCATATTCGAGGTGCATGCCCTGCGCACGGCCCCCGGTCAGGTTACCGTATTCTTCCACGATATCACGGAGCGGAAACGGGCCGAGGAAGTGCTGCGCGAGTCCCGGGATGCGGCCGAATCGATGAACCGGCAACTGGAAGAATCCATCGAGAAGGCCAATCGTCTTGCGGTGGAAGCAGAGGCAGCCAATCAGGCCAAGAGCGAATTTCTGGCCAACATGAGTCACGAAATCCGAACGCCCATGAACGGGATTATCGGTATGACGGGGCTCCTGTTGGACACGCCACTGGATGCAGACCAGCGCCAATATGCGGACATCGTCCGTTCCAGTGGAGAGGCGCTGTTGACGGTGGTGAACGATATTCTTGACTTCTCCAAGATTGAGGCGGGGAAACTCAGTCTTGAATCGCTGGATTTCGACCTGCACGATTTGCTGTCACACTTTGCGGCCATCTTGGCGGTGCGCGCGGAGGACAAGCGTCTTGAATTCATCTGTTCGGTGGATCCTGCGGTGCCTGCTTATCTGCGGGGGGATCCCGGGCGTCTACGCCAAGTGCTTATCAATTTGGCGGGCAACGCAATCAAGTTCACGCAGGAAGGGGAGGTCGTGGTTAGCAGTGAGCTGGAGCGTGAGGAGGATGACGCGATTTGGATTCGTTTTTCGGTTCGTGACACCGGCATGGGTATTCCCGCTGAAAAGCAGAGCATGATCTTCCAGAGTTTCACGCAGGTGGACGCCTCGCACACACGCAAATATGGCGGGACGGGGCTGGGGCTTGCGATATCGAAGCGCTTGGTGGAAATGATGGGCGGGGAGATTGGTGTCCGCAGCGTGGAGGGTCTGGGTGCGGAATTCTGGTTCACGTCGCGATTCGAGAAATCCCGAGGAGAGGTGGTGGGTCGTCCCGCGCCGCAGAATTTGAGTGGCATTCGCGCGAAACGCATTTTGGTGGTGGACGACAACGCGACGAACCGCGAGCTCCTGATGGTGCTGCTTCGGGCGCGGGAGGCGCGGCCCAGCGAGGCGTGTGATGGCGCTACGGCACTGCAGATGCTGCATCGTGCGCATGACGAGGGTGACCCGTATGTTGCCGCCATTCTGGACATGCAGATGCCCAATATGGACGGTGAGACGCTGGGCAAGACCATCAAGGATGATGCCGATCTGGCCGCCACGCACCTGCTGATGATGACCTCGCTGGGGCAGCGGGGCGACTCGGCCCGCTTTCGGCAGATTGGTTTTGCGGCGTACCTGACGAAACCGGTTCGACAGAGCGAGCTGTATCACGCGTTGATCTTGGTCTTGTCGGGGAGTTCCGACAGGCCCACGCTTGCGTCGATTGTAACGCGCCACACCGTTCGGGAGGCGTTTGGAGACACGGTTCGCATCCTTCTGGCGGAAGACAGTCCCGTCAACCAGCAGGTTGCTCTGGGCATCTTGCGGAAACTTGGCGTGGGGGTGGATATCGTTTCCAATGGCGCGGAAGCCGTGTCGCTGTTGCAGAATGTCTCCTATGACCTCATATTCATGGACGTGCAGATGCCGGAGATGAACGGTTATGAGGCCACGGGCGTTATTCGCGATCATCGGTCGGGTGTGCTTGACCATGAAGTGCCCATTATCGCCATGACTGCGCACGCGATGCAGGGGGATCGTGAGAAGTGCATAGAGTCGGGCATGAATGACTATCTGGCGAAGCCGGTGACGCCGGAGGCCATTTCGGATGTATTGGAGCGCTGGTTACCGGGGCGGCTCCAGATTCCGTCGGAAAGCCCGCAAGCCGTGCCCGAGGTGGCTTTAGAACCGCCTGCATTGGGGAACCCGTTTCTGGACACCGCTTCGTTTCTTCGGCGTGTGATGAACGACGAGGAACTGGCGCGGATCGTGTTGGATGGATTCCTTGAGAATACCCCGCCGATGATGGAGTCCTTGAAACAGGATCTTATGGCGGGTTCCCTTGGGGAGGCTGAGCGCCATGCACATACGTTGAAAGGGTCAGCCGCCAACATCAGTGGTGTCGGGGTGAGTGATGTGGCCTTGAAGATCGAAAAAGCGGCGAGGGATGGGGATCTGGAAACAGCCCGACAGACCTTGCCTGAGCTTGAGGTGTGTCAGGCACGACTCAAGGAGGAGATCGGGGTGTTTTTGTCCACCTTGGGACAGGCCGGGTGAGGATCCCGGGGCAGGATGCGCATCGAAACGAAGCGGGGTAACATTGACAGGAACGCGGAGCCAGATATGCGGATACTAATTGCAGAAGATGATCCCACATCGCGCAAGCTGCTTGCCGCGGTGCTGGAGAAGAGCGGGCATGAAGTTGTTCTAAGTTCAAACGGTGCAGAGGCCTTGGAAGCGGCCCGCCAGCCGGGCGCGCCAAGGTTGCTGATTCTGGACTGGATGATGCCGGAGATGGACGGCTTTGAGGTGTGCCGTCAAGTTCGGGCCATGGAGTCCGACGACCCCCCTTACATCATGCTGCTGACGGCCCTCGGCGATGAGGAGCACTTGGTGGCCGGCCTGAACGAAGGGGCGGACGACTACATTACAAAGCCGTTCAAGACGAAAGAACTGCTCGCGCGGGTTGAGGTGGCGTCGCGCATTGTGGCCCTGCAGACGCGGTTGGCGCAGGAAGCCAGTGTGGACTCGCTGACGGGGGTGGCGAACCGCGCTTCCATTTTGCGCACCTTGGAGCGGGAATTGGCCTGCGCGCGGCGCACGAATTCACAGGTGGGCCTTGCGATTCTGGACATCGATTTTTTCAAGAACGTGAACGACACCCTAGGGCATGCCGGGGGGGACGAGGTTTTGAGGGAATTCGCGATACGCTGCGCGCAAACGTTGCGGATGCGTGATGCGCTGGGTCGTTACGGCGGGGAGGAGTTCCTGATTGTAGCTCCGGGCTATAACGCCAATGGGCCGCTATGGGAGCGCATCCGCGAACATGTGGCCGCCACACCATTCTCGGCGGGGACGTCGCAGATTCAGGTTACAGTGAGTGTCGGGGCGAGTTGCGGGCTTTGGTCAGACTCACCCCAGGCCCTGATTGAGGCGGCGGACAAGGCGCTGTATTGCGCGAAGCGCAACGGTCGCAACCGGGTCGAGCATGAACTGCTTCGGGAAGAGTCGGGCGCGGATCTGGATTCCGGGGCGGGTAGCGAGGTCGCGAAAGTGGGGCCGCCCAAACTGCGTCCGCGGGCCATTCCACGCGCACTCATCGCCGAGGAAGAGGGGATCTCCCGAAATATCTTGGAAGGCATGCTCGGGAAGTTCGGTTTCCAGACCGCGATTGTGAACAGCGGCACGGAGATTGAGAAAGCGCTGCAGAACCGAGATTTACCCACAGCGGTCTTTATGGCTTGTCAGCTTTCCGGTCTGGACGGGCTGGAAACCTGCGAGGCCATTCGCGCCCTGAACATCGAACCACCGCCTTTCATCGTGATGCTGTGTGAAAGTGGACAGGCCACCGATGCTTTGGACGCAGGGGCGAACGATTTCATCATGCGGCCGTATCAGCTGGACGAGATTCGCGCGCGTGCCGGGGTGGCGCTTCACATCTTGGAGATACAGGCCCATCTTGCCGAAAAAGACGACGAACTCCGCCGCGCGCACGATGGCCCGGGCGGAGTCTGAGGGAGCGCTTGCGGGTTAAGGTCAGCCCAGTGCTTCGCGCAAATCCTCGCGCAGGTCATCGACATGCTCAATGCCGACGGATAGGCGGATAAGGTCTTCGGTGATCCCTGAGGCGAGTTTGACATCGGCGGGCATCGAGCCGTGGCTCATGGTCCAGGGTTGGCCGATGAGCGATTCCACCCCACCCAGTGATTCGGCGAGTGTGAATATGCGCACGCTCGACAGCACCCTCGCCGCCACTTCTTTTCCGCCTTTCGGACGGAAGGAGAAGGTGCCGCCGAAACCGGTCATCTGGCGCAGGGCGAGATCGTGTTGAGGATGGTCCTTGAGACCGGGGTGGAAGACTTTGTCGACCTTGGGGTGTTCGGAAAGCCACTCGGCCAAGGCGAGCGCGTTCTGATTGTGCGCTTGCATGCGCAGGGCCAGGGTCTTGAGACCGCGCAGCACGAGGAAACTGTCAAAGGGCGCTTGGGCGGTACCCATTGAATTCTGCAGAAAGCCGATCCGTTTGCCGACAACCGCATCCTTGACGACGATGGCTCCGCCCACCACATCGGAGTGACCGTTGATGTATTTCGTGGTGGAGTGCAGGGCGATGTCGATGCCCAAGGAGAGGGGTTGTTGAAAACACGGGGTTGCGAAGGTGTTGTCGCAGACGGTCAGTATCTTTTTCTCCTGCGCAATTTCCGCAATGGCGGCGAGATCCAGCAGATGGAGCAGGGGGTTGGTCGGGGTTTCGGTCCAAATCATTTTGGTGTTTGGGCGAATGGCCTGACGGAAGGTGTCGAGGTCGCGCAGGTTGGAGAATTCCACCGACACGCCCTTTTCCGCGATCACGCTGGAGAGCAGCCGGTAGGTGCCCCCATAGAGGTCGGCATGTACGATGATATGGTCACCCGCATTGAGCAAATTGAGCACCGTCGCGATACCGGCCATGCCCGTGGCAAAGGCGAAGCCCCTTGTGCCGCCTTCAAGGGAGGCCAGACAGGATTCGAGCGCGGAGCGGGTGGGATTGGCCGAGCGGGTGTATTCGAAAGGGCCGGGTTGTCCCAATTCTTTGAAGGCGAAATTGGTGGTCTGATAGATGGGCGTCATGACTGCCCCGTAGACGGGATCCGGCTCTTGTCCTGCGTGAATGGCGCGCGTCTCGAAATGCATGCGATATTCCTTCCAAAGGCGTTATTGGACGTATAAGAAAATGCCGGGGTTGGTCGACGAGCGACCAACCCCGGCGTTGAACAGGTCTACAGGCTGTCGCCGAAGTCTTGGCGGAATTTTTCCACCAGCTTTTGCGGCCACGGCGTGGTGGCTTCGAGGCGACCCATGAAGAAGCGAAGCACCTTGGGCTCGTAGTTGAAGCGCAATCCACCGATGATATCGCGGTTTTCCCACAGCCAGATGAGGCGGTCGGCGACGTACTTCACTTGTGAAAGAGTGAAGACGCGACGCGGCATCGCGAGGCGCAGCAATTCCAGATCGGCGAGGAGATCCGTGCCGTCGGGGTTGCGCACGCTGGAGATGGTGCCGCGTTCCATGCCGCGGACGCCGGATGCGATGAAGAAGGCGGCGGCCAGTGCGCCGGCGGGGTATTCGGTCTGGGGGACATGCGGCAGGAACTGCATGGCGTCCACGTGGCAACCCAGAGCGCCGGGAGGCGTGATGACCGGGATACCCTTGGCGTCCAGTGTCTCCACCAGATATTTGATGAAGGAGGGGGACTGGCTGACGCAGGTTTCGTCCTGTGTCTCGCGCAGACCGACGGCCATGGCCTCGATTTCGCGGACGGACATACCTCCGTAGGTCAGGAAGCCTTCATAGAGGATGACCATGTCCTTGAGCTTGTCGTAGATTTCGACGTTGTTCGTGGCGATACCGCCGCCTCGCGTCGAGCTGACTTTGCGGCTGGAGAAGTAAATGAGATCCGACAGGCCGCACATTTCGAGCAGAATGTCTTTGATGGAAGTCGTCTTGAATTCGGGTTCGCGCTGCTTGATGAAGTAGGCGTTTTCGCCGATGAGACTGGCATCGATCACCAGCGGGATGCCACTTTGGTCGCAGACGGCGCGGACTTCGCGCAGGTTCGCCATGGAGAAGGGCTGTCCGCCGATGAGATTGGTGGAGGCCTCCATGCGAACGAGCGGCACATGCGCGGCACCGTGTTTCGCAATGACGTCCTTCAGTTTCTGGATGTCGATGTTGCCCTTGAACGGACAGGTGCTTTTTGTCTTCAGCGCTTCGTCCGTGAAAATTTCCAGAATGGTGCCACCGGGAATTTCGATGTGCGCCTTCGTGGTCGTGAAGTGATAGTTCATCGGAAGAACATCGTTGGGCTTTACATAGGCCTGAAAGACGATGTGTTCGGCGGCGCGGCCCTGGTGCACCGGCAGGATGTATTTCATACCGAAGACCTCTTGCACGGCTTCCTGCATGCGCTCAAAACTCTGTGAACCGGCGTAGGCATCGTCCGCCATCAGCATGGACGCAACCTGACGATCACTCATGGCGTTTGTGCCGCTGTCGGTCAACATGTCGAGAAATACGTGGCGTGTACTCAACAAGAAAGTGTTGAAGCCCGCTTCTTCGGCAATCCGCAAGCGCTCTTCGATGGGGATGAGGTGCAGCTTCTGGACAACACGGACTTTGTGCAATTCCACGGGGAAGTCTTCTCCCCCAAAAAATCGGATCACCGGCGACTCTTCCATTTCGTTTGACTCCTATTGGTTGTATTCAGTACTGCATGACCTGCGGACAATTCCGAAATCCTGTCCTAGAATCCAAGGCGCAGCCTCGGGTATAAGACAGGGAATATCCTCGGCATGGTACCGATTGCACCCGCGGTGAGTCAATTTTGCGGATGGGGTGGTGGAGCGGCTAGGGATTAGTGAGTGGGAGGGGAGGGGGTTGGTCCTCCGGTTTCGATTTTCGTATCCATTTCGGGGAGGGTGTCGAAATCTTGGAGTTTCCCCAAGGCTGGGAGTACGTTCTTGGACATGGGGAAAGTGCCGGGATATTTCACGAACTCGGTATGCCCATCCATATAGAGAACGTTGCCCCCGCCGGGCATGTGGTTGAACCTGTAGACCGAAGGAAACTCGGAGCCTGTTGCGTTATCGAAGAGCACCGGAATTGTCTCCGGATGGGGTAGGTCGGCACGCAGGCGTGCAAAGGTGTCGCCGCCAAAGGAGCCCCGGCCTTTCGGGGCGGGTAAATCCTGTGTAAGTACATCCGCATCTTCATAGAATTTCGGACAGGCCTCAATAAAGGCCAGCATCTCGTCTTCGGTGGTCAGGGCGTATCCGAAATAGACGTAGCTCGACCAGAGCATCTGATCGGTGGGTGTCTCATCCGGATCCACGGAATCTGCATCGCTGGGGCAATGAACGGTTCCAGGCTCGACGAGGTATTCCGGAAAAACAGAACCGGGTGCCACCACAGGATGCATGCCCATGCAAGACGGTGGCCACGCCTTGCCCTCATTTTCGTTGGCGTACATCGTGAAGACAAGCCCCATTTGTTTGAGATTGTTCTGGCAACTGGCTCGTCTTGCGGATTCGCGGGCGCGGGCGAGTGCTGGCAGCAGGATTGCCGCGAGAATTCCGCTGACTATGACGAAAGCCAAGGGAATGACAATGGCGAGGATGAGGCAGGCGTTGGAACCCGATGATTTCCTTTGGGGAAACACGGGACTTTGGCCGACTTGGGGCGGCAAGGGGGGAGGCAACGGTGGCGGGACAATGCCCGAGTCCGCAGCACGGGGGATGCGGCCCCTCAGCCGCAGGGTGCATTTGCTTATGCGATCATGCGAAGTCATCGGCCGCCCTTTCGTTTGCGCTATCCGCGTTTCGGGCCTTTAAGATCCTTGGGGTTGCGCATGTGGCTGATGGCATCCTCGTACGAGATGACGCCCTCGCTGTAGAGGTTCTTGATGCTGCGGTCCATGGTGAGCATGCCTTCTTTGGTGCTGGTTTCGAGCACGCTGTAGACCTGGTGGGTCTTGCCTTCGCGGATGAGATTGGCGATGGCGGTGTTGTTGCGCAGCACTTCGCACGCCATGACGCGGCCGGTGCCGTCCTGCTTGGGCAGCAGTCGCTGGGAGACGATGGCCAGCAGGGTCATGGAGAGCTGGAAGCGGATCTGCTGTTGCTGGGTGGCGGGGAAAACGTCGATGATGCGGTCGGCGGTCTGGATGGCGTCGTTGGTGTGCAGGGTGGCGAGCACGAGATGGCCGGTTTCGGCGGCGGTGAGCGCGGCCTGAATGGTTTCGAGGTCGCGCATTTCACCGACAAGAATCACATCAGGATCTTGGCGCAGCACATACTTGAGCGCGTTGGGGAAGCTGTTCGTGTCGCCGCCGACTTCACGCTGATCGACAATACTCCGCTTGTGGTTATGCACATATTCGATGGGGTCTTCGATGGTGATGATGTGGCAGGCACGCTCGGTGTTGATGAGGTCAATAATGGAGGCCTGCGTGGTGGTCTTGCC
>CAIZGN010000714.1 GCA_903932505.1 Candidatus Hydrogenedentota bacterium
ACATTCACGGGTCGGCGGGTGTCGGCGGTGAACCTTTTGGACCATTCCGGACGACGGACCGGACGGACAGTGCCGATGTCGAACGGGCGCCTCACAATCGACGGCAACAGGGACCAGACGCTCTATTACGAAGTGGTCTTCGAGTAAACAAAGACCTCCCAGCATTCTATCAGCGCACAGCAAAGTGAGGCACCATGGGATTTACGGACGTTCCGAGTTTGCCAGATCTGAACCGGGTGTCCCTCTGCAGCGTCCATTTGTGGCTAAAGATGTCCTTTGCAAAAGGACAATATACAACTATGTTGTCCTTGGGCAAATGCTATGAGAAATGTGATTCGCCAGAAGTTGGCCGACAGCCTGGCAAGTGAACTGCCATCCTTGACCCGGCGGGACGCCCGGATATCCACGATTCCGGGCAAAGTGCATGCAGTGATAGGCATGCGACGAGCCGGGAAAAGCTGTTTCCTCAAGCAGCATTTGGCGGAGCAGGCAAAATCAGGGGTTCCACGCGACGCCCTGGTCTATTTCAGCTTTGAGGACGAGCGATTGGCAGGGATGCAGGCATCCCAGCTGGGTTGGGTCCTGGAGGAATACTATTTGGCCCGCCCGCAATTCCGGGACAACAGGAAGGTTGTTTTCTGCTTTGATGAAATCCAGGTCGTTCCTGGATGGGAAACCTTTATCCGGCGTGTCGTGGATTCGGAGAAGATGGAGGTGTTTGTAAGCGGATCTTCTGCCCGCATGCTCAGCCGGGAAATCGCCACGGCCTTGCGTGGTCGTTCCACGGAGACGGTCATTTACCCATTCAGCTTCCCGGAGCACCTGCGTCATCGGGGTATCGAAATCCCGCCAAATCCGGCCTTTGTTCCCAAGGCCCTGAGGTCGCAAATTGAGAGTTCATTTCTGACGTATCTTTCCGAAGGGGGCTTCCCCGGGGCGCAGGGATTGGGGCAGGGGAACCGGATCGAGCTGCTCCAGGGTTACGTGGAAACAGTGATCTTCCGCGACGTGGTGGAGCGGCACCATGCCAGGAATGTCGAAGCACTTCGGCGACTGGTACGACAACTCCTGGCATCTCCAGCTGGCGGCTTCAGCGTGCACAAGTGTTTCAACGACCTCCGTTCCCAGGGAGTGGCCGTCGGCAAGGATGCCCTGCACTCGATGCTGTCGTGGCTCGAGGACGCTTTTCTGATTCGCCTCGTGCCCATTGATTCTGCCTCCGAGCGGCAGCGACAGGTTAATCCCCGAAAAGTATATCCCGTGGACGCAGGGTTAATCCCGGTGTTCGATCGAAGCGGCAGGGCCAACACGGGCCACGCGCTGGAAACGGCGGTTCTGATTGAACTGGAGCGCCGCCACCACCAGGTCGCTTATGGGAAAACTCCCAGCGGCAGGGAGGTGGATTTCATTGCCCGGGAGCGAGACGGACAAACCGTGCATATCCAGGTTTGCGCAGAACTCAACACCCCCGAAATTATCCGGCGTGAAATTGAGCCCCTCGACGAAATTCTCGCAACCAAGCCAAATTCCAACTGTTTGTTGCTCACGCTCTCAACGACCGATGTTGCGATCGCACAACAAGTCGCACCGGCCGGGGTGACTGTCAGACCCGCCTGGGAATGGCTTTTGGAGGAGGTTGGAGGATAGATCGGTCGTTTGCTGCGACCAGCTTGCTGCCGTAAAGTTCTGAGGTTGCCAGCACGGGTGCCGATACCTCAGTTGTGAAGACGCGCCGCGCTTCCCTTCCCAGGCTCCGACTCGCTGGCTGTAAGACCGTGCCTCGGAAGACATGGTTCACCTCGACTTTGACATGGCTGCGGTCCCGCCCAATGAAGAGCTTGGTTTCATCGCCCAGGTTGCTCGACGTTACCTCGCCATCCAAGCCAGCGCTTCGCAACCGATCCCGTGCCGCCATTAGCGCAGTGGAGATGGCAGCCAACGCCTGCTCACGAGGCGCTTGGTAGTCGGTGTAAACCACATCTATGTCCACCGACAATCGGGGCATGTCCTCGACGAATAGGTTGATGGCTGTCCCTCCCTTCATCGCAAAGGCGGGGTATTTGAAAACTGCGGGGATGGCTTCGAGCAAAAGCCGAACGGTCTCGATGTATGCCTTGTCCATGCGCAAATCAGGCGTTCAGAACCAGGGTGGTTCCGTCTTTGAGCCGTGCGGTCCACCGGCTGGTTCCAAGGAGGCTTCCCGCGCCCTTCCGGGCGGCTTGGGCCCACGGCAAGCCGAGTTCTTCCGCCCAGAGGACGCAGAGTCGCGCCACCTTCACGCGCCGACATTGCGCCAGCAGCTTCACCAATACGTCCGGGCGCAACGAGCGCACGCCCTCCAGTATGTTCCGCGCCTCCTCGATACCCTGGTGGATGCCCACTTCGCTCAACAACTCGATCACCGCCCGTTCAGGCACCGAGACCAACACGCCATCGGGGTTCTCCGGTAGCGGCTGTAGCCCCAGATTTCCAGGCATCGCGGGAGTGAAAGGGCTCCGCACGGTGTAGCGAGCCTGAAACCGTTCCGTGAACCAGTCTGGCAGATTAGTTCTCTGATCACCCCAGAGCCACAAGGGCTCGTGAGTAGGAAGGTTGTGGCGAACGCCGCGCCAGGCCAGAGCGGTTTTTCCGCCCACATGCAGGCCAGACACACGCCGCGCCAGGAACTTCAGGCACTCGGCTTCACCCAATTCATCATTCGGGAACATGAACACCCCACGCCCCAGTCGGGTCAGCCATCCTGCTTTCTGGTAATGGTGTGCCAGCGCCGACGATACCCCCAACGCGGCCAGCGTGCGGATGTCCAGCGGCGCGCCGCGAGGGACGGTCGTCTGAAGCCGCTTGATTACACTGTTGCGCACAGTTAAAGCCATGCTTGAAGTATAACGCCCAAATCAAGCACCGACAAGGATTTCTTTGGACCGTATTGGCCCCCAGATCGGCAGGACGCTACGCTCCGGGTTATAGATCCATTCCGGGTGACGGCATAGGGGATGCACTGTCGGGGTTGCTTCTGTCTGTTGATTTCATTGGGCGCTCCTCGGGCGCGGTCGAATCAGATCCAGATGTAATAACTTTTGACTTCTTCCGCGTTTCTTCAAACGGCACACCTGTCAGCGCAGCAAGCCGACGTTCTGCGGCGCGGTAAATGCGAACTGCTCTGGCCATGTCCTTGTTCCTGTCGCCGGTGCTGCGGAGGCGCAGCTCGGTGGAGAGTTGATGGGCCCAGGCCCTGCCTCTGTCGTGGGATTTTGATCCGACTACCAAGTAGTCGATTTTTGCTCTTATTGCGCGGTTGATTTTGTTCATGGTGGTCCAAGTTAGCAGGGGGGCGCGGAGGTGTAGTCGCGCTGCATGATCACGTCCAGCAAGGCCAGGGAAGATGCTCGATCAAACTTCGCTTGTGCGAGCTGGCGTGTTTTGAGTCCGCGACTGTAATCGTTGAAACATTTGCGCCTGCACGCGTGACTTCCAAAAAGCTGCAACAACTTCTGATCAACAGTATCTGCAATCGTGATATCCACGGGATTCACACCGTAATCTCGAAGGATCCTTGCCTTGCGGTTCTTGAGTGAAGTCAGTTTATGGCTAAAAGCAGGGTCATTGGTGGTAATCATGTTATCCCGGTCCTGCCGGTGCAGGCCAACGCCACCCGCACCTACCATCGGTATTTGAAGCAGTGTCTGCGGATTCACTATGAGATCACCTTGAACGGGCGAGCTCACCAGATGGGCGTGCAAACGCGGTGCTTCGTTGTGCCAAACCGATCCAAGCACTCGCCACCCGGTGACAGAGGTCCAAGTTCTACAAATCAAGTCCATGATGTCGTCAAATACCTCTGAGAGTGGTTCGGCTCTGTTGATTTCCTTCAAGGTCATCAGCCACCACGGGGAGAGCGTGACGAAATCGAATCGAATTCGCGGTTGGTCGGGAATGAAAAGGAGTCGGTCTGATCCTCCTATCGTGATCGGCTCATTCATGAAAGCACGGTGGAGCGAATGCAGCTGCGATGTCCATTCGGGTGCAGGTGTCCGGATCTGGCCCTGAGAATGACGCAGATAATACACTGCTGTTGGCAGATCGCGAAAGATTTGCTCCGTTTGGATTCGGATTCGTCTGACCGAAAACATTTGGTTTCGCGCCTTGAGCCGTTTCAAAGCATGACTCTTTTTAGTGCGCCGCCGCAGGCGACGAACACTTTTCTTTTTCTGTAGCATACATACAGTATACGGCGACTATACCGTCTTTGCGCATTTTTTTTTAAAATTACGAAGCTTTGCGTATTTTAACGATTTTGCGGCATAATATACACGGAGACAGTGTGCATGCTCCGGGCATGTGGGACAAAACGCCGTCAAACTTAATTGTATGAACAAGAATTCATGCAAAAAAATCGGGCCAAGACGCAACAATCTGAGTGTCGGTTATTCGACTACTGAGGAGGCCGTTAAGGCGTTAACAACTGTGGATCTTGAGCGCCTCGTGCGTGCTGGAAGTCGATGCCTCAAACGTCTGTCAAATCACCCAGGGCTCGCCAAATATAGCGCTGGTATGACTGGGGCGGATCTCTGTCATACAGGAATCGAACTCCTTTTGTGCGGCAGGCGCAGG
>CAIZGN010000715.1 GCA_903932505.1 Candidatus Hydrogenedentota bacterium
AGTTGGTACCCGATATATGGACTGCGCCGACCTTAGTCGGCGCTTTGGCTGCTGGCGCTGCTATAGCGCTGAAATTCTTCATTCACCCACAGCCAAAGCGGTGACTTCGTCCCCGCACTCCAAATAGTTGGTACCCGACATATGGACTGCGCCGACCTTAGTCGGCGCTTTGGCTACACGCGCAGCCAAGGGCGGTGACTTCGTCTCTGTACTGCAAATGTGCTCATCTTTGAATGGCTCGGCGTGTGTTATACTGAAATTTCCTTGGCGAGTTCATCTTATATGCTGGCCGCAGGTGCGGCGGGCTTTGTGCGTCAAGAACGGAGTGCACCATGAGATTCTATACGCTTTTCTTTTGTCTTGCCTTGCTTCCGCTTTTTGCCTTTGCCGAGGATGGCGGCTACCGGGATTTGTATTCAGATACTTGGGTTGCCACGGATGGCTTGGGGCGGACAATGCCAGGCCTTCCCGATGCCGGCCCGGTCAAAACCGATCAGCGGCGTGTGGTCGGCATTTTTTATATCACCTGGCACAGCGACTCGCTGGGCGGCATGAAGAGCCCTTATGCCGCCGATGTGTCGAAGGTGCTTGCGGGTGACCCCAACGCCCGACTCGACGCCAAAAACCCGCTGTGGACTGAGGGATCGTATCACTGGGGCGAGCCGGAAGCCGGTTACTTCCTGAGCAAAGACGAATACGTCATTCGCAAGGACATGTCGATGCTGGCAGATTCCGGAGTTGATGTGCTGATCATGGACGTGACCAATGCGGTGCGGTATTGGGATGAATGGGATGTTGTTTTTCCGGTCATGCAAAAGATGAAGGCGGAAGGGAACAAGGTGCCCAAGTTCTGTTTCTGGGCCTTCAATGGGCCGGTGATCACGGTGGTACAAGATCTCTTCGACAAGGTCTACAAGGTGGACAAGTATAAAGACCTTTGGTATTACTGGGACGGCAAACCGCTCCTGCTCTACAACGGCGTGCCGCAGGTGGACGCCAATGGCGGGGGGGTGAAGAACCCGAACCCGCACTTTGATCCCGCCGCCAAGACCGACCCCAACAACCCCCACTACAACGACCCGGACTATGCCGAGGAATCCTACGTCGATTACACCAAGGAGGTGAAGAACTTCTTCACCCTGCGGACCATGTGGTGGGGCTATTACGAGTGGGCCGGAAAGCGCTATATCGGCACGGAGGACAACTGGAGCTTCGGCTATGACATGGGCAACGAAAAGGTCAAGGCGATGCCGATCGAAGACCTCGTGTCGCGTCACAATGGACAGAAGGAAGAATCGGCCGTCACCCCTGCGCAGCATCCGTCCAGCCTCACCGGAAAGTCATGGACGCGCGAACACGGCCAACCCGAACTGGATGAACGGGATCTGCCCGTGCCTTCGTATGTGCCCTGGCTGGGCAAGACGGTCGAACACCCCGAGGGCTACGGTATCTACTTCCAGCAGCGCTGGGACGAGGCGCTCGCGACCAACCCGCAATTCCTCTATATCAACGACTGGAACGAGTGGACCGCCGGAAAATACCAACCCGCCGAAGGGAAGACCGTAAAGTTCATGCGCCGCGATGGCACGTATCAGTTTATCGACCAGTACAACGCCGAGTTCAATCGCTGCATCCAGCCGATGAAGGACGGATATACGGACAACTATTACATGCAGATGGCCCAGAATATTAGGCGATACAAAGGCGTCCGTCCGATCCCCGAATTGCATGGGGTCGGAAAGATTGTGCTGGATGGCGAGTTTTCCGATTGGCGCGCGGTGGAGAACGAATACCGCGACACGGTGGGCGACACCTTTCACCGGGCCTATGCGGGCTATGGCGGGCTGCAATACAAAAACGACTCTGGCCGAAACGATCTCGTGACCTGTAAGACCGCCATCGATGACGAGATGGTCTATTTCTACGCCGAAACGGCCGCAAACCTGACGCCACATACCGACCCCAACTGGATGCTCCTGTTGATCGATGCTGATCATAACAGCAGCACCGGATGGTTCGGCTATGACTTCGTTGTCAACAAAAAAGTGACCGATGACAAGACCACAGCGATCCTGCAGTACGATCCCAAAACACCGGACAACCCCTGGGTGGAGTTGGGCTCGTTGAGCTATCGCTACGCCGGTCAATCCATCGAATTGGCGGTGCCGCGAAAGTTGATCGGGCTTCAGGGCGATGCCCTTACCTTCGATTTCCACTGGGCCGATAATCCTGCCGAGATCAAGGATCCCATATCCCTCTGCATCAACGGGGACAGCGCGCCGAACCGGAGGTTTAATTATCGCTGTGTGTGGACGAAGTGAGTGGGGGATAACGATACGCGACATCCCCCCGGTGCTTCGCACCGCCCCCTTCAAAGGGGGATTTTAGTGCGCTTCGCGCAGGATCCCCCCTATCGAAGGGGGTGGTGCGGAGCACCGGGGGATGTTGAATTCGCAGCCTACCGCCCCGAGACAGCTCCCATCCCAAACACCCTGTCCAGCCATGCGAAGGCCTCGGCCTGCATCTCTTGATTAAACTCGTGCGGCACGGGCCAGAGCTTCGTCACCAACTTATCACCCGCGCCTTGGCTTTCCCACACGGCCCGCATCTTGGCATAGGCGGCCTTCACTCCGGGCACGGGGAAAAGGGTGTCTTTTTCCCCGTTGAAAAAAAGCATCGGCTTGGGACAGGCAATTGTGGCCACATCCGGGTAGTCGAGGTAATTGCGGAGGTTTGGAACCATCATCGCATGCGCTGACTGCCCCTTCGTCTGGTTATTTCCCGGCGCAGTGAGTGATTCCGTGTCGCCCATCCAGCAGATGGCCACACCGGCCGCAATGCGGTCGGTCGCTGCGCTTAGCATCCATGTGCGGTGACTCCCCATAGACAGTCCCATGGCCGCGATGCGCTTCGCATCCACCCCCGGCAGGGTGGCGAGAAAATCGGCGCAACGCATGTCGTCAAAGGTGATGTTCCCGGCCCACGTCATCCCCAGATGCAGCAGGTTCGCCGATAGCTGTTCCTGCGCGGTGTATTCCACACCTTCCTTCCGGCCGCGCTCTCCCCAGAACAGCGCATCGGTCGCCAACACGACATACCCGCGTCGAGCGAGTTCATCGCCGATGAAGCGACCGCCATACGCGGACCCTGTCCATTGTTCGGCGTCTTCGAGCACTTCCTTGGATACCCCGAAAGGCCGCACGACTTTTTCCTTGCCGATCGAGAAATGGGCCCCATGGTCGTGCAGAGCCAAGACGGCTGGGAAGGGTCCTTTCCCTGCCGGTACCAGCAGGTAGGCGGGGATGCGGGCGTAATTCGACACGCTGAGGAGAATCTTTCGCGCTTCGTAGCCTTCCCGCGTTTCCCGACCTATGGTTTCAACCGAGAAATCGCCAACCGGGGGCGGCGTCAGAAGGCACTCGATAAACTTTGCCCGTGCGCGACCCCGCCACTCGTTAAAATCTTCGCCTTTCCCCACGGGGTAGGCCCACGGAAAACCCATTTCCGCAACCCGTTGCGCGGAAAACAACGGCAGACCCTGAGCCATGCC
>CAIZGN010000716.1 GCA_903932505.1 Candidatus Hydrogenedentota bacterium
CGGCTTTACTACTGGCTCCTGCTGGAAACCGGGCTGCGGGTAAACGAGGTGCGGACCCTCTGCGTTGGCGATGTACATCTGGGTACAGCCCCCTACATCGAAGTCCAGGCGAAGAACGAGAAGGCACGGCGAGGAGCGCAATTGCCCCTACGGGATGATTTAGCCCAAGAGATGGGTCGATACCTTGAGGACGCTCAGCGCGATGCCCAGCAGCATGGGCGGCCTATCCCAATGCGAATTCGTTCAGACGAGCGATTCCTCCCTGAAATCCCTGCAAGCGTCAAGGTATTGAACCGGGATCTTTATTTTGCGGGTATCGAGAAGAAGGACGATGCGGGCCGAGTGCTCGATGTGCATGCGCTTAGACATACCTATTGCACGCGGCTTTCAAAGGCGGGGGTATCTCTCCAATTGGGGCAGAGGCTCATGCGGCACAGTACCCCGAGTCTTACCGCAAACTACTATACCCACTTGGACTTGGGGGACAAGCGTAAGGGCGTGGACATGCTCCCCGCCCTGCCCACCGGGGACCGGGTGCAGGCGGCCCAAGCGCTGGAAAACGGCTCTCCACAGCTTGCACCAACGCTTGCACCAGAATCTCACAAAGAGGTGCTTTTGGGTGCATTTCCTCGCACTTAGCCAGAAGACCGGAACGCTGCCCCTGTAGTACGCGACCATACAGAAAACCCCTGCAAAACCTCGCTTTTTCAGCAACTATCTTGCAGGGGGGCGATTGCTTTAATGGCGGAGACGACGGGACTCGAACCCGCGACCTCCGGCGTGACAGGCCGGCGTTCTAACCGACTGAACTACGTCTCCGCATGAGCACAAAGCGCAGGAATCATATCATTCATTTCCTGCTAGATGCAAGTTTTCAGCGCGTTGTTATGTGCGTGCTCCCTGGGTTTGTGCGTGTTTTGTGAGTGCGCCTTCGATTTGCTTGATGCGCGTGTCGAAGTAGCGCAGGAGTTTCTCGTGCAGTTGTGGGTTGGAGGCTGCGATGATGGATTGGTGGTTTGATGAGGTGCTGTCGAGCACGAGCACGGGATCGAAAGAATTGCCGTAGGCATCGGTCACGATGCATCCCGCTTCTTGTGCGATGAGCAGCGCTGCGGCCATGTCGTAGGGAGCCACACCAATAATGTGGCCGCGACCGGCGTTGATGAATTGGTCGCGCACCAAATCTGGAATGTCACGCATGTATCGATATCCGATATCCACCATCGCGTCGAGCTGGCCGGTGACAAGGCGCGTGAGACTGTGCGAGGTGCTGTTGCAGGCAAAGAAGCCGCCTTTGAGGCTGCTGACGTCGATGAGGCGTCCCGCCGCCTGAAAAATGAGTTCGGCGGGCCGTGCGGGAACGGTCATGGCCCAAGTGAGCTGCTCAAGATCGACGTTGGTGGACAGCTTGGGTCGACGGGCGTGTCCATCAGCGTACATGCGAACGCCGTTGCCGCGTTCTGCGTAGAAAACCCGGTTGCCCAAAATTTCGACGACACAGGCGCTGTCGATGTCGGCCATGACGGGCCGTTCGATTACGCGTGTCGCTGCGATGGCAACGACACAGCCTTCGAAGCCGCTTTTTGCAGCGCGTGTGCCATCGATGGGGTCGACGACCAGTAGGCTCGTGGGTTGTGCGTTGGAGTAGGTGGAGTATCCGGCGTCTTCGGAGTAGTAGGCGACGGGCATGCGCTCGGCTTTGAGGTAGGTAAGCAGGGCTTTTTCTGCGATGGCGTCTATACCGAAGGTGGAGTCGCCGCTGACGGTGGTATGCAGGATTTCGCGACCGCGTATCTCGCGTGCCACGTCAGCCACGGAGGCCTTGATCGCAAGCCCAAGGTCAACCAGAAATTGCCGGGGAACCATCTTCCCGCGTGGGGGGCTCCCGGGCACCCCGGATTGAGCAATGAGGGGCTTCTTGGTGATGAGCGGCCCGCTCTTGGTCAGGCTACTCGGGCGAGGCGATATCGCGCTGGGTCGTGCGTCCTGGGTTCCGGCCAGCGCATCAAGGGGCGCGGGTTTGGGCGGCGTGGCACTGCTTTTTGGCACCGGTTTGGTGACCGGCTTGGACTTTTGTTGCGAGACTTGCGGTGCTTTGATTGCTGCCTTGGCCGGGGTTTTGTCCACAGGCTTGGACACGGTCTTCCCGGGGGTAATTGATGTTGCCTTGGGAGCGGCTTTAGGCGCGGGCTTGGACACGGTCTTCCCGGCGGCCTTGGGCGTGGCCTTGGGCGCGGCTTTGGCCGCCCATTTGTCCTTGGGCTTTGCCGCAGGTGCGGGTTTGCTTGGTTTAGCGGCCTGACTTGTGGTCTTGGTAGGGGCGGACTTTGCAGTCGCCGGTTTTACCGGTACCACGGTCTTGTTGGATGTTGTCACTTTGGCGGGTGACTTCTTTTTCGGAGTCGCCATGCTCCCCTCGCAATTAGTTTGGGTTGTTGCTTAGGTTATCGACCAAACAAGCAGCAGAGCGGACGCGCTTAGCGCCACACAACCACTTCTTATTGTGTACTTTCATACGAACACCCATAAATGTAGCGAACCCTACAGAAAAACGGATGAATAATCCTCTCGTATCCAGGCAGCAACCGGGATAATCCCGTAAACTTAGCGTCCCACCGGCAGGTAGCAGCTTTATGTGTTTTCCGCTGTCGGCATCCGCATAAGGTTCTCCCGCTTTCTTTTGCAAGTCCAATATTAGCATCTCTCGCGCAATAAGTCCAGCATTTTTTCATCCACTAGAAAAAATGCTCAAAAACCGCATTCCGAGAGAGTCGCCGTACGCGTGGACGACTGCCCGAAACCGGGGGTGAGCATTGCACCTCAAGTGCCGGTATGCCCTAATCCCCCTTCACCACGGGATGTGGTGTCAAGTGCCTCAACGTGGTTCCAGGAGGCCTGCAAAACGGGTGTGATCACCATTTGGGCGATACGATCACCCCGTTGAATTTGGAAGGGTTCACCCCCATGATTGATAAGGATGATGTGGATTTCTCCACGATAGTCAGCATCGATGGTTCCGGGGCTGTTGACCATGGAAATGCCATTTCGAATGGCGAGTCCGCTGCGGGGTCGAATCTGCGCTTCAACGCCGGGGGGCAGTGCAATCCGCAGTCCAGTGGGAACGAGAACGCGCTCGCCGGGGGCCACGGTTATGGGCGCGGTTACTGCGGCGCGCACATCCATTCCAGAAGCGTGCGCGGTCTCGTATGCGGGAAGGAGGATATCCTCGCAACCCGATTCACGGGTGATGGAGACGGAAACGGTGTTCACAGTGCGACGCCTTCGACGACAAGATCCTTGGAGGGGCCGAGCACCACGAGGGCGCATTGTTCCTTGGTAAAAGTCTTCTGCGCGTAGGCTTGGATATCGGCTTGGGTGATGGCTTCGAACTTCCCGAGCACCTCTTCGACAGGGACAATGCGGCCGTAGCACATGAGTGACTTTGCCATGCGCGCCATGCGCGTGGAGGTGCTTTCGAGGGCCATGAGCATGTTGCCCTTGATCTGTTCGCGATGGGAATCGAGTTCCTGATCGGGAATGAGCTCTTCGCGAACCCGGCGGAGTTCTTCACAAATGAGACTGAGGGATTGCTCGAAGTGCCCCGGGGCGGTGGCCTCATAGAGGCCGAGCATGCCGGTGGCGCGGTGAAAGCCGGTAAAGGTATAGATGGCGTAGGCAAGCCCCTCTTCTTCGCGAATTCGCTCAAAGAGACGCGACGTGGCCCCACCACCGAGCACACTGCTGAGCATGTCGCAGGTGTGTCGCTCAGGGCTGTTGTAGGTCAGCCCGGGGAAGGCCATGCAGAAATGGATTTGTGAGATGTCCCGCTCAATCCGGTTAATCCCCTGATTAAACACCGGGGCATCCACGGGTGCGGGTGCGGGGGTATTGGGCAGTCCTTCAAATTCATCGCGCAGCTGCGCCAGAACCGCGTCCACATCGAAGTTTCCGGCAATGGAAATCACCACGTTTTCAGGTTGATACCACTGATTGAAGAACGCCACGACATCATCGCGTGTGAGGGCGGAAACGGATTTCTGCGTGCCCGCCACGGGGCGTCCCAGCGGGTGATTGGGCCAGTGGAATTCAGAGAGCAGGTCGTGTACATAGTCATCGGGAGAATCCTCGACGGAGGATATCTCCTCGAGAATGACATTGCGCTCTTTCTCCCAATCGGTAAACAGGGAGTTCTTGAAGATATCCGCCAGAATCTCGATGCCGATATTGGCATGCGAGGACAGCATCTTCACATACAGACAGGTGTACTCGCGCGAGGTGAAGGCGTTGAGTTGTCCGCCGCGCCCCTCGATGGCCTCCATGACCTGATGGACATTGCGTGTCGTGGTGCCCTTGAAGAAGAGGTGTTCTAAAAAGTGCGCGAGACCGCCCTGCTGCTCGGTTTCGTGGGCGGAACCGGTCCGAACCCAAATGCCTGCGGAAAATGAGTGTAGATACGGTAAATATTCCGTGGCCACGGTGAGTCCGTTTTCAAAGCGGTGCACGGTGGCGAATTCTTGGCAAGCGGGCTGTGTCACGATAGTGGGTTTCCAGTGGGGATTGCCCCTGTTTGCAAACGGAATCGGGTATCCGCGCGCTCCGCAGAAAAATGCCTCCCCGCAGAGCGAACCAGAAATAAGAACGTGGCGCTTCCCGAAGGAAGCGCCACGGATGCTGTCGTTATTCGCTCCGCCGGCGTTCCCGGCCACCGCCGCCGCCGCCACCGCTGCGACCACCACGGTCGCCGCCGCCGCCGCCGCCGCCGCTGCCCCACAGCATTCGATCCGGCCGCAGCCAATTGGCGAGCCTCCGCCCCGCAGCCTCCTCCATCCAGGA
>CAIZGN010000717.1 GCA_903932505.1 Candidatus Hydrogenedentota bacterium
AGGTTTCCGGGCGGGAACTTAATGTCCAGCACGGGTCCGATAACTCGCGAAATTCGACCGTTCTTCATGGTATCTCTCCGCTATAGCGCTTCCGCGCCGCTGACGATTTCGACAACTTCTTTGGTGATGGCGCCCTGCCGGACGCGGTTATAGTTGAGCGTGAGGCGGGCGATTACATCGCCGGCATTCGTCGTGGCCGAATCCATCGCGGCCATGCGGGCCCCGTGTTCACTGGCCATGGCCTCGTGGAAAATGCGGTGTAGCTGCGCGCGCAAATTGTCGCGCAAGAGCGCGGTTATGAGGGCCTCTTCACCTGGTTCGAAGGTGAAAAAGGCATTGTCAAACATTGTCTTTACCTGAGGTTCCGGTTCGTAGGGCAAAAGGCGCTCGAGCGTGATGCGCTGGGTAATGGCGGACTTAAACTCGTTGTAGAGGCAATACACCTCGTTGAGGTGTCCGGTCAGGAATTGATCGGCCAGCGGGTCGATCACCGCGGTGTCGGAATTCACCGTGTAGCGTTCCAGAAGACCCACGTGGGCCGTTTTAACCTGCTTGGAACAACGTCGTCGCAAGGCTTCAGTGCCTTTGCGGCCCACGACGGTAATCTCAACGTCCCTGTCCGCAAAATCCTGGTGCAACAAGCGCATGGTTTCAAGGACAAGGCTGGAGTTATAGCCACCGCAAAGGCCGCGATCCGAGGTGACCACGAGGAGGCCAACGCGACCACCGGGGGCATTGCGCAGCATGGGGTGTTCCACGGCTGTCGCATGCGTGATCAGGCTGTTCGCGATATCGCGCAGGTGATAGGCGTATGGGCGCGCGTTCAGCAGGGTTTCCTGGGCACGGCGCAACTTCGCCGCAGCGACCATTTTCATGGCGCGCGTGATCTTCTGCGTGCTTTTGACGCTCACAATGCGGCGTCGTATGGCTTGCAGATTAGGCATTACTTCTCCTGCTTCTCTTTCCAGACGTTGCTGATGAAGTTTTTGATGGCTTCGTCAAACTTAGCTTGGAATTCCCCGTCAAGGGCTCCAGTCTCGGCAAGTTGCTGCATGAGGTCGGCATGTGCGGCGTCAAAGTGCGCATAAATCTCGCGCTCAAAGCGACCAATGGCATCAATCGCAATTGGGTCAAGGTAACCGGACGTGGCCGAGTAGATAATCAGTACTTGACGATTCACGGGAAGGGGCTCGTACTGCGGCTGCTTAAGGATCTCGACCAATCGGGCACCACGGAGCAATTGCGCCTGGGTGGACTTGTCGAGTTCTGAACCGAATTGGGCAAAGGCTTCCAATTCGCGGTATTGTGCCAAGGTAAGGCGCAACATGCCGGCGACCTTTTTCATCGCCTTCACCTGAGCGGCACCACCAACGCGGGACACCGAAATACCGGGATTCACCGCCGGGCGTACCCCTGAATAGAAGAGGTTCGACTCCAGATAAATCTGACCGTCCGTGATCGAAATCACGTTGGTCGGGATATACGCAGAAACGTCACCCGCCTGGGTTTCAATAATCGGCAAAGCGGTAAGCGAACCGCCCCCACGCTCGGGACTCAAACAGGCGGAACGTTCGAGCAACCGGGAATGCAGGTAAAAGACATCGCCGGGATAGGCCTCGCGTCCGGGCGGACGACGAAGCAGCAGGGAAAGCTGACGGTAGGCGGCTGCGTGCTTGGAAAGATCGTCAAAGATGATAAGGACGTCCTTGCCCTTGTCCATGAAATACTCGCCAATGGCGCTACCGCCGTAGGGCGCGAGATATTGCATGGGCGCGGATTCAGAAGCAGTCGCAGCCACGACGATGGTGTATTCCATCGCGCCCTGGTCGGCGAGTTCCTGAACCACGCGGGCGACCGTCGAGCGTTTCTGGCCGACGGCGACGTAGATGCAGACGACATCCTTGCCCTTTTGATTGATAATCGTGTCGATTGCGATCGCGGTCTTGCCGGTTTGCCGGTCGCCAATGATCAGCTCGCGCTGCCCTTTGCCGATGGCGGTCATGGCGTCGATAGCCTTGATGCCGGTTTGAAGCGGACGCCTTACCGGCGTGCGATCCACGATACCCGGCGCGATGCGTTCCACCGGATTGTACTGCGTGGTTTCAATCGGCGAACCACCGTCCACGGGCTGCCCGAGGGCGTCCACCACGCGACCGATCAGCTGATCGCTGACGGGGACAGACGTGATGCGCCCCGTCCGCTTTACCGTGTCGCCTTCGCAGATCTTCTCGTATTCACCAAACAGCACGACGCCGACATCGTCTTCATCAAGATTGAAGGCCATGCCCATGACGTCATGGGGGAACTCGAGGAGTTCGCCGGCCATGGCGTTTTCAAGGCCGTGCACACGGGCAATACCGTCGCTCGCCTGAATGACGGCGCCGACTTCTGCGATGTCGATCTGCCATTTGAAATCACTGATCTGCTGCTTGATGATCTCGGTAATTTCGTTGGCGCGGACTTTAATCTCCATAGATCAGCCAATCCTCCGAAAGGAGTTTTTGTTTAAGGCGCCCCAGCCTGGTTCGCAGGCTGAAATCAAAAAAGACGCCCCACATGTACACGACAAGACCACCGACAATGCCCGGATCGACTTTGTTCTTCATACGGATGGACTTGCCAGAAAATTGCTGCAAACTTGCCACAAGGCGCGATTCAAGTTCCGGGGTCAGCGGCGTCGCGGTCACTACGGTCACTTCGGCCCTGTTCAGCCATTCATCAATATGCAATTCAAACTG
>CAIZGN010000718.1 GCA_903932505.1 Candidatus Hydrogenedentota bacterium
GATGAAGCGTCAGTTGATGAAGCGTCAGTTGATGAAGCGTCAGTTGATGAAGCGTCAGTCGATGAAGCGTCAGTCGATGAAGCGTCAGTCGATGAAGCGTCAGTCGATGAAGTACAGGGTGACAACACCGAAGTAGTCCTCTGCACACAGGAACCCGATCCCCTTCCTGAGCATGCGAAGCTTCTCAGTCAAGAGACTCCGACATCTAGAAGGAGACACCTCTCCGTGGAAGAGGTTGCACAGGATGCAGAATTCACCCTCGCTTCCGAAAAGACCACCTTTCTCGGCATCATTCGTGGGTTAGAGCGGTCGGGGGTACTCAGCCAAACCTCACTGAAGAAACTCCAAGCAATGAATAACCCCGCTGCAGAGCTGCTGTGTGCCGCGCTCTCAGACCACCCTGATGAGGAGACCCGTGTGCGTAGTATTGGGTTCCTGGCCGATAGGCAGTACCAAGACGCCCGCCCCATTTTTGAGCGTGCAACAGCCGATGGTAGTGCCCTCGTACGTGCGGCCGCACTCAGCGGACTCTATAAGATTCTCGGAGATCAAGCCATTCCCCGACTCACTCGTTCCATCAAGGATGAGGATCACGGTGTGCGCCATCGGGTCGCCGTGTGTCTGGGGTGGACTACTTCCCCTGATGCCGTGCCACACCTCATAAACATGATGGCCGATACGGACGTTTCGGTGCGTCGGGCCGTGATGGGTGCCTTGGGCGTTATTAAGAGCAAGGCCTCGATTCCGCGAATTCTCTCCGCCTTGGATGACGAAGACATGAAAGTGCGCGAGGCCGCTTATAGAACCTTAAAAGAAATCACTCTCCAGGATTTGCCATTCAATCCCAACGCTTCTGCCGAAGGCAGGGCCGCCGACAGGGCCCGGTGGCAGGCGTGGTGGCAAGCGGACGTTGCCGCCGTCAGGGATGGTCGCACCGCCTAAGCTCCCACTATCGCCCCGATACTTTTTGCGCTCTTCAGTGATTGGTGCCTTTGGCCATACCTGCACGGCCAAAGGCCATCCTTAATCTAGGATCCCTCTCCTCTGATTTAGCACATTTATCGATATTGACAAATGCCTCTAAAGTTTTTGTTCAGGTTGCCGATAAACAGGGAAGATACCACGCGAAAGATGCCCGCCCAAGCCAGCGGCTCCGGATGCATTGACAAGCGGTTATCTTTGTGATAGCGTTGACAGTTGGACTTCTTTCACGTCCTTGCGGGAGTTCTACACGCATGGAGGCTTGATTGAGGCTTTGTGGAAGTGGAGGAAAAACAAGTAATGGCCTCTGACCCCCCATCGAGATTCTCGAGGGATTCAAATCCTCAGAGTGGCGCATCGCGCACTTACGGAAGGCGTATGGCTGGAAAAGGGCCTGCCACCTCGGCGCTCGGTCACCGCAGCGACCGAGCTTGGCAGAAGGCTGCCGCCGCTCGCGAGGAGTACTCGAAGACCGTGGATGAGGTCGAAGACCGTTTCAATCTGCTGCTGGACTTGCGGGACCACGCCATCAAGAAAATGGAGGAGCAACTGGGTCGCCTCCGAACTCTGGTCACCGGCACTGACCAGCGCTTGAATTTTAAAGTGCTTGTGGTAGAGGAGTCACCCGCCCTGCGAACCGCGCTTGTAGCGGCTCTGCAGCGCAAGTTTTACGCGTCCGGTGCTGCCGACCTTCGCTCGGCGCTTGAGTGCCTGCAGGAGGAACCAGACGCGATTCTCGCTGATGTACACCTCTCCAGGACGCTGGCGGCTTCCGTGCGCCAGGAAATCTCACGTATTTCGGGGCGCCCAATCCCCCTAATGACCATTTGTGACCCCACCAACACCGCTGTGTTGGAACATCTGCGCGAACTGGGGATCTACGCCGCGTTCCCAAAGCCGTTCCGACTCAAGGATATCGTCGCCCGCGTTGAAACCCTTTGCGCCGAAACCCAGGGAAACGACCTTCCGACGCCTCACCTGAATCCGAAAATTGAAATCCAAGTACACCCCGTTCACGATAGATTCATTGATGATGGACTGGGCGACTTGGAACAGACTGAACCATCCTTCGCGGTAGCGGCGGTCCACGCCGACGAAACAAGAAAGGAAACAACATGAGCTTTCTTTTTCCATACGAGGACATGCTGACCTTCTCTCGGGTGGCGGTGACCCCGTGGTTCATCAGTGGCATCGTACTCTATTTTCTTGTCTCCGCAATATTCCTGTTCATCCGGATGCGAAGGCTAAACCACTCGCTCGTGGAACACACCGCCCACTTTTCCACTGAAAAAATCGCTCAAGATCCACTGTTTAGCACATTCTGGTGGGAGTACCACCAATCCTTCCTCGGCGGGGAAGACCCACACCAGCAAAAAACCGAACTGGACGCTAGGGCCGTGTTTGACGAACACGCGGTTGTTGCCCAGCATGTGAATTTACGCTATTGGACCGCCGTTCCCGGCATCCTACTCGGACTCGGCATATTCGGCAGTTTCATGGGGTTGACCCTCGGCATCAAGGGGGTGGACGTCAGCAGTACGCAAGCCATGCAATCCGGAATCCAGACCCTCCTCGGCGGAATGCAGACCTCCTTCCTCACCTCCCTTTGGGGGATGTTCTCATCCATCGCGTTTACCCTCCTCGAGAAGAATCTCTTCAACAGTGCGGCACGGCGCATCACCGCCTTCTGCTGGATGCTCGACCTGCAATGTAAGGCATCCAAAGCCGACCTCCAGCGCTTTGAACGCGAAGACCGTGAACAGTTCTTCTCCCAGTTGCTTTCCATCGACCTCCACGGAGAAAAAATCCCCCCCGACCGCCTTCTTCGCTGTCTTGTTGAAAGCTCATACGAGCAAACTATGGCCGTCGAGGAACTCGCCAAAGCCCTCACATCCACCTTGCGAGTTTGCAACGAAACTATGGAGTTGAGGGGACGTATCAAAGCCACCGTTGAGGAAACACAGCGAGCCGGGGTCACACAAGATGAGCTGGACGAATTCCTCGAAGAAATCGTACGAACCGCCCAACAGCCCAAGCCCCATTCGGTTTCCGAGGGTCACCCCGGGGAAGAACAACCCGCTCCGAATCCCCCGGCATCACAGAGCCGGGTGATCAAGGGTTAGTGTGATGGGAAACCGCCTTGGTGCACACGACGATTTTCAGGAAAAGACGCAGTTCTTTATCTCGGTAGGTGACTTGATGTCCGCCGTCTTGCTCGTCTTTGTCTTTCTCCTGGCAGCCACCTTGCTCAAGATACAGGACGGCTACGGCCAGAAGGCCGCTATGGCCGATACCTACCAGCAGGCCGCCGAAGAAAACCTGCGCGCATCCGAAGGCTACCATTTCACGCCGATAATCACCAATCAAGATTATGAGGTAGATTATGAAAATCTTTCTGGCGGGGAAAGAACAGCAGTTGCCTTAGCTTATCGCCTTGCCCTCAACCAAACAATAAATTCCCTCTTAAGCAAAATTAAAACCCGTGATTTGGTTATTCTTGACGAACCAACCGATGGCTTCTCAGAATCTCAATTAGATAAAATGCGTGA
>CAIZGN010000719.1 GCA_903932505.1 Candidatus Hydrogenedentota bacterium
AAGATCCACACAAACGTGGCGAATACGATGCGGTACATACGGGTCCGTCTCCCTTTGGCGTTCGTTATGGCTATCACTTGGGCTGCGGCCTTCCCCCATGCCGGGGGCACGCGGGTTTCGTCAGGCACGCTCAAGCGCAGGCTTGGCCGACGCTCCGTGCGTTTCTTCCGCAGGCAATACTGGAAGAATGGTGGCCGCAACGCGGTATAACAGCATGATCGCCGCCACCATGCCGATGGTCACCAGTATTTCCGTGCACTTGGGCACGTAGACCGATTCGGCGAAGGGCGGACGGTAGGCCACAAGAAACACATTGACCCGGTTGAGCACCACACCGCCGATAATAAGAGAAGCGGCCGTGAAAAGACCGGTGGCAGACCGCCGCATCCGGCTGGAGGAAAGAATAGCCAACGGCAGTGCTACCCCCAGTCCAAGCTCCGCGATAAGCGCAAGCGCCGGACCATCAAAGGCGAACACACGGTCAAAAACGCCACGGATGACCAGATCAGAAATCTTGGCCGCCCCGTACAGACCCAGAAAGAACACCGTAATGCGGCTCAGCGGCGTGAGCACTTCCATTTCCGGCTTGCGACCGAACGAGAGGGAGGCCACCATCGATTCAAAGATCACCATCGGATAGCCAACCATCATGGCAGACATGAGGAACAAAAGCGGAAGAATGGGCGTGTACCACAAGGCATTCACCTTGTAGGGTGCGATCAACATAAGCGCGCCAAGGGACGACTGATGCATGCACGACAACAGGACACCCATGATGATGAAGACCGCCATAATGCGGCTCAGGGTCGTCTGCGCCAGGCGCAACACCAAGTCGACAACGCCATTCAGCCCGGAGAGTGCCCCGGGGAGCTGTACCCGACCGATAAAACGCTCGCAAACGACCGGCGCGAATTCGCAGTACAAAACCGTCGTGTAGGTGGCCACACAAACACCCACCTCGAAGAGCACCGAATTGCCCTGCCACATGGAAGGAAGCATCGGGTGCCAAAGGTTGTAGTAGCGGCCAAGATCCGCAAGAAGCGCCAGCGGCACGAAGGTGTAACCAAGCATCGCGGTCAGGAGCGCGGGACGAACAACAGCCTCGTAGCGTTGCCGGTGGAATATATGCGCCAAGGCGGCGGTGGTAAATCCGCCAGCGGCCAAAGCCACACCGCACGCCACATCGATGGCAATCCAGATACCCCAAGGGTACTGATTATTCAGGTTGGTAGCCGCACTCAACCCGAACACAAACCGATAGGCCGCAGCCACAAGGCCCACCGCGAGTAACGCAATCAGAATTTTCACACCCTTGGTGAAGAACGGTTGTTTAACCGGTGCGTGATGGATAATCCCGCTCATGACAGTGAATCCCTTCCGCCTTCATGGGTCGCGCCCTCTGCGTCCGGTTCATGGCGAAAAGCACGCATGGCAGCGGCCAGCAAGCCAAATAACATCATCGGCGGCACGCCATATTTGAAAATACTGTGCTGCAGGGTTTCCGTCAATTCGGGAATAGGCTTTTCGCCCAACTCAAGGAAATCCAGCTGCTCAAAAGGTTTGGGAGCCAAATAAAGCCACGCCGTGCCACCAGCCTCGTGCTCTCCGTACACCCGATCCACATACCGCCCGGGGTGCTCGGCAATCTTCCGGTGCGCCAGTTTGAGCAACTCCTCCCGCTTTCCATACGTGATGGCCATCGGCGGGCACATTTCAGCGCATGCGGGAATTTTCTCCCCCGACTCAATGCGGCTCGCGCAAAAAACGCACTTGCGGATCTGCGGGGTCAGCACGTTTTCGTACTCATATGCGGGGACCTGAAAAGGGCACGCGACCATGCAGTACCGGCAACCAATGCATTTCCACGCGTCATACGCCACCACACCGTTGGGCTGGCGCTTCAGCGCGCCCACAATACACGCGGAAGCGCACGCAGGGTGAAGACAGTGCATGCACTGCACCTTCACATACACCGGCTTGCTGTCGGGCGTGGCACCAGGATAACGATTGACCACTGTGTAGGCCGTCGCATCCATTCGGCGGGAGGTTTCGAAGACCGAGGTGTCCTCGTAGCTGGTGAGTGGATCCTCAGAAAGCTTGTTCTCCTGCGCGCAAGCCCACTCGCACTTGCGGCAACCAATGCACTCGTGGAGATCCACAAGCATACCCACGGAATCCGCCAATGGTGGCGAACTCGCTCCATTCGCTTGACCACAGGCGGTGCAACCCGCACCCGCCGCGACCAGCTTCAAGAATTCCCGACGTTGGAACGACATAATCAATCCCTTCCAGATCCGCCAAACACACTACGGCTCAACAAGGCTAG
>CAIZGN010000720.1 GCA_903932505.1 Candidatus Hydrogenedentota bacterium
CAGCAACCCCGGGCCCAGCCTGCTGTGTACCTTCACGGCGGCATCCACCACGTGTTTTCCGATTTCTTCCTCGTTCATAGACACAAAAGCCAGGGGTTGGTTTCTTCGCGCCTTGGCGTCTTCGCGTGAGGCTGAATTGGGTCACGCAAAGGCGCGAAGACGCTAAGGGGTGGGCCAATCGTGGTGTGCACGTTGACTGCGGTCTGCACGATGTGTTTGCCGATTTCTAGCTCGTTCATGGTCTCAAAAAGCAGGGGTTGTCTTCTTCGCGCCTTGGCGTCTTCGCGTGAGACTGATTTGGGTCACGCAAAGGCGCGAAGGGGGAAGAAAGGCGGATTTGCCAACAGTTCGGGGGGATTTGTGTCGGTGCGTGGGATATTGGGATTGGGCTCCGGTCAGGGCAATGGGGGCAGGCCGAGTTCTTTCAGGAATTCGTTGTGTTTGGTCTTTGCCTTCTGGATCGCGCTCTCTATTTGCCCCAACTGGCCATGAGTCGCTGCCAGGTCGATCTCATCCTCCTGGACGGCGGTGCTGATGTAGCGGGAGATGTTGAGATTGAAGTCGTTCCTGGCGATTTCGTCCATGGAGACGCGCCTGGAGTATCGTTCCTCCTCTTTCCGGAACTGGTAGGTCTCGACGATTTTGGCGATGTGCGCGTCGAGAAGGCGGTTCTGGCGTTTGCCCTTCTCGAAGTGCTCGGCGGCGTTGATGAAGAGCACGTCGTCCGGCTTCTTGCACTTCTTGAGGACGAGGATGCAGACCGGGATGCCGGTGGAGTAGAAGAGGTTCGCGGGCAGGCCGATGACGGTGTCGATGTGGCCGTCCTTGAGCAGCTTGGTGCGGATGCGTTCCTCGGCACCGCCCCGGAAGAGCACGCCGTGGGGCAGGATGATGGCCATGACGCCTTGTTCCTTGAGGAAGTGGAAGCCGTGCAGCAGGAAGGCGAAATCGGCGGCGGATTTGGGGGCGAGGCCGTGGCTTTTGAAGCGCACGTCGTCGGCCAGGGCGTCGGTGGGCTCCCAGCGGAGGCTGAAGGGGGGATTGGCGACGACGGTGTCGAAGGTCGGCTTCTTCGCGGGGTTCAACTCGCGGAGGATGTCCCATTCGTTGAGCAGGGTGTCGCCGTGGTAAATCTCGAACTCGGAATCCTTCACCCCGTGCAGGAGCATGTTCATGCGGGCGAGGTTGTAGGTGGTAATGTTGTTTTCCTGGCCGAAAATCTTGCCGATGGTTCCACCTGCCTTGTTGATCCGCTTTCGGATGTTCAGGAGGAGGGAGCCGGAGCCGCAGGCGAAGTCCAGAACACTATCGAGGCGCTTCCGGGGGCCGGTTTTGGGTTCCTGGCTGTCGAGGGTGACGATGGCGGAGAGGATGTCGGAAATCTGTTGCGGGGTGTAGAACTCCCCCGCCTTCTTGCCAGACCCGGCGGCGAACTGGCCGATCAGGTATTCATAGGCGTCGCCCAGGGCGTCAATGTCGGTGGAAAACTCGGCCAAACCCTCGGCGATCTTCTGGATGATGCCGCAGAGCTTGGTGTTGCGGTCGGTGTAAGTTCTTCCGAGCTTGTCCGAGCCGAGGTTGATCTCGGAGAAGAGCCCCTGGAAGGTGCTTTCGAACGATTCGGTTTCGATGTATTTGAAGCCGGCCTGGAGGGTGCTGAGGAGGTCGCCGCTTTGGGTCCGGGCCAGACTGGCGATGCTGCTCCAGAGGTGCTGGGGCTGGATGACGTAGTGCACCTTGCGGCGCATCTGCTTTTCGAATTCCGGAATGTCGGCCTGGTTTTTGGCATACCAGAGAGCCAAGGGCACGCGGGAGTCGCCCGCAGGAATGGCGGGGTAATCTTTGCCCAGTTCCTTCCTGGTGGCCGTCTCGTAGTTGTCGGAGAGGTAGCGCAGGAAGAGGAAGGAGAGCATGTAGTCGCGGAAATCGTCCGCGTTCATGGATCCGCGGAGTTTGTCGGCGATGTCCCAAAGGGTGCTGCCCAGTTGTTGTTGGTTGGATGTGGTCATGCGGTTGGCGCGCTTGGATTCAACTGGATCGTAGCGAGAACCTCTTCGCTTTCGGTGTCATTCACCCAGGAAATGGAATGCCAGGCTTTCAGTGCGCGAACAATCCCGCTGCCTACGCCACGGAAGTTGAGGACATCAGGGGCAAACGACGCCAGTAACACATTGCGACTCCGCCGAACGCCTCGGCGAATCTGATCGACGGTCAGACTATTCGGCAGTTTGCCAGGACTGCGGATTTCGATTCGATCATCAAAGATAAACAGCTTGATGGAATCCTTGATGAAGTAGTCGCGGTGAATCAGAGCATTCACCAGAAGCTCCTCGAATACGGTTTCAGGAATCTCAAGTGTCCCTGTTTGGTTGAATGATCCCTCGCCTTGGATTCGGACGTTCCATCGCTTCAAGAATCCCATGCCCTCATCGTATTGCTCAGCCAAGGTGCCGGAGATGGTGCGCTGATCGTGCCATTCGGTAGATGCACGTTCGGTGCCTTTGAACCAAATCGCATCGATTTTCATTTCCGGTAGCAGAACGGGCAAACGCTTGCGTTCTCCGAACAGAAGCAAACCAGCCACCGTCACACGGCCTGAATCCACCAACTCCAGATTTTCCAAGGTCCTCTGGTAAGCCTCGCCCTCCTCGCTTCGACTTGGCGGAGTCTCAGAGTATTTGGCCTCATAGAAACGCTCGAAACGTTCATGGTCGAAGTCCTCCAGAGTTGAAGCAGCGACGACTTGGCTTTCCGCATACAGTTTTTCGCCTGATTGAAACAATCGCGCCAGCTCTTCGGGGCTCTGCACCCGGCGTTTGTCCGGCCCATTCTTCACCCAATAGACGCCCTTGCTGTCGCAATAGGGTTTGGATGCTCCGTCGGAAATCTCGATAACAACAACGATGCCATCACCTGTTGGAACAGATTTCGATAGAATGGAAAAGGGCGGACGAACACTGTCCCAAGCAATTTTTGCCATATCTTCGCCGACCTTCTCTGCCTCTTCGCCAGTTAGTCCGGCGATGGAGCCATCTTTCTCAACCCCGACGAAAATGCGCCCTCCGCCGCTGTTGGCGAAGGCGACGATTTCGCCCGCCATTTTGGCATCAGCCGACGGTTCGCGCTTGAACTGCCGCGTGCTGTCTTCTCCAAGGAGGATTTGGTTTCTTAGTTCGAACTCTTCCATAATTGATAAATTTCCTTTCTGCGCCGGAATGCGTCCTCACCACCTTCCATCACGGTGACGATGCGTTGTTGAATGACTTTGTCGTCGATGCTCCCGTGGTCGAACGAAAACTTCTCGCCGTCCTTCCGGCAGACGATGGCCTGCTCCGCATCGCCGAGCACCGGGATGTTTGGGTTGTGGGTGGCGAAAACAAACTGCGTCAGCTCCTTGCGCTCAAGCAGTTGGCGGATGAAGTGGCTGTAAAGGGTCTCGTTGTCCAGATCGTCTTCCGGCTGGTCGATCAAGATGACAGGATGACGCTGAAGGTGCATGAGAATATGCAGAATCACGGTGGCCCGCTGCCCGAGGGAATATTCACCCAGCGGCTTCTGATGGAAAAGGATAACCGTTTCATCTGGTGCGCGGAAACTCAGAAAGTCCGCCAGATGCTCCAGCAACGTGGAGCGCACCTTCACAGCAGCGTTTTCGCTCAGATGCTTCTCCAGGTCTGTGCGCGCTTGATACAGCTCTCGGCCATCCACAAACGCGTCCTGCATCGTGTCGTAGGATGGTCCCTGCAAACCGCTTCCCCGGAACTTCGAGCGCAGGAACTCACCGAACGCGCTACGCTTGCCTTTGAAGGCTGTCTGAAGACGGATTTCCTGTGGAAGTTCCGATTCGAGACGACGCACTACGGCTTCACGCTCCGTGAACCTTTCCCTCCAGAAATCGTGCAGCTTGTTGACTGCCGCGCCGAGCAGGTCACGCGCCGCCTGCTCGGTTTTGGCGCGTTGCGCACCTGCAGCCAGCAGCTTCACCAGCTGATCAAGCCGGGACTTCTTCTTGCGGAACAGCTCGAGATCGAGCTGGGGTTCATTCAGAGTCTTCTGAAGTTCGGCCACCTCCTGTTTCATCTCGTCCTGCACCGGTGCCAGCTTTTGAAGAGCCTCGCCCACAGGGGCAAATGCATCCCGGAGGGTTTGGAGCGCTGCCTGAGCAGTTATTTTGGCCTCGTCGGACTTTGCCTTGGCTGCGGTAAGGTCGGCGGCAATCGGTTCGCTCCGCTTGGATTTCAGCACGGGGAATGCCGCATCCGCATCGCCCCAGTCCGCTGACTCCTTGAGAGTCGTGCCCAGTTCCTTCAATGCCTGCTGCCATGCGACAATCGCCTGGCGGTCCCCATCAAAGAGGGTCATGTCAGCGAGCTTCTTGTCCACGCCCTTGTCCGTGAAGACCTGAAGCTGTGCGTCCATTTCGTTCTTCTCCTTTTGCAATGCGGCGATCTTCTCAGTGGCCTCCAGCGTCTCCTTCAGTTGTCGGGCCGCCTGGCGCACGCCTTCGATGAGCGCCGCCTCTTCCTGCGGCTTGGGATGGAGTCGATCCGCCAGCAGCTTGTCGAGAAAGCTCTCGTCGAACGACTCCGAGCGGGTCGAAAGGTCCTTCTGACCGAAGTAGAGGATATCTTTCAGGATTGAGCCGGGAGAGATGTCGCGATAGACGCCATCCAAATACACCGAAGGCTGACCAGTGCGTTCGCGTTCGATCCGGACTTCGCGCCCGAACTCATCCACAGTATCCACCACCACCTTGCCAGCTGGAGACAGCATCCGCTCGACGAGCCCGGACTTGTATCGCTCATCCGACACCTCGCGGAAGCCCAAGGCATGTCGCAGGCACTCGATTACCGCCGACTTGCCATTCCCTCTCGGGCCGATCAGGCAGTTCAGGGACGGGGAAAGTGGCACGGCCAATCCATCCAAGGCTCCTCCATTGAAACGCACCTGGCGTAATAGAACCGCCTTTCGGGGTTCCGGCAGTTCAGAGCGAACTCGGTGGGCGTAATCGAAGAGCGCAAACTTCGCCGCCTCGAACGAAAGCTCTCCGAGCTTGAGATAACTGGACTTGCCCTTTCCGATCTCTTCGATGGCTTTCGGATCGCTTCCCTCGACTTCGGCGGGATACCAGCCATTCAGCCACTGCTGGACTAGCGCGCGGCAAGGTTTGCCTTTGCCTGCGCCGTCGTGGGTGCGGACTTTCTGGAAACCAAGCGTCCTCTGACGGAAGAACTCGTTCTCCCCGAGATCGGTAATGCGCCCTCCATCAAGTTCGATCCATATCCCGCTGGACTGCTCCACATGGGCAAAGACGAGGAAAAAGTCTCTGTGGTAACCTTCGAGTTTCTTGATCGTATCAATGAGACTGAGAGATGACCGACCATTCTCCTGCTCATATTGGCTCGGGGTTTTTCCTTCGAATGCCACCGTGAGGAATGGATTGATGTTGTCCTGCCCATTCTCCAGCCAGGCATCGGAGAACACTACAAGCGTATGAATCCCGTTTGCCCCATCATTCACGGAAAGCTCCACACCGGGTAAAAGCCCGATTTTCTTCTTCCGGGCGGTGGCGCGGAGGGATTTGAACTCGTCGAAATCGAACTTGTTGTGGTTGGTGATGACGCCCAAACGGATGCCCGCCTTCTCCAGCGCATCGACGTAGGCGCTGTTGTAGTAGTTTTCGTCCAGGCTGTATTTGAACTCCTTGTCTGCCTTGGTGTGCAGATGGAAGTCCACGCGGACCCATTCCGCGCCTCGAGGGAACTGTTTGTCATTGGTTGAAGTCATCTTGCTCATCGTAAGTTCAGGTTGTGGAAACTTCTATCCTTCATTCGCCTCCGGGGATGGGAAAAGCTGTTGCATCAGCCCTTTCTTGTGTGTCTTGAGGGCTTTGAGCTTTTGCGTCTCGGCGGTGATTAGGGCGTCGAGGCTGCTCAGGCACCCGGCGATGCGTTGTTGTTCGGGGACGGATGGCAGTAGCATCTCAACTTTAACCAGGTCCGACTTCTTGACGTGAACAAACGAGGCTTTGAATCCATGCGTCCGTCTCGCAATTTCTTCTTCAACCCTCGCAAGGACCAGTAACGCGAACTGCAATGTGATATGCTGCTCATCCATCAGAACCTTGAAAATATGCTGATTCAAGACACCAGACGGTCCATTCCAAATACGAGCGCCGAAAGACGAACCCAACGTTCCAGACCAAGCAAAGAGTAAATCTCCTGGTTCAACGCGGTTTCGTTCTGGCACTGGTTCTTGGGAGTAATTGAACTCAGCGGACGGATCGTTCAGATTCTGAATGCGGATGATTGGAGTCCCGCTTGGTTGCCAATCTTCAGGCTTGAAGGCGCACCCGTTAATGAGGCTAAACATCTTGCCAATCGTCCGAACCTCCCACTCCCCGGCGGTTTGGAATTCGGGGAAGCGGAGGTGGGGTTGGGTTTCGCCTTCGCGGGGGAAAAGCTGCTGCATCAGCCCTTTTTTATGGGTCTTGAGCGTGTCCAGTTTCCGGGCGTGCGCCGCGATCAGCTCGTCCAAGGAGGACAGGCAGTCGGCGATTTTTTGTTGTTCGGGCAGGGTAGGTGGAACCGGCAGATGTATCTCCGCCAAGTCCGATGAATTGATTGCTGGATAGTTGGAGCCCGTGCAATTCGCGGTGACCCTTCCGACAAAGGAATCGGTGTGGATGCTCTGATACAAAAACCGATTGCTGCCTTTTGCCCTCAGTTGGGCATAGCCCGTGGATGCAACGTAGTTTTCATCGTCATCGAACTCGCAAAGCAGATTGTTGCGTTGGTAGGGGCGGACGACTTGGTAAATAATGTCACCGAGTTCAACGAGCCTTTGAGCACGGCTTGGAGCACCGACTCGGGAAATACGTTCCTTTGCTTTCAACGCCCCTGCATCAACTGACTCAAGGTCGATATAGACGAATGATTCCGGCAGCCCACTGTTTGCCGGATTGATTTCGGCTGCCGCTTTAAGGGGCTCCTCTTTCCACCCTTCCGTCCCCCGAAACTCCGGAAACCGCAGTTTCGGCACCAGCGCGTTTTTGCCGGCTTCCATTTTTCCAGTTGTTTTGGGTTTACTGCTCATAGGCGCTCAGACCAGAGATTTCACGCCCCTGGGCGCGTTTGGTGAGGAGGGGGTGGAGGTGTTTCATCAGGGCGAGTTCCATCCCGGTGCGGGCTTTCCAGCCCAGATCGAGCGGGGTGAAGAGGTCGCTGAGCTTGTCTCCATCGAAGATCATGCGGAGCAGGATGTCCTCCACGAAGGTTTGGAGGGCGGCGGTGGTCAGCCTGTGTCTGGAGGCGATGGTGGCGAGTTCGGCGGCATCTTTTTCCGCCCGGAACCGGGTGAAGCCGTCGCGGATGGCGGTTTCGCTGAGGCCTTCGCCCGCTTTGAGGGTGTTGATGTAGGCGGCGATGTCTTCGCGGTCCTCCATGAATTTGGCATCGGACTGGATGAGGCCGATGAGCTGGTCGCGGGTCATCTTCTGTTTGCCGGGCTTCTGCTGGGAGAAGCGGGTGATGAGGCCCATGATGTAGTCGTAATCGATGACGGCGGAGGCAAAGAGGACGAACTCGAAATCGACCTGATCCACGCCGGGGTCCGGCTGGTCGCCGGTCCGGGCCTGCCTGGCTTTGAGGCGTTTGGCGGTCTCGAGGTAGGCACTGCGGAAGCCGAGGTGGTTTTCCCGTGGGAGGACCTGTTCGATGGCCTGTTTGTTCTCCCCGGTGAGGTCGGTGTATTGGTCGAGCTGGGTTTTGAGGCGCTGGACCTCCTTGAAGTGGTTGATGAAGGCGGCGCGGGCATCGTCCCCCTTGAGATTGGGGACGGCGGAGGGGGCGCAGTCGAGGCCCTGGGATTTCAAGAAGCCGCCCAGCGTCCGCATGGCAGTCTCGAGTTTCTGGATGACGACGGGGGCCTGGTCCACGAGCCAGATTTCGCGGGCCTGTTCGGCGGTTTTCTCGCCGGAGAAGAGGGCGATGGCGGCATTGACGGCCTCCTGCTGCTGGCGGAAGTCGAGGATGTTGCCGTAGGGTTTGGTGCCATTCAGGATGCGGTTGGTGCGGGAGAAGGCCTGAATCAAGCCGTGATGCTTGAGATTCTTATCGACGTAGAGGGTGTTGAGGTATTTGGAATCGAAACCGGTGAGGAGCATGTCCACCACGATGGTGATGTCGATTTTTTGGGCGTGGGGGAAATCGGCGTTGGGCCACTGCTGATCCTTGATGCGCTTTTGCACATCCTGATAGTAGAGGTCGAACTCGCCGGGGGTGTGGTTGGTTCCGAACCTCTGGTTGTATTCAGCAATGATGACCCTGAGCGCGGCCATTTTCTTTTCCGGCTCGATTTCGTTGTCGGCCTTCTCCTGTTCGAGGTCGGCCGCGAGTTGCTCGATGTCGCTCCTGCTCTCCGGAGTTTCGGCAAGTTGAGCCGGGGGGGAAAAGACGCAGGCGATATTCAGGGGCTGAAAGGACGGGTCATCCAGTTGCTTCGCGACTTGATGCGACTTGAACTGTTCATAATAGCCAATGGCATCATTGATGGAGGCCGTGGCGAGGAGGGCATTGAACTTGCGGCCCCCGGTGGCGGCATCGTGCTTGCTCAGAATGGCTTCGATGATTGCCGGTTTGGTATAAACTGCTCCTTCCCTCAGGGCCCCATCCTCCTCCGGCTTGTAATAGTCCACGTGGAAGCGGAGGACGTTTTCGTCCTCAATGGCGTGGGTGATGGTGTAGGCGTGGAGCTGCTCCTGGAAGAGGTCCTCGGTGGTCCGCATGGAGGCCTGCTGGTCCTCGATCTTCTGGGTGGTGGCGTTTTCCTCGAAGATGGGGGTGCCGGTGAAGCCGAAGAGCTGGGCTTTGGGGAAGAATTCCTTGATGGCCTTGTGGTTCTCCCCGAACTGGGAGCGGTGGCACTCGTCAATGATGAAGACGATGCGCTTGTCGCGGAGCGGCGCCAACTGCTCCTTGTAGGTCGGCTGGTCGTTCTTTTTTTTCTGTTTGTTGCGCCTGCTGCTTTCATCCAGAGCCAGGCCGAGTTTTTGGATGGTGGTGACGATGACCTTGTCGGCGTAGTCCTCGGAGAGCAGGCGGCGCACGAGAGCGGCGGTGTTGGTGTTTTCCTCGACGCAGCCCTCCTGGAAGCGGTTGAACTCCTCACGCGTCTGGCGGTCGAGGTCCTTGCGGTCCACGACGAAGACGCATTTATGGATGTCGGGATTGTCCTTGAGCAGGGTGGAGGCCTTGAAAGAGGTGAGCGTCTTGCCGCTGCCGGTGGTGTGCCAGATGAAGCCGTTGCCGCAGTCCTGGTGGATGAAAGCGACGATGCCCTTGACCGCATAGGTCTGATACGGGCGCATCATCATCAGCTTTTGCTCACTGGCGATGAGCACCATGTAGCGGCTGATGGCGTGGCCCAGCGTGCATTTGACGAGGAAGGTTTCGGCGAAGCTGTCGAGGTGTGTGATTTTTTTGTTATCCTCGGAGGCAAACTGATAGATGGGCAGGAAGCGTTCGTCGGCGTTGAAGCTGAAGTGGCGGCTGTTGTTGTTGGCGAAATACCAGGTCTCCGTGCGGTTGCTGACGATGAAGAGCTGCATGAAGCAAAGCAGCGTCCGGGTGTAGCCGTTGCCGGGGTCGTTCTTGTATTCAACGATTTGCTCCATGGCCCGGCGCGGGCTGATGCCGAGGGCTTTGAGTTCGATCTGGACGCACGGGACGCCGTTGATGAGCAGGAGGACGTCGTAACGGTGGTGGCTGTTGTCGGTGTTGATGCGGAGCTGGTTGACGACCTCGAAGGTGTTTTTGCACCAGTCCCGGATGTTGACCAGGGTGTAGTTCAGCGGCGTGCCGTCGTCGCGGGTGAAGGCATTGATCTGGCGGAGGGTCTTGGCGGCGGTGAAGACATCGGGCGTGATGATTTCGTCGAGCAGGCGGGCGAACTCGCCATCGGTGAGGCGGACGCGGTTAAGGGCCTCGAATTTTTCGCGGAAATTGTTCTCCAGCGCGGCGCGGTCGCGGATGTCCTGGCGGTATTCGTATTTGAGGCTGCGAAGCTTCTCGATGAACTGTGCTTCAAGTTGGGCTTCGAGTGAACTCATTGGATGTGGTGGCGGCTCACGGGTGGAGTTGCGTCGGGGTCGGCATGGCTTGTGCCACTGGGCCTGGGCGCGTGTGAGCGTGGACCTGGCAGGAGTTTCCCCTGTGAGGCCGCGACACGTTTCGAGACTGATGACAGCAACTTCATGAACCGAGTAGCGCGACAGCCACCTGGGGCATAAAATGGACTGGGTGGGAATGCTTTGCATCAAAAAAGAGAAAAGAGGGAGCGGGTTTGCAGGGCTGCATCAATACCGGTTTTTGAGGCGCAGGCGGAGGTTGGGGACATTTTTGGATCACACGAAGCCACGAAGCCACGAAGGGGGGAAGAAAGGGGGATTTGCCAATAGTTCGGGGGGATTTGTGTCGTCGCGTGGGATATTGGGATTGGGCTCCGGTCGGGGCAATGGGGCAGGCCGAGTTTGGGTCACGCGAAGACGCGAAGACGCTAAGGGGTGGGCCAAGCGTGGTGTGCACGTTGACTGCGGTATCCACGATGTGTTTTCCGATTTCTTCCTCGTTCATAGACACAAAAACAGGGTTTGTCTTCTTCGCGCCTTGGCGTCTTCGCGTGAGACTGATTTGGGTCACGCAAAGACGCGAAGACGCTAAGGGGTGGGCCAAGCGTGGTGTGCACGTTCACTGCGGTATCCAC
>CAIZGN010000721.1 GCA_903932505.1 Candidatus Hydrogenedentota bacterium
AGCCGTGAGACGACTGTAGGACTTTACCTTCATCAAGCGGACACTTTGCTCCTGCTTGGAATTGCTCTGTATTTTCGCCGGTTGTACTGTCTCAACCGCCCGCGAATTGGACGGCAGGCACAAGCACATGGCTAACACACGCATTAACAATCGGGTTGTTTTCATCGGTTTATTCTATCTTGAGGGTCTGGGGCATTATGGTCCTGAACCAACCGGCGCGGTTTGATCTCCTTTTCGCCGCGCCGCAGGACCTTCTCCATCTCGTCCGGGTCATCCAACGGGAAGGAGGGGAGTTGGCGGGCCTTTCCGTAGTCCGGATCGTTTGGATCTTTGGCTTTCTCCGGATCAAAAATGCGCGAGTCTACCGGCACGCATTGGTAAGGATGATAGTCCGGTTGGGTGGTGAAGCAATCGGAGAAGTCGTTGGCGAGGGCGTCGAACATGTTCAAGGGCGGCAAACCCCGTATCTCATAGAGCGTCCGGTGCAGGCTGAGGATCGTGGTGTGCCGGTGAGAGACGTACGCCCGCTTGGCCCACGGGCTGATGACCAGCAGGACGCTGCGTTGGGCATCTACGTGGTCGGCTTCGCCTCCGGACTCATCCTGAGTCACAAAGATGACCATGTTTTTCCAATAGGGAGTGTGCGAGAGGAATTCAACAATTCGGCCGAGGGTAAGGTCGTTATCCGTCATCCATGAGGCGACATAAGGATAGCCCTTTTCCGGCCGGGGAGCCGCGCCGTGATCATTGCAAAGGGAAATGTTGACGAAGGATGGAAAGCGCCGCCAGCCCTGTAGGAACCGTTGCCAGACATCCTTCATGAACCAGTGGGCGCGATACTGGTCGGGGATGTTCAGGTTGAGGGTGGGGAATTTGCGGCAGGTGTTGTCATAGAGAACTTTCGGCATGGGTATGTTCACCTCCTCGCGCGCGCCCGTGGGGTGCTCCTCAGCTTCGTGCGCGCCCGAAAACCCAAAGCCTTCGCCATAATTGCGAAAACGGATGCCGTTCCGTGCCAGGTGTTCCCACATCGAACCGGCCTCCGGGTAGTCCTCCGGGATGAGCGAAAAGGCCGTTCCCTCGTAGCGTCGTCCCGAAGCGGTGCTGTTCTTCTTAAACGACCAACCGACCGAATACGTCATTTGCATCAGATTGTTCGGCTGCACGCCCACCAGCCAGCGATGACCGACCCCGGAAGCTTCCGGCTCCATGTAGAAATTGTCGCTGACGGTGAATTGCCGGGCCAAAACGTCGTGGTTGACCATCACGCCGACATCTTCCAGCGTGGGCTGTCCAGCGCCTTGGATGGTCTGGTGCAATCCCCAGCGCAACAGACTCGGGTCGTGCTTCGCGCCAGGAATGCGATCGAAGATCGTGTCGTAAGTGTGATTCTCTTTCGCGATGAACACCACAAACTTGATCTCTTTGGAGGCCTGGCCGGGAACCGGCGGGATGATGGGAGAAGCCATCGCTGCCCGGTCTTCGCTGTGATCAACCATTCCATTATTCGCCAGCACTTGTTCGGTCGTCTCCCGCAGGGCTTCGTTGGAAGGGATCTGCAAAATGCTGATCACGCCACGCAGGCCCAGGAAATCGCTCTTGGGAATTTCCTTGCCGGCGTTTGGCCCATTCCCAAATCCCCGGAAGCAGATGCAGACCAGTGCTTGCCCATCGGGCGAAAGCGCGACACGGTACGGGTACCAAGCAGTCGGGATATGTCCGAGCACCGCCAACGTCTTGGTCTCCAACACTGCGATGGCGTTGATCCCCAATTCGGCGACATAAAGACGCTTGCCGTCCGGAGAGACGACCATACCCGACGGACTGACGCCCCGGACGCGGGCCACCAACGGGGAGGGAACGAGGCGCTGTTTCGCCACGATCTGGTTCTTCGCCAGATCTACCCGCTCGATCATGTCGTTGTTGCCGTTCGACACAAAGAGCACCTCGCCATGCGTCGCCAGGAAGTTGGGGGCGCTGCCTCCCACAGTCTTGCCGTTGTCCGCGGGCGCGCCAACCAACAGGCCCGTCTTCAGGTGGCTGATAACTTTGGGCGCTTGGGGATGGGCAACGTCCACGCCCCAGACAGAAAACGATTCGGGCACGTTCGGCTCACCCAGACCCGGAATCTTCCGTCCCTCGAACTCCACTCCGTCGCGCGCTTCCGGACTGGGGTAACCGTAGGGCGGGAACGTGAGGCCGCGCTGATCGAAGCGCTGGTCGGTGGGCGGCAGTATGGGACTGTATTCAAACAGGCCGATGTTCGCGGCGTAAACCATGCTTCCCACCACCGCCAGCGCATAAGGATAACGCCCG
>CAIZGN010000722.1 GCA_903932505.1 Candidatus Hydrogenedentota bacterium
AATCAAGAGCCTGGAAGCGGTGATGATCTACCGGGATCTGGAATACAAGGGTTCCTTCCGCTGCTGCGACGACCGCCTTAACCGAATTTGGGATGTCGGTGCCTATACCGTGCATCTGTGCATGCAGGATCGCCTGTGGGACGGCATCAAACGCGACCGCCTCGTGTGGATCGGGGATATGCACCCGGAAACCATGACCATCTGCTCTGTGTTCGGCGGACACGAAATCGTCCCCGCCAGTCTCGATTTCGTACGGGACTCCACACCCCTGCCCGGATGGATGAACGGTATCAGTTCGTACTCGCTGTGGTGGGTCATTATTCAGCACACGTGGTATATGCATCACGGCAACCGCGACTATTTGGAGCAGCAACGCCCCTATCTATGCGCCTTGCTGAACTTGCTGCTCTCCAATATCGGACCGGATGGTTGCGAACATCTGGGGGAGGGACGCTTCCTCGACTGGCCATCCAGTGAAGACAAAAACGCCATACACGCCGGATTGCAGGCCCTGCTGCGGATGGGGCTCAAGGGCGGCGCGGAATTGTGCAATGTGCTCGGGGAAAGCTCCCTGCAACAGCGCTGCCTCGATGGCGCAACCCTGCTCACCAAGCATACCCCCGCAAACACGCCGTCCAAACAGGCGAATGCCTTGCTGGCCCTGTCCGGCCTGGCCGATGCCAAAACCATCAACAACGACGTGCTTGCCAAGGATCCACTGCAAGGCATATCCACCTTTTATGGCTACTATGTGCTGAGGGCACGCGCCATGGCCGGGGATATCGACGGCGCAATCGAAGTCATCCGAAAATTTTGGGGAGCAATGATCGAATTGGGCGCAACGACTTTCTGGGAGGATTTCAATCTCGACTGGACCAAGGACGCCGTCCCGCTGGATCAACTCGTGCCCGAAGGACGCAAGAGCATCCATGCCGATTACGGAAACTACTGCTACAAGGGACTGCGCCATAGCCTTTGCCACGGATGGGCCTCCGGTCCCACGGCATGGCTCAGCGAACATGTGCTGGGTTTCCAGCCTTTGGCGCCGGGATGTCGTCGCTTGCGGATCGCCCCCTATCTGGGCGATCTCGACTTTGCCGAAGGCACTTTCCCGACCCCGCAAGGGATCGTGACGGTCAAGCATACCCGTGGCACCGATGGCAGCATTCACACGGAGCGTGATGTCCCCGCCGGGATCGAGGTGGTGGGCCCCACAGGCTCGTAACAGAATGGAACCCGGCTTGTATTCTCAAATGTCCCGAGTGTGGAATAACGTCAACGCAACTAGAAGGAAAAGCGCATGCACATGAGCAATTTTTTTGATGTGACCGTGGGGGCTTTCGTCCAAGGTATCCTTGACCTCGTTTTCGGGTTTCTGAGCACCTTGTTCGGGGGCCTTTCGGGAATCTTCGGTCACCGCCAGTACTAGCATTGCAATATTGACTTTGTTGCGCCAAAACGGCCTGAAAAAGGCCGCTTCGGCGCTTCTTTTTGCGGCGGCGCGGCTTGCATTCGCGCAAAGGATTCGGCATGATGTCCTCGTTGATTTGGCGCGAAAAAAACGGAGGTTTGACGATGAAAAGACAGTATTGGACATGGCTGATGATTGGCGTTGCGGCGTTGGGCTCTAGCGTCTGGGCGCAGGATGACTCCATTCCCGCCTTGCCAAGCGGGTTGCGTGTCCGCGCAGAAAACCAGTATTTTGACGTCTTTCCGCGCATTGTCCCCGCCAATCAAGAGTCCACCATCCAGGTGATTCCCAAATTTGACCATGTGCGCCCCGCAGCCGATTGCACCTATCTGTTAACCTATGCCCCGATGGACCAAGTGGGTACTGCCGTTAAGGACGAGGCGCTGGTTCCTGAAAACGGCCATTTTCTCATCAAACGCCGTTTCGAGGGAGAACAGCAGCATACCCTTCAGATTATCCGCG
>CAIZGN010000723.1 GCA_903932505.1 Candidatus Hydrogenedentota bacterium
TCAGACAATGTGTTGGTGTGAACCTCGCGCAGTTTCGGCGTGAATATCTGCTGGAACTCCGGGCCCGAAGGGTTCACAAACGCCGTGACCGTCAGATCCCTCGACTCCGAAACCTCAAAGGCCAAGTCAATCTCCGTTCCGCGCAAAATGTCTCGGCTAAGCTTCTTCCCGGCAATAACCAGATGTCCAACCGTCTTGTTCGCCGTGAAATGGTTCTGGGACGGCCCCTCGACAACAATAATTCTGATCTCGTCGTCAGACCCGTGGATTACCGCCTTGCTCACATCCACCGCCTTCTTTGTCTTCGCTGGCAGCACCGAATTGCGCGAAAACAGCGATTCCAGTCTCGTGTCGCCCGTGTTCAAGTCATCCTTCACCAGGCTCAAATCCTCCGGCAGCATCTGTCCGGCTACACTGTACTTGCCCTGGGCGATCTGAATCGAATCAAGCTCACACTTCACCGGGTTGTTGCTCCCGTCGAATATCTTGAAGGCGAAAAAGTTGTACGCATCTTCCTGCAAAGGAAGGTCCTCGGCGATCCTGGCCGTCAGCTTCTTCAACCCGCTGTCGTAACCCCCGTCCTCCCGCGTGATGCGATAGAATAACCCGTTAGTGTCGCCGTCCACTCTGGCACTGAACAATTCCTCCTTTTCCTGGGACGCTCGGTTATACGATACCTTCACCTTCAGCCCGCCTGCGGATGGCGGCGCATCCGTTGCTTTCCCCCCGACATTGACTTCTTTGGTCGCTGCAAAATAGGCCGCCCCAACGGCAATCGCGTTCGTCGGGTCGATGCCCGTGTTCACTGGAATACCAAGCAACTCCTCGATCCGTTTCCGAACGAACGGGATATAGGTCGAACCGCCAACCATCAACACGAACTTCAGATCCTGTGGCCGCAGCGAATTTCGGGTCAAAATCTTCCTCAGCATCTCCGCCGTCCCATCGACCTGCTCCTTAATGATCCCCTCTAGTTCAGAGCGCCCAACCGCCATCAACACATCCACGTTGTTCCCGGCGTCGTCCTCCACGCTGAAATCAACGTCGGCCGAGGTCTTGGCCGACAGCTCGATCTTCGCCTGCTCAGCTAGGTGCAGCAGCCGGTACCAGAGCCGGTTGTACTTTCCCGACTCGCTCTTCATCTGCGCGACCAGATCGTTGAACTTTCCAAGCTTTTCAAGCTGCGGCGCAATGATCTTTTCCACAATCAACTCGTCAAAATCGCTCCCGCCTAAATAGTTGTCCCCCTCGTGGTCCACCACCTTCAACTCGCCCTCCACGATCCTCACCAGCGCCACGTCAAAGGTCCCGCCGCCCAGATCGTAAACAATCCACTGGCTGTTCTTCAGGTCAACGTTCTTCTCCTTGTTCGCATACGCCAGACTCGCCGCAATCGGCTCCTGCAACAACACCACTTGCTTGAAACCAGCCTGATGTCCGGCCTCCTTCGTCGCGTTCGACTGCACTTGGTCGAAAGATGCCGGCACCGTGAGCACCACGGCCTCTGGCACCTCGCCAGTATGAATGAACGTCTTCAGCTCCTTCAGAACAAATCCCGATAACTCCACCGGCGTCTTCGCCTGCCCTAGGGCCTTGATCTTGATCGCCTCCGTGGTCCCCATCTTGCGTTTGAACCGGCTGGCAACGCTCTTCGGATCCTTCTCCGCGTACGCCTTTGCCTGCTCTCCCACAAGAATCCGGTCATTGCGGAAACCAACGAAGGACGGCAAAGTCTCCCTGAACCCGTTAGGATTCTTGAACACTTCCACGCTGCCCTTGTTGAACTTGGCCACCAAAGAATTAGTGGTGCCGAGATCAATGCCAAAGTTTATCATATTGTTATTCATGCTTCTGCTGCTCCTTTCGAGATTCGACGACAACGATTCCTTTTTGTATCACCCGTGAAAATTGCCCAGCGCCATCCCGGACAACCGCCCGGACAATGGGCTTGATCACCTCCACCACCACCAGGTGCTCAGTCCCTGTCCCCGAAATCGTGGCCTCCAGGTCCGTCCGGGTTTCGTTAAAGGACTGGCCCATCGGGTCCTCGCACACAAGGCCAAGCCTGAGCTGCGCCCCTCCCGTATCCCACATCGGCAGGCCCTCCTCCGCGAAGGCGTCCTTCACCTTGCCCAGGTGGCGGCTGATGTTCCCCGGGTCGCCATGCTTCTTCACCTTCTGCTCTATTTCATAGACCTGGTTCAAGGCGGTCAAAACCGCCCTCGGAATCTGTATTTGCATTTCCATAATAATCGTCTCAATCTCACTCCGAAAAACCTAATCCTCACCGCCACCGCCCATCACCTTGCGGATTATGGGCAGCAGCACTGCGTTGTCGTTTTCTTTTATCGCAACCGCCGTCTTTACGCTCGGAGAACTCCGGCTCGACACCACCATCTCGCCCCTGGTCAGTTCCACCGAGACATCCGCCCAAGGCAGGAACCGCTGCTTCGCAAATAAAAACCCCGGCGTCTGAAAAGCCACCCCCTGCGCGCTCAGTGTGCATGATCCTATGACCAGCAATCCGCCCCCACGCAGCCGCTTCTCGATCTTTTCCAGCACCGTCTGCGATAAGTAGTGGAACGTCGCCTCCACCATTCCGTTGAAATGCTTGGTTTGCGTTTCCTCCTTGCTGTCCCCGGTAATGGTCCACGACGCCCTGATGCTCGCTCCGGCGTCGTTCCTCACGGCAAACACGTAATCAAAACTCTTCGAGTGGTTGATGTGGTTCACGGTTATGCCCCACCGCAACGCACTCACGCTGGCCGCAGGGAAGAATGTATCCCCATCTCGAATCCCCTCCTTCGTGATCTGGAAAGATCGTTCCTCCCCGAACTGCAACCGCGTCTCGTGCTTCCGCTCCTCTGCGATAAGCCTTTCTATCGTCTTAAAGTCATCGTCCAGTCGTTTCGTCAGCTCCGCGCTCTTGAACTGGAACTTCTTGCACAGGCTCAGAATTGCTCGCGATAGGTCGCTGTCGTTGTGCTCGTTGTAGCAGCTCACGGCCAATAACCGAATCTCGCCCACCACCGCCGCTTGCTGCGTTCGGAATGGGGCCGGCAGCAGGTTGAAGATCTCCGCCACTGCGTCTTTTGAGAGCGTCTCGCTAATCTCCGGCAGCGTCACCTTCCGCGCCGCGCCTCGCCGTTTCTTCTCGCTCACCAGCTCCAATAGCTCCGCCACGCGCTTGTTCGCAGACTCAAAGCACACGTCATCGTGCTCCGGCAAAACCCACCGCCGCCCGTCAAACAGCACCTCAATAACCGGCAGCCACCGCCGCTCGATCGCCCGGCCGAGCACGACATTGTACTGCCTCGAAAACGGTTCACTCAGGAATGTCCGAAAATCCGGGTCCTCGTCCAGCATTTTCAGCGTGCTCTGCGGAAAGTGCGAATCGGAGTAGAGGAAATGGTTGATCTCCCCCCGCGTGAGGAATCGCAGCAAAGGCTTATTGGAAAACACCTCCCAGTGAAATACGCGCTTCTCTTCGTCCAGCAGCTCATTCTCGAGCGCCAATGCTCGCGAACGGTCCACCGCATAATCCGCCAGCCAGGCAACCTTCCCGTCGTTCAACTCGATCTCGCTCAGCAGCCGCTTCCTCGCCCGCTGGACGGTCTTCCCGTCCAGCTCGTCCGGATCCTCGACGTCATCAATGGCGAAGGCCTCGAACGGGCTCAGGTAAAACTGGTAATACTCCCTTGGCTCGACCAGCACCGCACCGCCCGATGTGGCCCGGGCCGCCAGTGGCAACAGCTTCTGCCTCGTTGCCGCAAGTCTGTCCTGCGCCGTCTTATGCTCAGGATCCATCCTCAGCACCCGACGAAAAGCATCCGCAGCGTCCACATCCTGAGAAACATCGGGATTACCAAAAACCAACCCCAAGCAGATCAAAGGCGGACCCCACTCTTCCTCAGCCAAAGACCGCCGGTAGAATTCAACTGCCTTACCGAAATGTTGTTCGTCATGATAGGCGCTACCCAAGGAGAACAGGTCGAAGCGGCTCGCCTCTCCCACAGTCAAGAGCATCTCATAGGCCTCGATTTGCTTCGCGCCATCCTTCCGCTTCTTGTAAAGCTTCGCCAAGTGTCTCCAAACCCACTCCGCGTTCGGTTCGAGGCTCTTTGCGTTTCCCAGCGCCTTCTCCGCCTCATCCAGCCGCCCACAGTTGAGCAAAACACTCCCCAACTCGTCCCACAGCCACCCCGACCGCGGGTAATGCCGCACGGCCTGCTTAATCACATCGATACTGGCCTCAGGCTGGCCCCTGAGACAGATCGCCAACTCCTGCCAAACCACCTCAGCTCCCCCACCAGCCTCCAGTGCTGTCCGCAACAACGGCGCAGCCTCAGCATAGCGCTTCTCCCGGTAGAATCTCCGGCCCTGCTCCAACTGTTCCTGCGTAGTCATGGCTTACAGGTCCTTCGCCGCCCGCTTTGGCCCATCCTGTTTATACTGCTCCGCCTCGCGCCACACGACCGGATCCAGCAGCACAATTGCATCCCACGCTTCCCCACCATACGCTCCTCCGGGAGCCAAAATGGTTCCATAGAGCTTCTCGCCGCCGCCGCACTTTGCCGTCAGCTTCTCAGTGCCCCGGGTCCAAGTCGTGTTGTCCTGCAAAGGCCCAAACTGATGCTGAAAGGCCTGGAACATCTCCTTCCGATTCTGCTCGAAACCAAAATCAATCTTGTACAACCTGCCCTTGAAAAACTCCGCCGAAACGTGTCGAAGCGGATAGAAACCGACGGCAAGCAAATCACTCCCGCTGAAAACAAGCTCCTTCACCCCAGTGACCTGGCTTTCCTCATCCACAGTGTAGGGCGTAGCCACATCCTCCAGCCGCATTCCCATACTCAGGGACTTAAACTCGGTAGCCGAGAAATCCCGAGCCGCCCGCTCCGGTTCGTTGGACGCAAATTCCTCGGCCTTCCGGTTGGCTGCCTTGTCGAAAACCACCAGCGCATCCCACGCTTGGCCCGTCGGCGCCAGAATCGCCGCAGACACATTTTCGCCCTCCCACGACCTGGCGGTCAGCGCCTGCTCATCCCTCTTCCACCCCACGCCCGTGCCCGCTTCTCCATAGCTAATTTTTAGCGCCTCGAAAATCTCGTTCCCAAAGTTCGTGAATCCGATGTCAATGCGATACAACTTCCCCTCGAAGAACCGCAAGCCTGGGGCGTCTGTCGCAAATTCCCCAATCCGGTTTGCGGGCGTGCCCAAATAGTAAAAAACCTCCTCATTAGCCCCGGGATTTCGAGTGTCCTGAGTCGGCTCAAGAACCGCCCGGGCCTCGCCCGGCGTCATCCCGAAATGGAAATCCTTGAACCCGTTCTTCTCATCCAGAGCCTTCGACACTGGCGCCACATATGCCGGAGCCGGCGTGTAACCACCTCCACCAGCCGCACCCCCGCCACCAGAAACGCCGTACGACGGAGTCGAATTCCCAGATCCCCCGCTGGACCCGGCAATTATCAACACGGCGATGATGCCCACAACCACCACCACACCCCAGATAACGCCGGCATGCGACTTCTTTTCCTCGCCGGTCCCCGTGGATTCGGGTGGCCGGGGAAGTGGCGGGGGAAGGATCGGCGGAGCGTCGTCCCCACCGCGAACCTCCCGGCTCTCGGCGCGGTCCTCTCCCGTGGTCTGGCTCGATCCATCCAGCTCGCGATGCGCCCGGAAGTAGTCCTGCAGTCGATCGTAGGCGTTGTCAATCTCCCTCAGCCGCTCGCGTGCTTTGCCCTGAAGACCCGGATCATCCTGGAACCGGTCTGGCTGCCACGCCTTCGCCATCTCCCGGTACGCTTGCTTGGCCTCCTCGGCTGAAGCCCCAGGCTTCAACTCCAGGATGCGAAAGTACTCCCTCAGGTCGTCAGTCACGGCTAAAACTCACTTTTTTTCGGACCGGGAAGGTCAGGTTCTCCCGCAGTTCCCGCCCTTACCCATGCATCAACTTCCGTCGCCATGAACTTCCAAAGTCGCCCCACCTTATGTGCTGGCATCTTCTTCCGTTCGATCCACTTGTAGTTGGCGCCACAGGCTCCCCGGACGCATCCGGTCACCACCGGCGCGGAAGCTGTTCGCAACCATATCAAGTCTATCCAGCAAAACAAGCGAAAACCAACGAAAACCCATTAAGACCGAAATGGATTTGGGACAGTCATCCTCCGAATTACTAAGATTGATTTTGCTCCATCCTCTGGAAGTGCATTATAGGTAAGGAAACTCGGCCGATGACAGTTCAGCTTGAGTAAAGTTCACAGTTGCATGTCAGCGGGCGGTGAAAACCAGCCAGGAGTGGGCGGATCAAACCCGGCCACGTTGAGGTGAGACAATTGTCGCGATCGGGGTCAACTGGATGACCCTGCGTCGATGGGGTCAGACCATGGAAACGGGTCCTGCACGGATGAATATTTAAGCTTGCGATCACCTTACAAGTTGCAGATCTTAAGTCAAATTGAATTACCCATGAGATCCATCATCACATTCCTTTGTCTGCTCCTCACCGCATCCTCA
>CAIZGN010000724.1 GCA_903932505.1 Candidatus Hydrogenedentota bacterium
CTTCTCACCGACTTGGGATAGAAATCTGCTGTAGGCATCCAGCACGGGCGCACTTGGTGGAAGTGCCTCGAACAACCGGTCCAAGCGAGCTTCATTGCCCGCCAATCGTTGCCACGAACGAACCCCCTGGTTCCAGGGCACACCCAAAAACAGTGCGTTGATCAACGGAACCCCTCTTGGGTAGCGATCGTTGAGCGAATTAGCCCAGAGGGCCTTTAGGACACGATCCGCGAAACCTTGCCACAGCGTCCAGTAGATTGCACCGCTTCCAACCGAGTCTTCCGCAATGATCAATTGCTCAAGAAACTGGCCAGATTCTTTCGGGTAGTCGATCGCGGAATCCATTAACGGCGCGCATATCTTCACGGCGTCCTCGACGGGCAACCGAAGAACGAAACGGGCAATCTTCTCAGCACACATGTGCTCAAGCTGGTAATTTCTTTGCACAGCGCGGGATTGATCCACATCCGTCCGCCACCAATTCGTTAAGGACACGGAAAGTTTTGCAAAGAAGGCTCTTGAATGCGCTTCACCAGGGGCGTGGGCGAAAATCGGAAGAAGGTAGTGAAGAGCCCTTTTCCCCGGCCAATCGCCAAAATCCAACTGTGACAGTTCTTCTTCATCCAGCACCACACGGTCAAGAATAGCCTTGCGTATGGCGAGCTTCGCCTGTTCCAGACTTGAATCAATGGTCGCTTGCCAACTAAGTTTCCGTGCCTTTTGTTGGCTTGCTGCGGTCTGCTCAAGCGCAGCAGCCGCCACCAGCGCAGCTATACATGTCAGAGCCAAGTTGCGGTCTGCTTCCCAGAGAAACGCACCGATACCTTCTACGGCGTAATCCGTGACTTCATCCGAGGCATGGGTCAATCCTAAGCCAAGCACCTCTAAAAGCTGCCGTTCAACCTCTGGGCCAAGCCCCCGATTGAACAACGCAGACAAGACCAAGGCGGAGGGACGCGAGGCATCCATCGCATTCTTGGCCGCCCTGAAGAGTTCGTCCTTCGATTCGGCGTCTTTAGCCACTGATCCAACGATTACGGCCACCACCCATTGACGCTGCTGCTCGTTTAGATCGCTCCAATGATCTCTGGCCAGAACGGCAGCTACATAAGCTGGGCCTGCGGCAGCCATTCTCATTCCGATTTCGTCCTCGGAATCCGCATCGCGGTCTAACTCCTCCTGAATTCTTTGCGCTTCCAACAGCCACTCTCGCCATTTGTTTGGGTCAGTCTGCGGGTTTTTTTCGCGCCGGAATACTGCAACACCCCAGCTAACCAATCGCATCCGGTTTTCAAACGCCTGCTGCTTTGGACTGTGGGCATCAAGCACGGCTTGCACCTCGGGATCGGGTTGTTTCGGGCCGATAAGTTGTCTGCCGTCCTCCATCTGAGCTTTGACCTCATATTTCCGGAGGTCCATCCGGAGGAGGACTAGACGCCACAGCTTGTCAGCCTCAGTCTGTTTGTCGGTAGGGGGCAGCCGCCGTTCGTAATTATCCAGGACATCCCGAACTAGCCTTCTTTGCGGGCCTGTCTGCAGCTGAATCGCAAGATGCTCCAGGTCGTGACGGCGGTGTGCCAGGGAATCAGATTCCTTCCTTTCCTGATTGAAGACTGCATGCTCTGCGCTATTCGCTGGTATTCCATCAAAGAACCGACCAACTGGATGGTAATCATGGACCATCCGCGCCCGATCCATTTCAATCAGTTCGGGCGAAGTCAGCAATACCGGGCCGGCGGCACCTGCGAGTGCAGGATGGGCGACGGCAACACTGGCGACAACCGCGGTAATCCCCACGTTGTTGCTTTGGGTCAGCAGGTGCATGAGCCAGACTTCGACCTAGTCAGGCTTGCTCTGGCAGAGTTGCAAAAGCCATCGCTCCAAAGCCATTAGTGCGCTTTCCAAAACGTGCGGCCCAACGTGCGCTCCCCGATAAAGCGCCCAAAGACGCCAGTTGCACCACTGCTCCTTGGCGGTTCCGTCCGGCAGAGTTAACGAGGTCTTTTCAGGGAGTTCCACAAAGCGATGGAATATCCTTGGATCACCATAGGAGTCAGCGCAGTAGTTTGAAAAACGAACAATGAAATCGACCGCTTGCTTTGGATGGTGGGCCAGCAGTCCCCAAAACGGACCGTGATAGGCGCTTGCAGGGTAGTAATCGAAACTAAGAGTCATCGGCAGGCCAAAAGCTACCTCGACATCAAAGTGATCCCGGAATTCAGACCACTCTCGTGGCTTATCCTTACTCGAAGAAATACCCCATCTGGCCTCTGCCATTTTGATCACTTCTTCCGGAAAGTCTCTGCACATTGGGATGCCATCAAGATGCTCTAGCACGTATTCGCCAAACTTGTCCGCGCTGCGATCATCTCTTCCGTCTTCAGCACTGTGAGCGATTTCCCTGATCTTCTCAGGAGCTGCCAGTGGGATTTTTACAATGATCATGAATAACCGCTCTGTGGCCTCACGATTCCAATGATGCCAATCATCGGATGCAGGAAGAAGTGAAAAGGCGATTTCCGCAGCGTCTTTAGCACCGATAGGATATCTGAGGAGCGAGCTTACCCCTTGTGTCCAGTCCTCCAGAAGTCCGAGAATTAACTCGCCATTTCGGGAGATTAGTGGTGTTGCTTCGGCAAGGGTGCGTAACTTTTGGGGGTGAAGTGGCTATGGTTGGTGGCGAACTATGGCAACGAAACGAGATTTTAGCGGATTTCCTCAACTTCAAACATTGGCGGAGAGGCTGCGGGAGTGGCGATCGACCCGTCCCCTTGGTCAACGGATTCCAGCAGAGCTCTGGCAGGCTGCGACGGAAGCTGCGCGCACGCACGGGGCAGGCACGACTGCAGCGGCATTGAACCTCGACTATTACGATCTGCAGCGTCGGCTCCTGGGTAACTTTGTAGAGCGAAAACCAGCCCCAGCCCCGCCGCGCTTTGTGGAACTGGTTGCCCCTGCCCGGGTTGGCGTCCCTCTTGAAGTCGGCACAGTCGAGTTGGTTCAAGCCTCCGGTGCGCGGCTTACCCTGCGACTGCCCA
>CAIZGN010000725.1 GCA_903932505.1 Candidatus Hydrogenedentota bacterium
CGCCGAGGCCAAATCCTCCTGCGTCTGCTCGACGGCCTGCCGCAGGTCTTTAAGGGAGGCAAGTTCCTGCGCGCGCCGAACGATTTTGGTGCGTCGTTTTGCGGGCAAGGCCGCCATCACGTCATCGAGTTTCTTTGCCATGTTTTGTCTCCTTTGCTTTCTCGGCGGCCAACGTCGCCAGATGCTCGTCGAAGCGTCCATCCGCCACCGCAATCAACCGTTTGTAAAACCGTCGCTGATCAGCACCGCCCTTGTCACCGCCGACCAGCAGAATCGCCTGTCGCTGGGGATCGAAGGCAAAGGCAACGCGCCAGACGCCGCCCTCCCAACCGAAACGCAGTTCCTTCATGTTGGCGTGCTTCGAACCCTTCAAGCCATCGACCGTGGGGCGACCCAGGTTCGGGCCGAACTCGCCGAGCAGCAACGCATGCGCCAGTAGTTCGTCCTGCAAGCCTAGGTCGAGCGATTTGAACTCGACATCGAAGGCATCGTGAAAAAGCACCGTCCAACTCATGGCGTCAGTATGCACTTAAAGCCATATGGTTTCAAGTCCATGGCTTATTTTTGCTAGGGCGCGAGAAATGAAGAGGCAATATGACGCGCCGCTGGGTACCGCACGTGCGGTAGGCGGGTATGATTCCATTGTTTCAAGACCGCTGCGATCATTAAATTACCGGACTGCCCAAAAAAATGCCCAAATATTTGCCCGGAAATTATGGAAAGCCTACTGGCGCTTGGTAGAGTACTGCGTTCGGGACGCAGGAGTCGGAGGTTCGAATCCTCTCGCCCCGACCAATAAATCCACTAATAGCAAGCGTTTCAGCGTAAGTAATCGCTGGCATCAAGTAGTACGCTTTAGCTGTACTACTTTTCTCATATTCTTGCGCTACAAATTCTTTTATTTTCGCGTCAATATAGCGCAATGGCAAAGACGGCAAAAGTAGCTAAGACCTCTGCTTATAGTTTGAATTGCCCCACAGAGTTCTTTAGAGAAGCCGCAAATTGTTCGAGCTGGTCGGCCGAAGCCGAGACCTCCTTGATTACGGCACTGGTTTCTTCCGTCATCTGGGCGATTTCTTCAATATTCTTGGCGATCATGTGGCTGGTTGAGCTTTGTTCTTTAAGCGATGAAGAGATGTCACCCACGGCAGTCAAGACCCGTTGCACTCCGCTCTGAATCAGTCCCATCGAGTTACCGGCGCGACCCACCATCTCGACACCTTCTTTGACGCGGGTGCTTCCTCGGGACATCCCTTCAACCGCATCGGTGGTGCCGCCCTGGATGGCCTGGATCATCGAGGCAATCTCCTGCGTGGACAGGGTGGTCCGTTCGGCCAATTTCCTGACTTCGTCGGCAACAACGGCAAAGCCTCGTCCCTGCTCGCCAGCTCGGGCCGCCTCAATGGCCGCGTTCAAGGCCAGCAGATTGGTCTGATCGGCAATCTCCTTGATCACATTGACGATGTTGGATATCTGGTGGGATTGTTCACCGAGCGAGGTAATCACAGCGGACGAAGTGGTAACGGCCTCCGAGATCTTGTCCATCTCTACGACTACGTCTTGAACGACGCTGGATCCCTCCTGAGCCAAGTGGCCTGTCTCCGACGCGTGCCTCTGGGCCTCGGTTGCATTCTCTGAAATCTGACCGATGCACACCGTCATTTCCTCAACGGCTGCCGCCACCGAAGACGACGCATCACTTTGGCGCTCGGACGCCTTCTGCACTTGATGTGACGATGTGGCCACCTGGTGCGAGGCTTGGGCCAGCATGTCCGCCGTGCGGAGTGTTCCGCCGATCATGTCTCTAAGACCGGCTTGCATCTGCTTCATTGCCGCCAGCAGGCTGCTGCCGTCGTTGTTCTTGGTAACGATTTGCTGCGACAGGTCGCCTTTGGCAATCTGGCGGACGATGTCGATAACGTAAACCGGTTCACCGCCGAGTTGGCTCAGCAGGCGGCGAACAATGAGGCCAACAACAAAGAACAGCAGCACCTGAAGGATTCCCTGGCCGAACCAGATCAAGGTGCTAACTCTCTTGATGATCGCCATGTCGTCCTTGACGTCGATGGTAACGCTGGCTCCGCCGAGGACGGTTCCCTCGTCCACCCCGTGGCACTTGAGGCAGTTGGTAGTGCGAAAGTCTTTCTTACCGATGAAGGGCAGCACCGTTCTGAGCGTCGCCCCACCGTTGTCCAGTTTCATCAATCTGGACTCGGCGACGCCGCTGGCTAACACCTTTCGGTCCATTTCATCGACGGGTTGCTCCTCGGGAAGCCCCTCCGGAAACTCTGAGTCAAGCTGCTTGGCGCGGAAG
>CAIZGN010000726.1 GCA_903932505.1 Candidatus Hydrogenedentota bacterium
GACCCATTTCTGATTCTTCGGCTTTGGAAAGCGCCACGCACTTGTCGCATTCGCAGTAATTGAACCAGTCATTCTGCGAGACGGAGAACACGGTGGCCTGCGGGTTTTCGCGCATCCGCTTTTTCACTTCTTCAATGACCAGCCGCGCAACATCGTCGTTGGTGCAGCACAGCTGGGTGTGCTCTTTCAGACGCTTGCCCTTGACCAGCGAAAAGTATTCGGGGTGCTGATCAAAATACTGGGCGGGGGGCAGCAATCCGTCAAAGGTGTGCACAAAGCCACAGTAGACCACCTTGCCCCCGTGCCGCTCCTCCAGTCGCTGCGAATTTCCGTTCGTGCGGTTCCGTGCCGCCCAATCGCCGTCGAAGCAGTCCAATACAAAGGGTTCGCGATATTCGAGGACGGGAACCTTGCGCTCGTTGAGCGCGCCCACCGTCAAATCGGGCTGTTTGGGGATGCGCTGCACAGCAGGGGTGAACCAGCGGCAACCCAGATGGTCTTCGAGCAGGCCATAGACGCCGTAAAGCGTTCCCCGGGGTTCGCCACCCGCGATAATGAGTTGTTTGCCGTTGTTCCGGAGCAGGTAGCCTTCCCGCCCCAAGCCGTCCACGCCTTTTCCACCCTGATTGGCGGCCGCGAAGAGTTTATTGTTGCCGACGATAATATCGTGATCCGCAAGCGGCACCGTATCGGCCACCACGGGGATTTCCGCCCCTGTGATTTCACGGAGAAAGCGCTGCAATTCCTGCACGGCGTATTGGGTGGAGGGCGACGCATCTGGAGCCGCCACAATCCGACATTGGGCCACGCCACCCTTGGCGATAACAAAGGGGGCCTTCGCGGTGCGCGGAGCGGTGGCACATCCGGCGAAAATCACCGTAACGGCCAACATGAGACAGTACTTGCGGAACATTCTGTTTTCTCCTTTTCCTGACGTGGTCAACGGGCGCTCCATTCCTTATAAGTGACGGCCACAACCGCCGCCACCCAGGCCACGGATACACCGAGTCTATCTTAGCATATCTTTTCAGGCAATTCGCGCCTTTGAATCGGGACGGCGCTCCCTGTTATCATATGAACGTACCCCCCCGGGTCATCCATTCTTCTGTAGTTTTTTGAAAATCAAGGAGTTCTTGTCCATGTCCGGCCATTCCAAATGGAGTACGATTAAGCGCAAAAAAGGGGCCTTGGACGCGAAGCGGGGAAAGATATTCTCGAAGCTCGCCAAGGAAATCACCGTGGCGGCACGCATGGGCGGCGGTGACGCCGATGGCAATCCTCGCCTGCGCACCGCGCTGCTGGCTTGCCGGGCAGCGAACATGCCAAAGGATAACGTGGACCGCGCCATCAAGAAGGGTACCGGCGAAATTCCCGGCGTGACCTACGAAGAAATCCGCTACGAAGGCTACGCGCCGGGCGGAGTCGCCATCATCATTGACGTCCTAACAGACAACAGCCGCCGCACGGTGGGCGAAATCCGCCACATCTTGTCGAAGCACGGCGGCAGTTTGGCCGAAAAGGGCGCAGTGACTTGGAATTTTGAGAGCAAGGGCCTTATCACGATCGAGAAGGAAGGCCTGAGTCCGGACGATGTGCTGGAAAAGGCGATCGAGGCGGGTGCGGACGATGTGGACACTGAAGGCGACATGTACGAAATCATGACGGAGCCGAGCGAGCTTCACACGGTGGTCGGCGCGCTGGATGGGCTGAGCGTCCAGGCGAAAGAAGCCAAATTGACGATGCTACCCAAGACCCAGGTCTCCGTCGAGATCAAGACCGTCGGCTCGGTTCTGCGGCTCATGGAAGCCATTGAAGACAACGAAGACGTGCAGGAAGTCTATTCCAACGTCGAGATCACCGACGAAGCCATGGCGGCGGTCATGGCCGAGTAGCCGATGCGCACTTTGGGCTTCGATCCCGGCACGGCCACCACTGGCTATGGCGTGGTGGAAGGCCAGGGCAATCGGTTGCGGCACGTGGATCACGGCACCATAGATACGCCGGCGAATACTTTCTTCGCCGACCGACTGAAACAAATTTTCGAGGAGGCGACGCGCCTCCTCGAAGTGTTTCAGCCCGAGATTGTCGCCATTGAGCGCCTCTACTTCAAGCAAAACGTGACGACAGGGATCGCCGTGGCGCAGTCACGCGGGGTACTGGCGCTGGCGGTGGTTCAGGCGGGCCTTCCCATTCTTGAATTCAGCCCCACGGAGATCAAAACCGCGATCACCGGGTATGGGCAGGCGGACAAGCGCCAGATGCAAGAAATGATCAAGATCCTGTTGAATCTTGAGGGGATTCCAAAGCCCGACGATGCCGCTGACGCTCTGGGACTGGCCATCGCCGCGTTTCACGCGGGAAAAGCGGCCCGTTCCTGATTTCCCGTGGCCTCAGTTGGACTTTTTCGCCCCGGCGGCCTTGAACCATTCGGCAATGCCGGGGTATTCATTTTCAATGCCGTCCCAGTAGGTGTGGGGTCCACCGGGATGAACGATCAGCTTGACCTTCAGCCCGGCCTCCTCATATTTCGCCTTCAATATCTCGGACTGCTGGACGGGCACCGTCTTATCAGCGTCGCCGTGAATGAGGAACAACGGCGGGTCATCGGGCGTGACGAAATAGATGGGCGAAATCGATTTCAGTTGCTCGGGCAAGTTGGTGACCTTGCCGAAGGTGGTCTCGAAGAAACCGGGGCGCGCCGTTTCAATCATTTTGTAGCCATCCGGCATACCCCAATTGATTAGGTCGGTCGGAGGAAACCACGCCATGATGGACTGGACGCGGCAGCTTACGCGCTCGACGGGATCTGGGGAGTCTGGATGACCGTCATCCCCGGTGAGGCCCACCATCAGGGCCAAATGTCCTCCCGATGAACCACTCGTGATTCCGATGCGATTGGGGTCGATGCCATAGTCTGCGGCTTTCATGCGAACAAACCGCACAGAGCGCCGGATGTCCTCCACCATTTCGGGGACGTGGAAACGCGGGGTACTCCCGTGGCGCACCACAAAGGCGGTGAAGCCGTTTTGCAGGAGTCCCATCGCCCAATGATCCTTGCGGAATTTGGCAACCTCCTCCGGCACGTTGGATTTCTCCGATTTCCAACCGCCACTCGAGATGAGCACGATTCCAATACCGTTACGCTTGTCGGCGGCGGGTTGAAGAACATCGAGCGTCAAGCCCATGCCTTCCTTCTGACCGTAGACCACGTCCTCAATGGCGGTGTAAGGGACAATCAGCGAGTCGATACCGGCATAACAGAGTCCGGGCAAGAACAGGCAGGCCATCGCAATTATCGAGAGGATTTTTCCTCGCGCAGACACTTTTTTCATGGTAATTTCCTTGCGTTGCGCGAGATTCGCCCATCCCGACGTGAATAGTTTTCAGGACTCACACGAACCGGTCTATTCCCACTCGATAGTTCCGGGCGGTTTGGAGGTCACATCATACAGCACCCGGTTGATTCGTCCCACCTCATTGCAGATACGATTCGAGACGCGCTGGAGCACGTCGGACGGGAAGCGGTACCAGTCGGCGGTCATTGCGTCTTCCGAAGTCACGGCACGCAGACTACAGACCTCTTCGTAGGTGCGTTCATCGCCCTGAACACCAACACTGCGCACAGGCAAGAGGCAAACCAGCGCCTGCCAGATTTCGCCGTAGAGGCCCGCCTTCTTGATCTCGTCGATGAAGATAGCGTCGGCATCCCGCAGGGTGTCCAGACGCTCGCGGGTGATTTCGCCAATGCAGCGCACACCAAGCCCCGGCCCCGGGAAGGGGTGACGCCCGACGATGTCGGCGGGCAGGCCCAATTCGCGGCCCAAGGCACGGACTTCGTCCTTGAAAAGCTCACGCAGGGGCTCGAGGAGTATAAGGTTCATCTTGTCGGGAAGACCGCCCACGTTGTGGTGGCTCTTAATGGTAACCGACGGCCCGCCTGTGGCGGACACCGATTCGATGACGTCGGGGTAGAGCGTACCTTGGGCCAGAAAGTCCATGTGGCCCAAGCGCTTGGCTTCTTCCTCGAAAATGTCTATAAAGAGACCGCCGATGACCTTGCGCTTGCGCTCCGGGTCAGACATGCGGTGGAGAGCGGTTAAGAAACGTTCTTCCGCGTCCACATAATCGAGGTTGATGTGGAAATTATCGCGAAAAACTTCCTGCACCATCTCGGCCTCGCCCTTACGGAGCAGACCGTTATTGACGAAAACGCAGCTGAGATTGGATCCAATGGCCCGGTGGATCAGCACGGCGGCCACACTGGAATCCACGCCGCCACTCAAGGCGCAAATGACCTTCCGATCCCCCACCGTCCTGCGAATTTCTTCGATGGCCGGGCCAACAAAGGAACCCATGTCCCACTCGGCGGGGCAACCGCAAATCTTGTGCACGAAATTGGAGAGAATGGTCTTGCCTTGCGGGGTGTGCACCACTTCGGGGTGGAACTGCACGCCGTAGAGTCGGCGTTTGGGATCGGCCACCGCCGCAAAGGGTGAATTGGCGGTGTGGCCAATGGTCTCAAAACCCGCAGGAAGTGCCTCAACCCGGTCGCCGTGGCTCATCCACACCTGCGTGTGGGCGTCCACCCCGGCAAAGAAACCGGTGGCGTCGGAATGTTCTAGATGCGCGATGCCATATTCGCGCTCGGTCGCGCGCTCCACCCGGCCACCCAGCATATCGGCGAACAGTTGCACGCCGTAACAGATGCCCAAGATGGGCACGCCCAGTTCGAACACCTTGGGGTCCGGCTTGGGTGAACCCGGCGCACCGACACTCGCCGGACCGCCGCTGAACACGATACCGGCGGGATTCATGGCCTTTATCTCTTCAATCGGCAGATTAAAGGGCACGATAAGGCTGTAGACGCTGGCTTCGCGAATGCGCCGGGCGATAAGCTTGCTGTATTGCGCCCCAAAATCGAGGACGACAATCGGACGGTTCGTTCCTTGCATATGAACTACCTCAACACATGGTAATTGGGGGCATCTTCGGTGATGGTAACGTCATGGGGATGACTTTCCCGAAGGCCCGCCGCAGTGATTTGTATAAACCGGGTGGTGCGCTGCATACACGGGATGTCCTGACACCCGCAGTAGCCCATGGCCGAGCGCAGGCCACCCATGAGCTGATGCACATATTCCGCCAGCGATCCCCGATGCGGAACGCGCCCTTCGATTCCCTCGGGCACCAACTTGGCGGCGTCCGTGTCGAATTGCATATATCGGGCTTTGCTGCCCTTCTGCATGGCCTTGATGGAGCCCATGCCGCGATACACCTTGAAGGTGCGTCCTTCATACAGCACCGTTTCCCCGGGGCTTTCTTCCGTGCCCGCAAAGAGACTGCCAATCATGACGGATGAAGCTCCGGCGGCAATCGCCTTCGCGATGTCGCCCGAATATTTGATGCCGCCGTCGGCGATTACTGGCACATCGTGCTTGGTGCAAAATTCGGCCACTTGCAGCACGGCGGTGAACTGCGGAACGCCCACGCCCGCAACCACGCGCGTGGTGCAGATTGAACCCGGGCCGACGCCAACTTTCACCGCGTCCACCCCGGCGTCAATCAGGTCTCGAGCACCCTCCTGCGTCACAATATTGCCCGCGATCACCTGCATGTCCGGGAAGGCCGATTTCACTTGGCGCACCATGTCAGACACCATGGAGGAATGCCCGTGCGCGCTGTCCACGACCAGCACATCCGCACCGGCGGACACCATCGCAGCCACACGCTCCATTTCGCCGGGACCAACGCCAACGGCCGCACCCACCCGCAAACGGCCCATATCGTCCGCGCAACGACCGGGATAGTCCCGCGCCTTGATAATGTCTTTGATGGTAATGAGACCGATGAGACGGTCATCCTTGTCCACAATCGGTAGTTTTTCGATCCGGTGCTTGTGCAAAAGCTTCTTGGCTTCTTCATGCGTCGTATTCGGTGCCACAGTCACCACCCGCTCGCGCGGGGTCATCACCGAGGCAATGGGCACTGTAAAATCCTCTTCAAAACGCAGATCGCGGTTCGTGAGAATACCCGCCAAGCGACCAGTCTCCGGGTCGGTAATCGGCACACCGGACACATGGTACCGCGCCATGAGATCCTCGGCATCCTGCAGAGTATGCTGGGCGGTAAGGGTGAAGGGTGCCGTGATAATGCCCGACTGTGAACGCTTGACCCGATCCACCTCGAACGCCTGATCCTCGATCGCAAGATTCTTGTGAATGATGCCCATCCCGCCTTCCTGAGCCAGAGCAATGGCCAAGCGGGATTCGGTGACCGTATCCATCGCCGCGCTCAACAGCGGAATGTTCAACCGCAGCTTGCGCGTCAAGCGTGTGCTGATGTCCACGTCGCGAGGAAGCACGTCGGAACGCGCCGGACATAGGAGCACGTCATCGAAGGATAGTCCCTTGGAGATGCGGCCTTCTTCGTTCATTTCGCCTCTCAAAAACGTTGTGAAATTCCACCCCCGGAGGCGAACCCCGCTCCGGGATACATATTACTCCGCAAGCATCTTCCCAAGTTCTCTAATTTCAATGCTTTACGAATCTTCCCTAACCTGAATTCAAAACTGGTTAGTATTATTCGGCCCGAGGCTAGAACGATTTCAACCAAGAAACACAGACCTACCCAAGCCCGTTGCATCGGGGGTGATTCTAACCTCTTTCCAGGTCAGTTTCAAGTTCAGCGAATGGCTGCCAGCGATTCCGTCATTGGGAATCTTTGGGCCTGTAAACGCCGCATCCTCAATCTAGAGGAGCCTTTCGGATCACAACGACCACGCTAAGCGCGTTATCCAGTTGCCAAACACCAATTCCCAGAAATCTGAGTACTCTATAAGCAACTGCTACAAAATAACTTACGTTTCATAATAAATCAAAAAACCATCCTACGAATATCTGCCCAATTCCAATCCCTGATCCACAAAATATCGGTAGCTCTCGTAGGACACCTGATTGGGAATGGAATGATCCGAATGGAGTACATAACCAAAACGGCCTTTGACTTCCGGGATTTTCGCAATTAATTCCCGCTCGATAGCGGCGCGGTCGTTGGTATACAGCACCCGTACGTCGATACCGCCCATGAAGGACAGGCGGTCGCCGTAATCGCGGTAGAGCTTGAGCAGGTCCATCCCCGCCTTCACCTCGATCACTTGAAGGCAGTCCACCCCCGATTCAATCATGCCCGGAAGAAGCGGCTCGACGTAGCCGCAGGAGTGCATCACTACGGGCAGATTCTTGCGCTTTGCCAAGGCGATTGTGGTCTTGTGCCCCGGCTGGACAATCTCCGTGTACATGGTGGGGGAAAAGAAGGGACGCTCTTTCAGTCCCATGTCCTCGTAGTACCACACACCATCGGGCCAGCCTTCCTCCTCAAAGAGAATTTCCTGCAGATCAACCGTGAGCTGCGCGTAGGTGTTAACCATGTCCTTGATCCAGTCGGGATCCATCGCCATGCCCATCAGCATATATTCGTGACCGCATACCGGGTGCATCAACTCGAAGACATTCACCCCGGTCCAGAAGAAGAACCGGTTTTTCTTCGCGGCCTCGGCCTTCGCCTCGCGGTATCCCTCAAAATTGATTCGCCGCCGCTCGGGCTTCAGATAAGGCTTGACGTGTTCTTCCCAACCGGCCCGATCGCGCACGAGAAAATCGACATGTTCGGGCGTGGCGTCGTGCGTCTTGCTGCGGCGCAGCAGCGCGCCGTTACCATCGCGCGTCAGCACCGTTTCTTCGTTCTCCTCGATAATTTCCGGTTCAAAATCGAGCTTGGCGACCGAATTCAGCGGCCAGAATCCCTGCAGATCGAAACCGAAATGGTCGTTGAGGTTTTCCTCCTGCGCGATATGGCCCTGAGACTGCCAGTGCGACAGGGTATCGCCCCAGAAATGTTCAAAAATACCGATGCGATCCACCGGTTTCCGGGTCATGATATTGGCAATGCGTTCGCGTCCGGTCATCGCGTCCATGCTTCGTTCCTCTGTAGATTTTGTCCCCGTTTCAGGGGCGTAGTATACCGGTGAGGCGTGTCAATGAGTCAAATGCAAGCCCGTGATAGCTCACGCGGCAGGGGTCTTGCCCAGTCCCGGCCGCGCCAGGATGTCCAGCACCCCGCGTATATTCGGGAAGGGCGACACGTAGTCCGCGACGGCGCGAATGGCCGGAGTGGCGTTGGCCGGGCATGCGAAGAAGCCCACGGCATCGCGCAAGGGCAGATCCCCCTCGGTATCCCCCACACCGGCCGTATGCGCCTTGTCCACGCCCAGCTCGTCGAGCAGGGCCTCCAGCGAGCTGCCTTTGTCCACGCCCGTGAGCGATATGTTCAGGTAGTAATGCGACAGGGTGATGCTCATGTCCGGGCCGCCACGCTCCGCCACGAAAGCCTCAATCTTGTCCCGCACCGCCGGGAAAACCTCCGGCTGGTTGCTAAACACCGACAGTTGGGCCTCTTTTCCGAATTGATAGACCAGTTCGGGGTGTCCGGCCAAAATCTCGTGCTCGACAAACGAGCGAACCGCGCGCAAGCCTTCGATTTTCTCCTGCGTCACCCCCGGCCCGTAGCGGCTGCAGTTGTCATGCAGCGTGTATATGACCGCACCGTTTTCGCAGATGGCCGGCATGCGGATGTCCAGCATCTTCATCAGCACCTCGACATAGGGCTGGGGACGTCCGGTACAAAGGGTGAACGGCGGCAGAGAACCATGCCCGGCGGAAGCCGCCCGGGAAAGCCGGGCGAGTTCAGCAAAACAGTCGAGATCCCAAGGAACCGATTCCTCGGGGCTGATGCAACCGTCTATATCGAGAATGATCAATTCCACGGGTATTCCTCCTGAAATAAAACGCCCCGGTTTCAACGACACGAACCGACAGCCTGCGCCACAATAACGAGACACACGCAACCTTCGTCTTCAGCGTAGCACAGACGCGTTTCTCCAAGTCAAGGTTCGTTTTCGCGTGTCTTTTTTTATTGAATGACAAAACGGCGATGAGTAGAATTCAGGGGTGCGGCTTTCGCCGGAATGCCCGGCAGCGAGTTCGCGCCCCAGACAGCAGGATGGCAGGAAGGGAGATTCCGGCATGGCAACTAAGATTTCGCGACGGGTGTTTTTTCAGGGCAGTGCTTTCGGCGCAGGGATGGCGGCCTTGGCCGGTAGTGCCGCAGGGGCTGAGAAGCCGATTCAGGGCTTTGAAGACACTAAGAGCACAACGGACACCGCGAAACCCTGGCAGCCGGTTTCCGACCGCAAAATCAAGGTGGGCATCGCCGGCTATGGCGTCTGCAAATTCGGCGCGGCCTTCGGATTTCAAAATCACCCCAATGTCGAGGTCGCCGCAGTGACCGATTTGATTCCTGAACGCTGCCAGGAACTGTCCCGTGAATGCCGCTGCACAAAGACCTATCCCTCCCTGGAGGAAATGGTGAAAGACCCGAGCTTGGAGGCCGTGTTCGTCGCGACCGACGCCCCCAATCACATGCGCCACTGTGTCGAGGTGCTGAAAAACGGCAAGCATGTGGCCAGTGCGGTGCCTGCGGTCTTCGGTTCGCTGGAAGATGCCGAGCAACTCTACAAGGAAGTGAAGAAGTCCGGGCTGAACTACATGATGTTCGAGACCACCTCATTCCATAATGATTGTTACGCCATGCGCACCATCTACAACGCGGGCGGTTTCGGCAAGATGGTCTATACCGAAGGCGAGTATTACCACTATATGGAAACCCCCATTGATTCCTACAAGGGTTGGCGCATCGGCCTGCCGCCGCAGTGGTATCCCACGCACTCCAACGGCTATTACACCGCCGTTACCGGCGGAAGTTTCACCGAGGTGTCCTGCATGGGGCTGCCCAGCGTCATCCCCCATCTGCAGCCCGCCAACAACCCCTACAAAAACCCGTTTGGCACCGAGATTGCCCTCTTCCGCACCAGTGAAGGCGGCATGGCGCGCATGGCGGTCAGTTGGGACACGCCCGGGCATGGCGGCGAGGTGGGCCGCGTCCGGGGACAGAAAGGTTCCATGACGGATCTCGCGTATGACGGCACGGGGCTGGTACCTGGACTGTCGCTCGCGAAACCCGCACTACCCCCGGCGGTCGACTCCGGCGGTCACGGCGGTTCGCATGGTTATCTGTGCGACGAGTTCGTCACCTCCATCCTCCAGAAGCGCACCCCACTTGTGAACATTGCCTGGGCGCTGAACATGACCGTAGCAGGCATCGTTGCGCACAAATCCGCGATGAAAGACGGCGAAACCCTCAAGATTCCCCAATACAAAATGTAGGAAGGCCCTGCCGAGTAGGCCTTTGCCGAATTCAGTTATCTATCGGTGCATCCAAACGAACAGGAGGTGTCATGAACTGGTATTACGCCCAAGCAGGTAAACAAGAAGGACCGCTCAACGACGCCCAGCTCGCCCAGATGGTCGCGATGGGCACCATCACCGCCCAAACGCTGGTCTGGCATGAGGGCATGGCCGACTGGCTCCCCTACGCCCGGGTCTCGGTGGAGGAAGGGCTTGCCGAAGCCCAACCGGACAGCCCGCACGCCTGCACGGAATGCCAGCGTAGTTTTCCGGCCCAGGACATGATCACGTTTCGTGGCGCATGGGTATGCGCCGAATGCAAACCCCGCTTCTTTCAGCGCCTGCAGGAAAGTGGTGAAACCGCGTCCCAGCTTGTGTACGCCGGTTTCTGGGTTCGCTTCGTCGCCAAGTTCCTGGATGGCTTGATTCTGGCGATTCCTTCGCTCGTAATCAGCACCCTATTCTCCTTTACCTCTAGCCCGTTTACTAATCCAAGTGCGGGGGATGATGTGAACTTCTTCCCTCTGCTGCTTCAGGGCATACAGCAGCTGCTCGGCATCTCTATAACCCTTGCCTACACCACTTGGTTTCTCGGTCGCTATGGGGCCACCCCCGGCAAGATGGCCATGAACCTCAAAGTGGTTCGGCCCGATGGAAGTCCGCTGTCCTACCAACGGGCACTGGGACGCACCGCCGCCGAGTACATCAGTTCGATTATCCTGTGTATCGGCTATATCATCGCTGCGTTTGATGAGGAAAAACGTTCCTTGCACGACCGCATCGCGGACACGCGCGTGGTGAGGAAATAGGTGGGAACCACTTTCGAAATTGCCTGCGGCAAGTGCGATCATGCGGTAGCCTTCGCCTCGGAGGAGCGACTGCTTGATGTCGTGTGCCCGCACTGCGGGAGCGCCAATGAGGTTTTCCTTTTCCCCGCACTCTGGCGACCCATGGCGGTGGAACGCGGCGATCGGCGGCAATCGGAAGCGGAAAGCTCGTGCTTTTTTCACGAGAGCAAGCGGGCTGCCACACCCTGTGACCGCTGCGGTCGCTATCTCTGCACCCTGTGCGCCATAACGAGCGGTTCCGACACCGTATGCGCGGAATGTCTCGCCGAAGTGCTTGCTGATGAAAACATCCCCGCCCCGACCCGGGAATACTTCCGGTACGATCAATTGGCCGTCGGCATCGCGGTACTCAGCTCGTTGTTCTGGTTGATCGCGCCTTTGACCGTATGGGTCGTGCTCTACCTCGTTATCCGGCATTGGAACACGCGCATGAGTGCCTTGCCAATTAATCGTTGGCGATTTGTGGTGGCAGGCTTGCTGGCCGTGCTGCAATTGTCGTTAGCCGCATTTCTATTGCTTGACAACTTCACTGGAGTGCTCGAATGACGCCCCCCCCGATGGAGAAGTACGAATGCCTGTCCGGAATATACTGGGCACCCTTGGGTCCCATCGTTCAGGAGTTGTGGCTGGGGGAGACGGACATTCTCCTGCGACTGCGACAGGGTTATGCCGAACGGCTTAAACGATTCGCCCTGAAGGACGTCCATTGCCTTACCTTTACCGGTACAACCACGGGGAGTGTCATTTCACTGATTTCCGCGCTGGCATGCCTCACCTTTGTCGGACTCTTTCTGATTGCGCGAAGCGCGGATGCGGAGGACAGTGTGTATTTGACGGGGGTAGGTGCTTTAATTTCGGCCATGATTTTGACCGTCAATGTCGCCCTAGGCCCCACATGCCGCTGCCATCTCCACACCGCCACCCACGCCCAACGGCTCACCTGCCTGTCCCGAAGCCGACGCGCCCGTCGGGTGCTGCATACCCTCGCCCGGGCAATTGATGCCGCGCAATCGGAGCGAACGCAGGAACAAACGACCGCGACACCCGGCGACAATCAACCGAAATTTTCCCCATGAACACAGCCGCAGCGTAGCGGCTCCAGCCGCTTTTTATCACCAGGAACCGCTCAAGGTTTCGTCGCACTTGCCTTTAGATGGGCATCCAAGAACTTCAGCAGCGCGGCCAGGTCAATCTCATGCGCCCCGTCGTGCACGTGCAGTTCGACATTCCCCGCCGCGCCGAAACTCTGGTAGGCGGGCGTGATCTCGCGCAAGGCCTCCTGCGCGATAGGCACCTGAAAATCATTGGCCGGTTCTTTCAAGCCGTTCTGGCACTGAAGCGGGCGCGGCGCAATCATCGAATAGAGATCGGGCCAGTCCACGAGCGCGCGGAGTCCGTCAAATTTCCAGCACATGCAGTGGTTGGATTCCATGTGGTCCATGCGGGTCAGGAAGCCGCAGCTGACCGTGGCGGTGAGGCGCTCGTCCATCGCGCCCAGCCACA
>CAIZGN010000727.1 GCA_903932505.1 Candidatus Hydrogenedentota bacterium
ATCGACGGGTGAATTAGAGAACAACGGGCCCTTGGGATGCAAGCGGCACGTTGAGTTGTTGCACTTGGGTTCCTGATAGCCTAGAATACAGGGCGTACTGGGGAATGGGGCGTTTTGTCCGGAAGACAGGGCGCTACAAAGAAAGCAGTGCTTTAAGGCGGATGCAGGGCACGTGGCGTGCTTCGGAAGGCGAATGAATGCAGTATCGACAACTCGGGCAGAGCGGTATCTCGGTATCTGTCCTTTCGTTCGGCGCTTGGCAGCTGGGCGATTCGGAATACTGGGGCGCGAGCGAGGAGAGTGACCCGCAGGCGGCGGTTGATGCAGCACTGGATCTGGGTATCAACCTGTTTGACACGGCCGAGATGTACGGCGAGGGCGAGTCCGAGCGGGTATTGGGCAAGGCCTTGGGCAAACGGGCCGGGGACGTCTATATCGCCTCGAAAATCTCCCCGGAGAATTGCGTGCGGGGTCGGGTGCGCGCGGCGTGCGAGGCCAGTTTGCGCCGTTTGGGACGCGACTATATCGACATTTACCAGATCCACTGGCCCTTTGGTCAGGAAGCGTTTGGTGAGGTGTATGGCGAGCTGGAAAGCCTCCGCGACGAGGGGAAAATCCGGGTGATCGGCGTGTCGAATTTCGGTGCACACGACCTCAGCGACTGGATGGTGAAGGGCACTGCGGTATCCAATCAACTCGGCTACAATCTTCTGTTTCGCGCAGCTGAATACCGCATAATTCCGGAGTGCCGGAAATATGGACTGGGTGTTCTGGTGTATATGCCATTGATGCAAGGCTTGCTGGCGGGTGTGTGGCGCACGGTGTCGGAGATTCCGATGTTGCGGCGGAGAACCCGGCACTTTTCGGCGTTGAGTGGGTGTACCCGCCATGGCGAGCAGGGTTGCGAAGAGTTGCTTATGCAGACGCTGTCGCAGTTGCGCGAGTTTGCCGATGCCATTCATGTACCGGCGGCCACGGTGAGTTTGTGCTGGGTGTCGGCGCAGCCGGGTGTGTCCTCGGTGGTCATTGGTGCGCGCAACCCGGAGCAAGTGCGGCAAAATGTTCAGGCAGCAGACCTCAATATAGGTCCGGCAGCCATTGCGCAATTGAATGAGATTACGGCGCCGCTTAAGCGGCAATTGGGCGGCAACGCGGACATGTGGAAGGGTTCGGGTGCCAGTAGGATTTCTTAGGTTCGTTTCCCGATCGGGATGGAAGAGGCAGGTGGCGTGGATTTGACGCTTTATCTCGTGGTGATGGTTGGTGTCATGCTGGTCGTGGTGTTGATCAGCGTGCCGTCCCTTTTCACCAAACGTTGTCCCCAGTGCGGGCACAAGAACCCGCTGGAAGCGTCGCGGTGCCGTTCCTGCGAGCGCGACTTCCCACCCGAGGAATCATAAGCGGACGCGGACATTGCACCGCGCCTGACAAGACAGGAGAACGCCGTGGCTGACTCAAACGCATGTGTCTATTGCGGCAAGCCCACCGGGGCGGGACAATCGCATTGTCCCCATTGCGGAGCGCCGGTTGCCGCCGGTGTACGGGGTGCTGCGCTCGGGCCCGTGGGGGCGAAGCCCGTGGCGATGCCACCCGTAACCTTGGGTTCCGCTGCCAACTGCCGGTCCTGCGGTTTTCCCGTGGGTGCCAGTGACATCATCTGCACCCACTGCGGTGTCAATCTGCTCACCGGACAGCAGGTGACAGAAGTCCGCACCTTGCCGGTGGCCCCTCCGCGTAACTACTCCCTGCTTTGGGCCATTCTCGGGGTGACGGGGGCATTGGTGGCGATCGTGCTTATTGGTGCGCTCATTTATCAGGTGATGCGGGATCCGGTGGGAGAGGCGCAGAAGCTTGCCCAGGAAGGCAAGGCGGGCCTTGCCATCGAGCAGTTACGCGAGCACCTCAAGACTCATTCAAGCGACGTCCGCGCCCAGTTGTTGTTGGGGAAAGTCCTGTGGGGGGATCATCAGTACCGGCAGGCTTCCGATGCCTTTTCTGCGGTGACGGAGCTTGATGCCAAGAATGCGGACGCACCGCTTATGGCGGCAGTGGCGCTGCATAAGGCGAAAGAGGAAGGTTCGGTTGCTCGTGATCAGACCTTGCTGGCTAATGCTGCGAAACTTGCCCCCACCGACACCCGCGCCAGTCTTCTGGAGGCCTTGTCGCACGGGGTCAGCAAGGATTATGCGCCCCAGGCCGAGCGCCTGAAGGCGGCCGTTGAGGCGGGTGGTTCCCCGGCGCTCCGCGTTCCGTGGGCGGCCAGCGAAGCACTTCAGGGTAATCTCGAGGGGGTGGGTGCCATTCTGAATACGCCCGAGGGTGAAACCGAGGCCGTGTCCAACGCCGTGTTGGGTCTCGTGGCCGACCTCAAGGCCGATACCCAGGAAGCGCAGACCCGCTTGGAGGCGGCTGTGCAGTCTGGTGCCGACGGGGCGGTGAAATCTCGTCTTGCGTCGATCTATCTCGAGCAGGCGGAGTATGCCAAGGCCTTGCCACTCTTGGAACAGGCGCGTGCTGCGGGCAAAGACGATGCCGTGGATTGGATGTACGCCGCTTGCTTGGCGGGAAAGGGTTCCAACGTCGATGCCATTCGAGAATTCGACGCACTGTCCAAGCGCAAGGGCGTGTATGCCGCTGCGGCCGCGCTTGAACTAGCCTCGCTGTATCTCGGGATGGGGGATGCGGGGAAGGCGAACGAATCCCTGCTGCTGGCGACCCAACTGGGCAACGATACCGCGAAGCTGTACACCCTGCGTGGTCGGGTGAGCATGAAGGAAGGGGATGCCAACGCCGCCATGGATGCCTATGCCAAGGCGCTCGAAAAAGATCCCCGCTATCCCGCCGCTCATCTTGAAATGGGGCTGCAGTATCTGGCGCAGGGCGTCCTGCCCGAAGGGCTTCAGGAATTGGAGCGTTTTCTTGAGACGGGACGCGCCGCTGGTGGCGGACAGATCGTGAATGAAATTGAATTGCTGGTGGAGCAGCTCAAACAAACCGTCCAAAGCCAAGGCTGAGTTCCATGGTTGCGGATTCGGGAGATGGGCCCATGAGGAAGATAAGCGGCCGTATAGTACCGGTCGGATTGGCCGTGGGAATGCTGTGTGCGGGCATATCGCTGGACGCCCATGCCTGGGGTTCCCGCACCCGGAGCGCGATCGTGAACACGGCGGTGCATTTGGTCGCCAACCGGGTAGGTCTGCCTTTGCAGGATCGTTCGGAAGATCTGCAGGCGGGGGCTCTGGCCTCGGCAGACAAGGTCGAGGCCTTGTTTCCCGGTTACGAACGGGATCCCCTGAGTGCCATTGAAGTTGAGATGCGCCTGCTGGCGTCCACGGGCGGCAAAGTCGACCGCTATTATGCGTACCGTCTGGGGATGCTGGGCCGGATCGTCGCGGATTACCTGGCACCCCTGCGAACCGCTTCCCCTGCGATTCGTGACCTGTATTATGCCGATGTTGACAAGCGCATCAGTACCGTGGCCTTGAAGATACCGGAACTGAAAAAAGTGGATGCGGCTACGTATTTTTCGGCCTCCGTGCAGGCCGCATCGCAAAACGATCCATTGATCTTGCGGGACTATTCCAGCGGAACCGGTTTTGCGGGTGTGGCGGCGAATCTGCTTCCCAAAGACGCCATGCGGTCAGCGGCCGGTGTTGCGGATGTGTGGTTCACCCTGCTTTCCGGAGGGCGTGTGCATGGGAATATCTCCGATGCTCAATTGCAGCAGTATGTCAGCGATGCCTACGACTATTATATTCAGAACGGGAAAGCGGGTGAGATCAAGGCCGTTGCCGACCGTCTGGATATCCTGACCCCGCCCACTGCCGATATGCGGGTGAAACTGGGCGACCTGCTGCTCTCCGCCCAGGAACCGGAACAGGCGATGGCAGCTTTTCGCGATGCCAAGCGCATGGATCCTGATCGGCGCGACATCGATGAGCGCATGGCCAAGTATTACACGTCGCAGGGCAGCGAGGCGCTCGGCGAAAATCGTCTTGATCAGGCTCTGTCGGCCTTTGACTCCGCACTGAGTGCCAGCCCCGGCAATATCGAGGCGGAAACCGGCCGACTGGATACCGCGCGCAAGATTCAGGAGCGTGAAGCGCGTCTGACTGAGGATCGGGCTATTCTCGAGCAGGCCGCCAAGTACGAAGAGATGGCGCAACAGGAAGAATCCGGGAAACGATACGCCGAAGCCATCTCGCTTCTGCGTCAGGCTTCGTCGGAATATGCCCGGGTACGTCCCGAGTCCACCGTGGAGTATGAGCGGGGCCGTTCCGCCATCGCTGACATCGGTTCCAAGATTACCGATCTGGAGAATGGCATCATGGGCAATGCGCAGGCTTATGGTGGAAAGGGATTCGCCTTGGATACGGCATCCTTCCTGCGGAGTTCCGCCGGGGCATTGGATCGACAGGCCCTGCAGGGAATCATCGATGCGGACTACGAGGCGCGGATGCGCACCTTGGAGACTGACCTAGGGCCCGCCCTTCAAATTGCGCCCTGATTTGTATCCCCCCTACTAATTAACGTGTTTGTGATCTAGATTACAAACGCGTTTTGTTTTTATTGATATGATAGAGAAGCGACATTGAACACGAATGCGGGGGCAAGCTTTGAATATCGGGACGATCGTATCCATCCATTGATTATCGGTACTCAAATCAACAACGGATCGGACCGAGTAGGAGTGCATAGCGTGTCAGTCTTTAAATATCGTGCGAGCGACAGGAACACTGAGGGACATGAAGAAACCGGGCGCGTGGTGGCGCAGGACAAGGCGGAGGCGGAGCGTAAACTTAAGTTACAGGGACTGAAACCGGTGTCACTGAAAAAGCTGCAAGGCTTTGAAGCTTTTTTCGCCCGTTTTACAGCGGAAATCAGGTAGGATCCCATTTTTGCGGAACAGCCAGGGCTACGGCGAGTACATCGACCTGATGGACGCCGGCCCGGCGCAAGGCTCGGGCGCATTCGGAAACGGTTCCCCCGGTGGTGACCACGTCGTCAATAAGCAGCACCCGCTGCCCCTCCAGTCGGTCACCGATTAGCGCAAAAGCTCCACGCAGCGAGTTATGGCGTTCGGCGCCGGTCAATCGGCTTTGGGTGTGGGTGGGCCGTATTCGCTTCAGTGATTCATCAAGGATCGCCCGTGGAAACGCGCATTGCACGGCTTGCGCGAGTAGCACGGATTGGTTGAAGCCCCGGCTGCGCTGTCGCACGGGATGCAGCGGGACGGGCACAATCCGGTCGTAGTCTTCCTGGCTCATCTCTTCGGACGCGAATTCGATTAGGAGTTCGCCGAGCACGCGGGCCAGCCTTATCTTTCCGTTAAACTTCAATAGTTTGATGGCGTCGGCGATCGGGCCATCGTAGATTGCCGCCCCCCAGACGCGACGCACGTTTTCAGGCGGCGAGATCCGGCAAACTTCGCAGGGAAAGTTTGAGCGTGTGCCGAATCCGACGCCCTGTTCGTGCGGACGTCCACACATGTTGCAGAAGGGGCGTTCAACGCGTAGGCTTCCCGCCCAGCATTGGGGACAGAAATAGCCGTTCTCCTCGGTGAGCAGGCGGGCATCACAGGTGCGACAAAACTGGGGATAGATGAGATTCTTGAGGGTCAATACCCACTCGTCGGGAAGGAGACGCCATCCCGGTCTGCCGGGCTCGGCGCTCATGGCACTTCGGGAGCCTGCGCAGGGTTGCGGTGAACCAGCCCGCCCAGGAAATCCGCGCACCAGCGCCTGAGGTCGTCGAGCAGGCTGTAGAACAGGGGGACGACGACGAGAGTAAGGATGGTGCCGATGGTGAGACCGCCGACCATGGCCCGGCCCAAACCGGCGAAGGCGACCGCGCCACCACTCTGGGCGATGGCCAACGGCAAGAGGCCGAGGATGGTGGTAAGCGCGGTCATGACGACGGGCCGGAAACGGTGCCGCCCGGCCTCGACCAGCGCGTCCAGACGTTCCATGCCCTGTTGGCGCAAACCATTGATGTGGTCAACGATCACGATGCCGTTGCGCACAATAACGCCCACCATCAAGACGCATCCGATGAGGGTCACGGTGTCGAAGTTTGTGTTTGTGATAAAGAGTGCCCACACGGCACCCGCCATGGACAGGGGAATGGTGGACAGCACGGACAAGGGGAGAATAAGGGATTCGAAGGAGGCGCTCATCACCAGATAGACGAGCACAATCGCCATGAGGAAGGCACTGATGAAACTCGTCATGTCCTCTTGCATTTCCTCGAGCTGCTGTCCCACTTCGAGGGTGTAGCCGGGCGGAAGCTGGAACTGGTGCAGGAGCGTAGCCAAGTCCGTCGCCACTTGGCTGAGATTTTCCGTACTGGCGGTGATGCGCAGGGTGACCACGTTCTTGCCGTTAATTCGGCGAATGGCCTCGGGGCTTGGGCGCTTTTCGTAGTGTACGAGTTGATCAAGGGTGACCAGGCCGCCCAATCCCCCCATCACCGCCACATTATCCAGATTGGATTTGGACTTGCGGTCTTCCTCGCGGAACTGCGCCCATACGGGATATTCCCGGCCGCTGTACTTGAGGTTGGGCAGACGCGCCCCGCGCAGGGCGGCGTCCACCGTGCGGGCGATGCTGGCGGGGGTCGCGCCGGCTTTGGCCGCCAGAGACGCGTCAATGCCCAGATCGATTTCCATGCGCTGCCGGTTTGTGTCTGGCCGGACGTCCTGCACGCTGGGTAATTGATCGATTAATTCCGTGAGCTGTCCGGCGGTCTGGCGCAGCTGGTTCATGTCGTCGCCACGCACGATGACGGAGAGTCCCGCCTCGGCACCCGACGAACCACCGTGCGCGACATCGCAGTTGAGCTTCGCACCGGGAATGCGTTTGGGCATCCGGCTGGCGACGATGCGCTGCGCTTCCTCCGTGGTGAGCATGGGAACACCGGCGGGTCGCTCATCCTTCTCGTCATAGAGGTAGGCCTCGATGGCACCGCTCTCGACCTCGTGGTAATTCAATATGTTCTTGATTCCCAGTTCACGACGCCAGCCATTGAGTTGGTCAGTCAATTGCCGGAAGATCGCTTCGGTCATGGGTTTGTCGAGGTTTTGGTCGAGCTCGACTTCGATATCGACTTCGCGGGTATCCAGCTCCGGCGTCTTGCGCATGCCCAGCGACTTGGTGGGCCAAGCCAGTGTAAGCGCACATAGTAGGAACAACACCAGCAGGCTGGCCGCACGCCATTGGAGTGCCAGGCGCATTCCCGCCAGGTAGGTATTGATGGTGCGTTGTACCGGATGGAAGCGTTCGGAAAGGCGCACCAGCGTGCGGCCGATAGCAAGGTGCGAAAGGCGATTCACACTCTTGCCAGTCGAGGGGTGGATATGCACCATCGCCAGTGGGATGAGGGTGAGCGCGACCGCGAGACTGCCGCACAGCGACACGATGAGCGGTACACCCAACTGGGACATGAAGACCGACATGGTGCCCGCTTTCATGTAAATGATGGGGATAAAGACGACGCAGGTGGTGGTAGTGGAGGAGACGATGGCCATGGTGATTTCGGCGGTGCCCTTCATGGCGCTCGTCTTCACATCCTCGCCCATTTGGCGGTGGCGGATTATGTTTTCGACAACGACGATGGAATCGTCCACCAGCATGCCGACGGCGATGATGAGGGAGACCATGGTGACCAGATTGAGGGTCATTCCGGCGAAATACATGAAGGTTAGTGCCGTCACGATGGAGGCGGGAATGGCGAAGGCGACAATGAGGGTGGGGCGCATCTGATGCAGAAAAATGAGGAGAATCAGCACGGCGAGTGCCGCGCCGGTGAGCCCGGCTTCCTGGAGGTTGGTCACCGCGCCGGTGATCAACTCGGCCTGATTGAGGAAGGACTTGAATTTGGCACCTTCGAAGCCCGGCTCTTTCAGGATACGGTCAAGCTCGGCCTGCACAGCCTTGCAGGCGGCAACGGTGTTGGCCTGTTGCTCGGCACGCACCATGACGAGCAGGCCGGGGTTTCCATCGAGGGAAACGTGGATGGGTTCCTCGCGTGCGCCGAAACGGACGCGCGCGACGTCCTTGAGGCGCAATCCACCCGCACCGACGGCGATGTTCTCGATGTCCTCGATATTTCGGAATTCACCCAGTGTGCGCACGATGCAGGTGCGGCTACTGTCCTGAATTTTTCCCGCGCTCACGTTAATGCTGGAGGCCTCAAGCGCCATGACGAGCTGGGAAAGTTCCAGGTGCATGCTGCGCAGCTCGTCTTGGTCGAATTCGATGAGAACCTCTTTTTCGGGGATGGGGGAGCGGATCTGGATCTGGGCGATGCCGTCGACCCGACCGAGTCGGGTCTCGAAGACCTTGCGCGCGAGATAGGTGAAATCTTCCAGGTCGCCTTCGCGGAAGAGGCCGAATACCATGATGGGAAGGTCGCTGGTGTTGAATCGCTGGATAAGGACGCGGTCCACCTGAGCGGGGAGCAACAGTTTGAGTCGCTCCACCCGGTCGCGCAGTTCAGCGGAGGCGGTGCCCATGTCCGCATCGACATCGAAGGTGAGCATGGACGAGCAGCCATTGGAGTCCGAGGTGGTGACAATCTGCTTGAGGCGGGGTATGGTTCGGAAAACCCCTTCTGCCGGAATGGCGATTTCATTGATCACCTGTTCGGGCGTGCTCCCGGGATAGGGGATGCTGCAGATGAGGAAGGGGCTTTCGATATTGGGGAGAAACTTCAGCGGGAGCCGGTTCCATGCAATAACCCCGAGAATGAGGAAGGTGAGCGCGGCCATGATGGTGCTCACGGGGCGGCGCATGGAAAAGCTGGCGTAGGCCGAGTTCATGGCTTGTCCTGCGCCTCGGCGACGGGACGGTCGCCCGGCGTCAACAGGAAATAGACCATGGGGATGATGAGCAGGGTCAAAATGGTTGCGGATGAGAGGCCCGCCATGACGGTCACGGCCATGGGGCGCTGCATTTCCGCACCCTGTTGCGAGAAGAAGACCATGGGGGCCAGCCCGAGGACGGAGGTGATGGCGGTCATGAGGATGGGGCGCA
>CAIZGN010000728.1 GCA_903932505.1 Candidatus Hydrogenedentota bacterium
ACCGACACAATCACCACGGTGGTAGGTACTGGCACGGCGGGCTATGATGGTGATGGTAGTGCCGCAAGCGCAGCGCAAATCAATTCGGTGCGTGGTTGCCACGTCCGCCGCCGTCTTCACGCAGGGCGGATTCGGAACCCCAGCTGGTTTCCATTTCACGCGGGGAGAAGGCGCGCACGGCGGTCGTGTAGGAGGGGCGACCCGGTTGGGGATGGAGATCGGCCCGGTGGGAGTTTTGGTAATGGAAGCTGCGCACCTCCATGGGGCATTCGCGCAAATAGGCAACGGCTTCATCGGATTCGCAGTCGTTGCCGGTGAGGGAACCGTAGATAAAGTTGTACCATGCGATGTGTTCGAGGCGGAGGGTCTCCCAGCTGCGCTGCAGACTGCGCACGTAGATTGAGCGCAGGGTGGGGTCGGTGGTGGTGTGGAGCAGGGGATAGTAGCAGCGGAAGGCCAGTTCATCGTCCCATGTCGTGACGAGATCCTGCGGGAAGGTGAGTTTCTGGCGTACGGTATATTTGGGATAGCCGAGCTTGACCAGCTGGTCAAAACCTTCCTGGAATTTCTGGTCGCCGGAGTATCCATAGGCCAGACGCATGTAGGTCTGGGCTTCCATGCCGTTGAGACCCGCTGCGGTGAATCCGTAGGGGCGTTGGAGGTAATTGGCGTCCCAGCGGCCCCAGCGGGTCGCTTTTCCATCCGCGTCGCGCAGCACCCATCCATTTTCCAGGATGTGCGATGAAAGATTGACGATGTGTTTTTTTGCGGCTGCTTTCTCTATATCATTCGCCGCCATGTCATGGAACACCGCGACGGAGTGCATGTGCCCGTTGACTTCGTCGCTCGAGGTGTCGCCCTTCCATGCCCAGTTGCCGTCGGGCGTGGCGTTCCACTTGGCGGGCAGGCCACCGGAGCCGCGCTCACCCTTCTGGCCCTTGTCCGCCTTTACCGACCATATGGAGCGCGCAATAAAGCCGGGCGAGTGCGTGATTTGTCCAAGCCAAGCCATTGCCTTGAAGGCGTCGACGGCTTCTTCCTTCGCTTTGGGATCGCCCGTCGCGGCGTACTTGAAGGACATGGCGGATAGATAGAAGGCAGTGTGTCCGCCGTCGTTGTCGCTGACTTCGCGTATCCACTCGCCCGTGCCGCCTTCCTTGTCCACCATGTGAATGAAGCCGAGACGCTTCATACCCCATTCGTCGAGTTGCTGCTCGTAGAAGGCGGCCTTTTTCTGGAGGGTGTACGGCTCGTAGCGTATGATGCCGAGCCCTGCGTTTGTTGCGATGTACACGCATTTGTCACCAACGGCGATATCGTTCACCTGGTTGTCCGGCAGCCAAAGGCTTGCGCCGAAGAACTGGTAGTCGTTGCCAACCTTGCGAATCGCTCCGCCGGTGGTGCCGATCCAAAGGTCACCCTCAAAACCGGGCGCGAGACAGGTGGCGTCCTCGTAGGGGAGACCGTCTTCTCCGCGCAGTGCCGAGGCGGCCATACCGCGCACAACGCCCACGCCGTGGTCTGTTGCGACATACAGGCAGCTGCCCAGGCCCATGATTTCTTTGGCACGCGGGGAGGGCAGTTTGCCCCAGTCCAGCGGGCTATCCACGGGGGTTTCCCCGGCGAGCATGGTGAGGCCACCCCTGCGCAGCATGTAGAGCGTCTCGTTGTAGGACGCGATTTTATCAATGGGACTGATTTGGACGGGATCCGCGAGCAATTGCGAGCCGTCTTCCATGAGCATGGTGGAATCGTTCGACAGATACCCGTTTTTCGGGGTGAGGTCGACAAAGGCGTCGTTCTCAAAGCGGAAGATTGCGTCCTTGGTCGCGCCGTGCACCGCGCCGAGGTGGAGGCAGAGGTCGACGAAGGGTTTATCGCTTACTCGGGCCCACGCACTGTTGACCAGCCGGTAGACGCCGGATTTTGAAAGGGCCCAGACCTCGTCTTTAAGTACGTGCAGTTTGTCTATGTCTTTCGGGGCATCTGTGCCGGGCTGCAGGGTGCCGTCGGAGAGCTGGCAAAGCCCTCCGCTGACCACCGCATAGGTTTTCCCGTTGAGGGTGGCGACGGAGGTTACGGGCTGACTGCTCGCGACCTGTTCTCCAAATTCCTGCAGGTAGACGTTGTCCGCCACGGGTTTCCAAA
>CAIZGN010000729.1 GCA_903932505.1 Candidatus Hydrogenedentota bacterium
CCTCGCACGACGCCCGGGTTGGGTGTTTACCCGGTCACAGTTGATCGACGCCGTCCATGGCCCGGGGCATCCGGTGACCGACCGTTCGGTGGACGTCCAGATCGTCGGCTTGAGAAAAAAGCTGGAAGACGTCGGCGACACCATCGAGTCGGTTCGTGGCGTCGGTTATCGCTTCAAGGAATAATTCGTGACAAGACGCTCCTTTACCCTCCAGATTCTGTGGCCCTTCCTCACCCTGTTGCTGATTGCGCTTGGCGTCAACACCTGGGGTGCGCTGCGCTTCATGCAGGATTTTGACGTGGATCAAAGCATGGATTCGCTGGAAATTCAGGCCCGGCTCGTAGTCCACGCTTTGGAATCGCTGAAAGGTGACTATCGCCCAGAACAGGTGGATCCCATCTGCAAAGCCCTTGGGCAAACCACCGGAACCCGCATTACCGCAATTCTGCCTTCGGGCGCAGTGGCGGGCGACTCTTCCGAGTCGGTCGGTGCCATGGACAAACATGGTGACCGTCAGGAAGTCCGCCAGGCACTCGAGGGACAGGTAGGCCGCGCCACGCGATTCAGCCACACCCTACATGAGGATTTGGTGTATGTGGCTGTTCCGATCGTGGATTCGGGAAAGACGGTACTGGTCGTCCGTGCAAGTAAATCCCTTGCTGCCGTGCAACAGACCATGCGTCGCGCCCTCACCCTGACCTTACTGTTGGGACTCGCAATCGCCATTGGGGCGGTCGCAGCCGGTGGCGCACTCGCCCGGCGCATTTCGAGCCCCCTGCAGTCCATGCGGCGCGGTGCAGAGCGCTTTGCAAACGGGGAGCTCGAGAGCCGAGTACCCATCCCCGGATCGGTCGAACTGGCGGATCTCGCCAATGCCTTGAATCAGATGGCGGCCCAATTACGCGAGCGCATTCAAATCGTGTCCCGCCAGCGCAATGAACTGGACGCCATTTTGTCCAGTATGGCCGAGGGGGTGATCGCCATCGGTCAGGACGAACGAATTTTGACGGTGAACCGGACCGCTTGCCGGTGGTTTGGGCTGGACGAGGATTCCGCCCGAGGGCGTTATCTGCACGAGGCGGTACGCAACCCCGGAATCCATCAGTGCGCGGCGCGTATGCTGTCCGAAGCACTTCCCTTTGAGGAGGAATGCCTGCTGGCCGGCCCCGGAGAACGACATATCCGAGTTTCCGCCTCCCCGCTCGGCGATGAATTGGGGAACAAAATCGGTGCCCTGCTGGTCCTTAACGACTTCACCCAACTTCACCGGTTGGAACAGGCGCGCAGCGAATTCGTGGCAAACGTTTCGCATGAAATCCGGACGCCTGTAACCTCCATCAAAGGCTATGCCGAAACCCTCCTGGCAGAACCGCCTCCTGAACCCGAGGTTCAACGGCGCTTTCTCGAAATCATGATGCGTCAGGCTGACCGACTCGCCGCACTGGTGGATGACATTCTGGCCCTCGCGGGCTTGGAGGGGGCCGAGACCGATCGCGATGCCGCAATGGGGCCGGTGGATGTCACGGCAATTCTGGACGCTGCTAAGCAGGCCTGCCAACCGATGGCACTGGCCAAAGGCATGACCATTGCCCTGAGTGCCGATGCCGGACTCACGGTGCGGGGCAACGCCATGCTGCTGGAGCAGGCTTTGGCGAACTTGCTGGATAACGCCGTCAAATACACAGAAGCTGGTGGCGAGGTCGGCATCGAGGCCCGGCGTGCACCCGCAGGCATCGCTATCCGTGTCCGGGACACCGGTATGGGCATCCCGGCCGAACATCTGGGCCGGGTCTTCGAGCGATTCTATCGCGCGGATCGGGCACGAAGCCGTTCCATGGGAGGCACCGGTCTGGGCCTTGCCATCGTCAAGCATATCGCCGCTCTGCATCAAGGGCAGATCAGCGTGGAAAGCACGCCGGGACAGGGCAGTGTGTTCTCGCTGGTCCTGCCTTCCGCATAAAACCTAACCGAACGTTAACACAATCCTAACAATGGGTTGGCATACTGTGGCTCAATCAAATTTGAGCGAAAAAAACTTCGGGTTTAGTCTAACCCGAGCCTGGCCACAGGCCGACCCTAGGAGAGTCCCCATGAATATCCTCTGCGTATTGCGTACCACTGTTTTTTCTGTTGTGCTATCTGTAGCACTTCTCTCTGGATGCGGTTCCAGCGCAAACGCACCCAAGACCACCACGGCTATCGCCATCAAGGGTTCAGACACGATGGTGCATATCGACACCGCATGGAGCGAGGCCTACATGCTGAGCCATCCCGATGTGGACATATCGGTGACCGGTGGCGGATCTGGCACGGGAATTTCGGCGCTCCTCGGAAAAAGCACCGATATCTGCGCCTCTTCGCGCGACATGAGCGCTGAGGAGAAGAAGAAAGCCGCTGATCAGGGAATCACCCTGCAGGAAACCATTGTGGCCCGTGACGGGATCGCGCTGGTCGTGCACCCTTCCAATCCAATCAGTGAATTGGACATGGAACAGGTGCAGAAGATTTTTACCGGTGCGATCACCCAATGGGAACAGGTGAATGGCCCGGCCAAACCAATCGTGACACTTTCTCGGGAAACCAGCTCGGGAACCTATGTTTTCTTTCAGGAACACGTGCTGAAGAAACAGGATTTCGCCGCCTCCGTGCGACTGATGCCCGCCACCGCCACCATTATCCAGTCAGTCTCCGAAGATGAAACCGCCATTGGCTATGTGGGGCTTGGGTACGCGATTGAAGCCGGGGCCAAGGTGAAACTGTTGTCCATCAAAAAAGATGGAGCAAGTCCGCCCGTGTCCCCCTCGGAAGACACGGTGCGCACTGGTTCCTACTCCATCGCCCGTCCGCTCTACTTCTACACCGGCGCAACGAACAATGCACCCATCGCCGCTTTCCTGGCGTTCTGCACAGGCCCTGATGGGCAGAAGATCGTAAAAGAGGCCGGTTACGTCCCCGTCAACTAAGCAGACCCAACGTATGACCTGGAATCGAAGGCAATTAACGATGGGCCTTGAACCTGATGCCAAAGTGGAGGAAGCGGGGGGAGAACATCCCCCGGCGCTTCGCGCCACCCCCTTCGAAGGGGGATTAGTCGGCGCGCTTCGCGCCATCCCCTTTGCGGGGGGGTATTTCCGTATCGCCGGGGCCTCGGAACGCGGGGCCAGGTTATTTTTCGCGGCCTGCGCATCAACGAGCATGTTGATCGTCCTCCTGATTTTTCTTTTCCTCTTCAAAGAGGCGGTCCCCTTTGTGAGCAAGCCCGGCTTGTCGGATCTTGCCGGAACCCGCTGGGTGCCGGTATCGTTTCAACACGAACTGTTCGGGATTCTACCGCTGGTGCTGGGAAGCCTGCTGGTGACCCTGCTCGCGAGCGTGCTGGCGATTCCTTTTGGTGTGGGCGCTGCGATTTACATCGCAGAACTGGCCCGGCCCGCCGAGCGGGAATTCCTGAAACCGTGCATTGAGATGCTGGCGGCCATCCCGTCGGTGGTACTTGGGTTTTTCGGGCTGGTCGTGCTTGCCCCCCTAGTGAAGGCGGTCTTTCATCTTTCCACGGGCTTGACCGCCCTGTCCGGCGCGATACTCCTCGCCCTCATGGCCGCGCCAACGATTATTTCCATTGCCGAAGACGCCATCCGCAGTGTGCCGCGCTCGTATCGCGAGGCCTCACTCGCCATGGGTGCCACGCACATGCAGACTGTGTGGAAAGTGACGACACCCGCCGCGCTGTCGGGCATCGTGGCTGCGGTGATGCTCGGTATGGGTCGGGTTGTGGGAGAAACGATGGCCGTGCTCATGGTGACAGGGAATGCCGCTATGATGACCCTATCCCCCTTCGACTCCGTGCGCACCATGACCGCCACCATTGCGGCCGAGATGGGTGAGGTCACCTTTGGAAGCACGCATTACCAAGCCCTGTTCTGGGTCGGCATTACCCTGCTTTTCGCCACTTTCATTTTGAACATGGTCGCCCAGCGCGTCTTGCGAAAGTACCAGCGGTCATGAACAAGCGAAACCTTCTCGATAATCTCGGACTGTGGACCTTCCGAATCATCGCGTACAGTGTGGTGGGAGCGGTGGCCTACATTTTGCTGGATATCGTCGTTAAGGGTGCACCGTCCATCCACTGGGACTTCCTGAGTTCTCCACCGCGAAAAAGCGGCGCGGCGGGGGGCATTTTCCCCGCCATACTCGGCACGGTCTATCTGACGTCGGGCGCGATGCTGGTGGCTTTCCCCTTGGGGATGGCGAGCGCGATCTACCTTTCCGAATACGCCCGCCAAGGCCGTTTCACCCGCGCCATTCGCCTTGCCATCATCACCCTGTCCGGCGTGCCTTCCATTGTCTTCGGGCTCTTCGGATTGGGGTTGTTCGTGCTGTTCTTCGGTTTTGGCGCGAGCATCCTCTCCGGTTGCCTCACCTTGGCGTGCATGATTTTGCCGACCATCATCGTCGCCAGCGAAGAGGCGCTTCGCGCGGTGCCCCAGTATCTTCGCGAAGGCAGTCTCGCGCTCGGTGCGGGCCCGTGGCAGACCATCCGGAAGAATGTCCTGCCCTACGCCATCCCCGGCATGGTAACCGGAAGCATTTTGGGTATTGGCCGCGCAGCAGGCGAAACCGCCCCCATCCTCCTCACGGCGGCGGCGTTCTACTTGCCGAGATTGCCCAAGTCCGCGCTCGATCCATGCATGGCACTTCCCTATCACCTGTATGTGCTGGCGACGCAGCATCCCTCGGCCGACCAGGTGCGGCCCATGCAATACGGAACGGCTTTCACGCTCGTCGCGATTGTACTGTTCTTCAACGTAGGCGCGATTCTGCTTCGCGCCCATTTCAGGAAAAAATACCAGTGGTGACCAATACACACGCTGATGTGCAGGTGTCCGACCTGAACTTCTTCTATGGGGCGGTGCAGGCATTGCACGGCATCACGATCGACATACCCGAAAAGCAGGTGACCGCCTTGATTGGTCCGTCGGGTTGCGGAAAATCGACGTTCCTACGCACACTGAACCGCATGAACGACATCATCGTCGGTACGCGGGCGGAAGGGCGGGTACTGGTGCGCGGCGCGAATATCTACGCGCCGGGCACCGATGTCGCAGCGCTGCGCCGTCGCGTCGGAATGGTCTTCCAGAAATCCAACCCGTTCCCGAAGTCCATCTTCGACAATGTGGCCTATGGACCGCGCCTTTTCGGGGTTCGCGGGCGAAATGAACTCACCGAAATTGTGGAAAAGAGTCTTGTGCGCGCCGGGCTTTGGGCTGAGGTCAAAGACCGTCTGCCCGCCAGCGCCATGGCCCTTTCGGGCGGACAGCAACAGCGGTTGTGCATTGCGCGGGCGCTCGCCGTCGGGCCTGAAATCCTGCTGATGGACGAACCGGCCTCGGCGCTGGATCCCCGGTCCACCGCGCATATCGAGGACCTCATTGGCGAATTGCGCGAGAACTATACCATCGTCATCGTGACACACAACATGCAGCAGGCGGCCCGGGTTTCCGATATCACCGCGTTCTTCTACGAAGGACACATCATCGAGACCGGCCCGACCCAGACCATGTTCACCACCCCGACCCAGAAACAAACCGAAGATTATATTACCGGCCGTTTCGGCTGATTGGAGTCGCCATGTCCGTGCATCTGCAACGTGAAATCGGCCTGTTGAAAAAGAAGGTGCTGGCGCTGGGGGCGCTGGTGGAGGAATCGGTGCTGCTTGCGGCCAAGGCGCTGCGGGAACGCGATGAAACGCTGGCCCAGACGTTGATCGACGGCGATAACCTCATCGACGAACGCGAAGTGGACATCGAGGAGGAGTGTCAGAAGATTCTCGCGCTGCATCAGCCGGTCGCCCACGACCTCCGGTTCATCATCGCCGTGCTGAAGATCAACGCGGAACTCGAGCGCATCGGCGACTCCTCCGGAAACATTGCGAAACGGGTGCTTCTGGCGAAAAGCCACCTCGCTGGATTTTCAAGCGACCTTGAAGCGATGGCGTACAAGGCCCAGCAGATGCTGCACCGGAGTTTGGACGCGCTCGTCAACCTCAACGCGGCCCTAGCCTACGAAGTCATCGCGGCCGACGAGGAAATCGACCGGTTTAACCGCTCCATGTACGAGAAGATGGAGGAATGCATCCTGCGTGCGCCGGAAAGTGCCCGCGCTTACATCGCCGTTGGCGGGGTATCCCACGCCATCGAACGCATCGCCGACCACGCCTCGAATATTGCAGAAGACGTCATCTATCTCGTAGAAGGCGCCATTATTCGGCACCACCACGAAGACAGGGCACCGCAGCAATCGTAGAGGCTTCGATCCGCTAGGATGGTGACGGCAAGATGCCGCGTCCGCATGCCATCAGCCGTCCGGTCTATTTCACCAAGTCGAGCCGGATCTTGATGACCACCTTCTTCACATGCTCGATCTTGCCGCCGGCCACCAACTGGCACATGTGCCCGTCGTCCGGGAAGAAGATTGCGAAACGGCCGGGAACCATGGTGAGGTAGGCAGGCGCGGGACCTACGGGTCGGCTGTAAAACGCCGCGTCTTTTTCCTCATCGTAGGGCGTCTTCACTTCCAGCATCGGGCGCGGGAACCATTCGATACCCTCGGTGCCGGACATCATGACCTGGATGTCGATGTTCTTGCGGTGGGTTTCGATCTCCTGACCTTCCGGCCCGTGCGTATCGTAAGCCCCGACGATGGCGAACATGTCGTTGCCCTCGATCAGCGTCTTCCCATCCGCAGCCGCCGCAGGCAGTGCCGCGATAAAATTAAAGGCCTTTTCCCAAACCGGCCCGGAGAGATGCTGTTTCCAGTTGTCCAATGTTCCAGTAATCATGGTCTTGTGTTCCTTCCTCAGATTATATCGCGCGGCTACACCCGCTATTTCTGGCCTTCTGCGGGAAACTTTGACAGATAGTCCGCAGCCTGTTTTTTCAGGGCTTCCGTTGTGATTTTCGGGAGCGCCTGTTTCAGTTTTTCCAACGCACCCCCCTCAAGCCCCTTCGCATCCGGCTTGGGCGGGCACACGATTCGAACCAGTACATCTGCGGCCGAACCCTGCAGCGCGGCGTTGTCCAAGTACCCCGCCGCAATGGTTGCCGCCTCCACGCAACGCACCGTGGCCAGCCCCTCCAGAACGGTTTGACGCTCCTTGTCGTCGCGCGCACTGCCCAGCAGTGCTTGATGCAGCGCGGCACGTTTATCGAGAGTGGCGGCCGGTTGCTGCCCTTGGCGCAGTGCGGCGCTCAACACATCAGGGCGCGTTTGCGCATCCGCGTTCGCTGACCAGAGACTGAGAAGGGCCGTCACCCCGTCTTCGGACTTCCAGGCACCCAGCGCACCAATCGCCGCCTTGCGGGTCGCGGCATCGGCCTGCTTGGTATCGTCAACAACCGCCTGCAGCGCTGAGGAGCCTCCGACTTCCACCAGCGCCTCCAACAACGCGCCCTTCGCGGCCGCAGGCGCGGTGGCCTTGACCGCTAGGAACGGTGCGGCCGCGTCTTCCTTTTGCGAGGCTTTCTTTGCAACAGCCACAGCCGCGTCACGCGCGGCCTGCCGCTCCCCGTCCGTCTTTGCCTCAAGCAGGAGTCCCACCAGACGCCCGGTTTCTTCACTGGACGCCATCGCGCCCAATGCCTTCAAAGCGGCAACGCGAACACCCTCATCCTCGTGCTTCGCCTGCGCGAAAACGGTTTCCACGAAAGCATCCGCCGTGCGCGCCGCCAGCACGCCAATCGCACCCTTGCGCGCTTCAAGCGAGAGCGTTTTTCCGGAAAGCATCTTGTTGGCGCACTTTTCCACACCCCGGCCCGGCAGACGTAACAAGGCTGCCGAAGCCGCCTGAGCTTCTTCCGGTGTTTGTGCCGCCGCAAGCAACGCACCCACCGGCTGCACCGCCTTGGCACCGCCATGACGGGTCACGACTGCCAGAGCGGCACCGCGACTCACGGGATCCTGATCCTTCAGCCCCGCAAGCACCGCCGATTTCGCGGACGAATCCGTGCAGCTGCCCAACATGCTCAATATCTCACCGCGCACCTCAGCCGGAACCTTGCCAGCTTTGTCCGCCCACGCAGAAGAGGTCGGCTTTCCGGGGGTGGTTTTCGCCAGCAGCAAAGCCGCACCCCGGTACTGTTTGTCCGGGTCATCCATGGCCACCAGCAGAAGCGGCAAAGCGGCTTTTCCTGCCAGCGCGACGCGCAGTTTGAGGACCGCGCAACGCACATTCACATCCGGCACACTCGCCAGCTCTTGGACAATCGCTTCAGCAGCCGCAGGTCGCGCCCCTTGCATCAGCCCCTCGGCATATTGCAGGTAGAGCGAAAGATTCCGAGCGCGTTCCAGGGGGGCTTCCACGCGGGTCGCCGCACGCAACACGTCCGCACTTTCCGGTGCGGCAATCCGCGCCAATGCGAACAGCGCCGCTTCCCGCGCGGGGGCATCGGCACCTTTTGCCAATTCCGTCAGCTTGGGAAGGGCCGCCTCAAGCCGCAGCACCCCCATGGATTTGGCCAGACGGGCAGCGTTCGGTTGTCCCGTTACATTCAGCGCCGACACAAGTGCTGCCGTGGAGGCTTCCGTATCAATGCGCTCCAGGATGCCAATGGTGCGGTCGCCCAGTCGGGCGTCCGCAATCAGTGCGGTGAGCACAGGGATCACCTCATCGCCCCCCACCACCAGCAACTGTTCGAGAAAGAAATCCTTTACCTCGTTGTCCCCCGCCTTTTGCAGGGCGGCCAGCAGACCCTCGGAGACCAACCGCCGCTCTTCCTCGGGGCGCAGGCTCGCGTATTTGGCGAGACCACAGAACGCGAACCGGGCGTTGACATCCTGTCCGCCACTCGGCACGATTTTGGCCGCAATTTCCGCCATACCCGGCGCGCCCAGCTTGAGCAACGCGGAAAACGCAGTCTGAGCCTCCTGCGCGCTTTGGGCGGGCATTCGGGACAGTAGGCTATCGACATTGTCTTGAGCCCAAGCCGTGCCTGTGACCAGACCGAACCCGAGCAATAGCAACGTTAAAGAACAGATTAAGGACTTGCGAAGTGTGCTCATGAAAGATTTTCCCTGACGGCGCAAAGCCGCACTTATGTAACCCGAACCAAAGTCAGCGTCCTATAACTTTACCTGTCTGGAACGCCAACCGCAAGCCGGACGCACCCACCCCTTCCCAGCCATGCGTTGAAGGTGCGTCCGCCAACCGAACCGGAACTTCCGGTTTTGTCGCGCGAAGCCCGTTCGGGTATAGTCATTCCATGAAAGTGAGTTACCATGGCTGACAGTATTACCCCTCCCCCGAATCCTCGCGGAAGAATCCGAATTACCGGACTCACGCTGCCCTTTGAGCATTCCGAGCCTCAATTGCGTCAGGCGGTGCTTCGACACCTCGGCATCCCCGATGAGGAACTCCTCACGGTTGAAATTGCCAAGCGCTCCACGGACGCCCGGCGCAAGAACGCGATTGTATTCGTCTACACGCTCGATGTGGTCGTTGCGCATCCCGAGGTCATCATAGCGCGCGCAGGTTCCATCCCAGGTGTCGCGTGGACGCCCGAACAGCATTACACCTTCCACCCCGGCCCGCCCCCGGAGGATTTCCCTCGACCCGTTGTCGTTGGCGCGGGTCCCTGCGGCCTCTTCGCAGCGCTAACCCTGGCAGAGTGGGGCTTCAGGCCCATTTTGGTGGAACGCGGGAAACCCGCGCGCGACCGGGCTTATGACGTGGCCGCTTTCTGGCGCACGGGCACCCTCAACCCCGAATCAAACGCGCTTTTCGGGGAAGGCGGTGCGGGCACTTTCTCAGACGGTAAGCTCACCACCCAGATCAAGGATACGCACCACCGATGCCGGAAAGTATTGGAAACCCTGGTTGCGGCAGACGCCCCGCCCGAAATTCTATACGCGCACAAGCCGCATATAGGCACAGATCGGTTGATCCACATTGTGGAAAACATCCGAAACGCCATCCGCGAAAAGGGCGGTGAGGTTCGTTTTGACTGCAGGATGGACAAGATCGAAGTGATCGACGGGGCTGTTCGCGCCGTACACCTTTCCACTGGAGAATCCCTTCGCACGGACGCAGTCGTTCTGGCCATTGGTCACAGCGCCCGTGACACGTTCGATATGCTTTTTGAGTGCGGCGTGACCATGGAAGCCAAATCCTTTTCTGTGGGGGTTCGCATTGAACATCCGCAGACCGTGATCAACCGCGCACAGTATGGCCCCGTGGCGGGAGACCCGAGAATTGGCGCAGCGGAGTACAAGCTGGTGCACCACTGCAAGGATGGCCGCTCGGTCTACACCTTCTGCATGTGCCCCGGCGGTACGGTCATCGCCGCCGCCTCTGAACCGGGGCATGTGGTCACCAACGGAATGAGTGCCTATGCGCGCGAAGCAGAAAACGCCAACAGTGCCCTGCTCGTCGGGGTAAATCCCCCTGACTACGGGGGCGAGGGGCCGCTGGCCGGGGTGGCCTTCCAACGACGGTGGGAACATCTGGCTTTTGAGCTTGGGGGGGGCGATTATCGTGCCCCGGCCCAGCTGGCGACCGATTTCCTCGCAGGACGGGCCTCCACCACTTTAGGAGCGGTGCGCCCCTCCTACACGCCCGGGGTGACCTTAGCCGACCTCGCGGGATGTCTGCCCGGATTCGCCGTATCCGCCCTGCGCGAGGCGCTGCCGGTGCTGGGACAGAAACTGCGGGGCTTTAACCAACCCGATGCCGTTTTGACCGGCGTGGAAACACGCAGCAGTTCGCCCGTGCGAATCCTGCGCGATGAATTCGGGCAGAACCCCTCCCTGCGCGGACTTTTCCCTGCGGGCGAGGGCGCGGGCTATGCGGGGGGCATCATGTCCGCCGCTGTGGACGGTCTGCGAGCGGCTGAAGCTGTGGCCTCACGCATGACGGGCTAATAAAGGAAGGACGACCATAATGAAACGGGAACAGCGACACAGGAGAATGCTCATGAACGCAAGAATGCAAGCTTCACTCATTCTGTGGGTCTCCGCCCTCGTGACCGCACTTGGGGCGTCATTTGCGGTGGCGGAACCACAAACCGTGGAAGAGGTCATGGACGGAATCGTCACACGGCTTTACGCCGAACACGATGAGGCTTTCCTGTCGAAAATCGATGCGACCTCCGTGCAGAGTATCGTCACGCCGGAAGAACAAAAGATTCTCGCCACCAAGCATTGGGTTTTTGATGTGGACGCACCGGCGGTTATCACCCTGTTGCGCGACAGCGCGCAGGAAGAAATCCCCTTCTGGTTGCCTGATTCCGGTTTCGTCAAAACCGACCGGCGCGCCACAAACACCGAGGACTGGTCGTACGAGATATGGCAAAAGAATGTGCCGCCGGGCCGGGTCGAATTGGGTGTCAACGGATTCAAGAACCATCGCCCCCACTACCTCATCGCCGTGGGCCCGCAAGCCCCGGGCGGCAAGGTCAACATATCCAATCTCAACCCGGAATTCCCCCGCGTGGAATTGCGACCAGGTGCTTATGCCTATAACGACTGGCCGGATCTCCTTTGGAAAGACGTGCCGGAGACCATCAAGGGGCAAACCCTGCTGACCACCATCCGAGGGCGTTCACGCGATGCGCATTTGATCGATGCTTTTCGGCATACCGACCATCCATCTTCTCCTGCGCCGGATCAGATCGTGCTGACGTGGAGCGAAGATCCGCGCACGACCCAGACTATCCAATGGCGCACCGACATCAAGCAGGGTAAAGGGGCGGTGCGCTTCGCGGAGAAAGGGAGCACCGAGCAAAAAACGCTGGATGTGACGCCCGTGCGACTCGAAGACCGCATGCTGGCCAACGACCGTTATGAGCACCATTACACCGGGGTTCTGCGTGGCCTGAAACCGGGCACAACCTATGCCTACTCCGTGGGGAACCCAGATTCAGGCACCTGGAGCGATTCGGCGGAGTTTACCACCGGCCCGGACAAGGCCAATCAGCCCTTCACCTTCCTGTGGAGTGGCGATGCCCACAACAAGAAAGATTGGGGCGAACTCATGGCGCACGCCGTCGAAAAGAACCCCGAGGCGGTCTTCTACACCACGGCAGGTGACCTCGTCGGCATGGGGCAATATCGCGACCATTGGGATAATTACCTCTACGGCCTTCGCAGCATGTCCAACCGTGTTCGCATTATGCCTGTGCTCGGCAACCATGATTCCATCGACGGACTAGGCCCCGACCAATACCTCAACCTCTTCGAACTGCCGAAAAACGGGGCCGCCGGGGTCACCCCGGAACGCTGTTACGCCTTCGAATACGGGAACACGCTTATGGTTTCGCTCGACTGCACCACCGACCTTGCCCCGCAGGCGAAATGGCTCGAAGACGTGCTTAAGAAAACCAAAGCCACCTGGAAATTCGCGTCTTACCATTTCCCGAACTTCGAGCCGGAATATGACCAGGATGCCGCAGAAATCACCAAGCAGTGGAGTTCGCTTTTCGACCAGTATCATGTGGACATGGTCTTCCAAGGGCACGTCCACTACTACATGCGCACGAAACCGATCAAAAATGGAAAGCCAGTAGATTCCCCGGCCGATGGCACAATCTACGTTATTTCCATCGGCATCGAAGACCGTGACCGTCCCCGTTCCACTCCCGAATTCGCCGTGAAGGCCTTCGGTGGTGTGGGTCTCTACCAAACCATGCACATCGAAGGCAATCGACTCACCTTCCGTGCGCTCGACAAGAACGACAAAATACACGACGAGCTGATAATCCAAAAATAACGTGGGGCAGACATTCCTGTCTGCCCTCCTCCCACCATTGCGTGGGGCAGACATTCCTGTCTGCCCATCTCCCACCATTGCGTGGGGCAAACATTCCTGTCTGCCCGTCTCCCACCATTGCGTGGGGCAGACATTCCTGTCTGCCCGTGCGCGGGAAATACCAGGGCAGACAGGAATGTCTGCCCCACGTTTTGGAGAAACGAGCAGACAGGAATGTCTGCTCCACGCTAGCTATTGTTGGCTGCGGTCTGGTGAATCCTTCTTCATGACCGCCGATCCTTCATGGATGTGCACCCAACGATGCGCTTGCTGCGCCAGCTGCTCGTCGTGGGTTACCACCACGAGCGTCATGTTCTCGTCCCGATTGAGGTTCCACAACAGGTCGATGATCCCCGAACCCGTACTCTCATCGAGATTCCCTGTGGGTTCATCGCTCAACACCACGGCAGGGCGGTTGAAGAGTGCACGGGCAATCGCGACGCGCTGTTGCTCGCCGCCACTGAGCTGCCCCGGCTTATGCGTCATGCGCTCGGAAAGCCCCACCCTATCCAGCAGTGCTGTCGCACGGCCCAAGCACTTCCGGCGGGAAACCCCCTTGCACATCGCGGGCATCATGACGTTTTCCAGTGCCGTGAATTCCGGCAGGAGGTGGTAGAACTGAAAAACGAAGCCAATGTCCTCGTTCCTTACCCGATGCACGGCCGAACGCCCCATCCGACTTAGCGCCTGGTCGCGGTAGAACACCTCGCCGCGTGTGGGGGTGTCCAGCGTGCCGAGGATGTGCAGCAGCGTGCTTTTCCCGACCCCGGACGGCCCGCTAATGGCAAGAATCTCGCCCTCGCGCACGTCGAGGTCGACACCGCGCAAAATATGCAGCTCGCGGCTGCCATCGTTATAGGACTTGTGCAGGTCGCGACAGGCAAGAACATTACTCATAGCGAAGGGCATCCACTGGGTTGAGCCGCATCGCGCTCCAAGCGGGATACAGCGTGGACAGGAAGGTCAACACAATCGAGGCCACGGTGATGTAAGCCACGTCCCCGGGCACCACGGCAACGGGAATCCGGTCGAAATAATAGATGGTGGAATTGAAGAGGTCTACCCCGAAAATCCCAGCGAGAAAACGCGCTACTGGATTCAAGTACTCAGCCAGCAGAAGCCCGAGAACCACCCCGACCCCTGTCCCGCTGAGTCCAATCATGAGACCCTCCACCATGAATATGAGCAGTATAGAGCTTCCGCTCGAACCCAGCGTGCGCAGAATGCCGATGTCGCGCCGTTTTTCCATCACGACCATGATCAGCGTGCTCGTGATGTTGAACGCCGCCACGAGCACGATGAAAGTCAAGATGACGAACATCGCCAGCTTCTCCTGCTCAAGCGCACCGAGAAACGCCTCATTGTTCGTATACCAGGTTTCCGCCCGGTAAGGCAGATTGGTCTCGATTTCCTTGCGCAGCCTTTCCGCCAAGAAGGGGTCGGTCAACTTCAGATGGACAGCGTCCACGCCCTTCTTGTCTGAAAGCATCCGTGCGGTCGCCAAGTCGACATAACCATAGATCGAATCAAAGTCCGACATTTTGGCATCGGAGATGCCACTAACCAGCAGCGACAATGGTTTGCCCATCTGCTGCCCCACAAACGGGCGCACAGATGTTTTCGCCGTAATGGCCATAAGATCATCGCCCGGCCCCAGATACCCCAGATTCTGCGCGAGACGATACCCCAAGACCACTTCCTTCGATCCCGGAAGACGGCCCTCCCCCCACTCTCGATTGTCCTCCTTGGTCAGATTCTTCTCGAGGTCGGTGACATCCCGCTCCAAGACCGGATCCACGCCCAGCAAGACCGCACCCGTGGTATTTGGTCCGCGCTTCAGCAACGCTTCAATCTGGATAATCGGGCCTGCTCCCACCACCTCAGGGCATAGGGCTCGCACCTCCCTGATTACTTTTTCAAAATCCTCAAACTCCCCCCCGTTATTCGGATAGACGGTTAGATGGGCGCGATTGCCAATCAGCGTGTTACGCAGTTCGATATCAAAACCCGTCATCACGCCCATCACCACGATGAGGGCGATCACTCCTACACTGACCCCGGCAACCGAAATGACTGTGATCAGGCTCACAAAGCGGTTTTTCCGCTTCGCCCGCAAATACCGTGCCGCAATAAAAGTTTCAAACCGCATAAATTTCCCGCCCGTTCCTTTAGTCACCAAGGGATAATCCCCGAATCATAACAGAAGTTCCCCTAATGTGGGGCAGACATTCCTGTCTGCCCTCCTTCAATCCGTTCTTATGTGGGGGGGACATTCCTGTCTGCCCATCCTCCACAGCCATTCTGTGATGCAGACATTCCTGTCTGCCC
>CAIZGN010000730.1 GCA_903932505.1 Candidatus Hydrogenedentota bacterium
ATCAGCCTTATACTGCGGTCGGATTCAATGAGCTCGATCCGTCTTTCCACCAAGCGGCGATACGCCTGCGGCCATTGCCTCGGTAATTCCGTAATTGGCGTGGAACGATGTCGCTCGAACCAGGTCGTTTCCCATTCACCTCCGGCCATCTTTCGCGCCATCACAATCTCGAACGCACGCTCACCGAGTTCGAGGCCTTCGGTCGGAACCACGACCTGATTCTCCGGTTGGCTCCCACCATTGCCCACAGTCAGGAGGCCGAAGGTTTCGTAAATCTGCCAATCCAGTTCCTCTTGAAAGGCGATGAGCTGCCGCCGCAGGCGCATAGTCTCGGCGCGGGCGGTGGCAAGCCGGGTGTGCAACACAACACCCTTGAGGCCGCTCCAATTAACCAGCGTGGATCTCGGCGACTGGGCTGCAAACGCCGTGCTGGTTTGGACGAGCAAGGTCGGGAGCTGCGTGGGTTGGCATTTTGGAATTGGCAGTGCCCCAAGCTGAGTAGCGTTGAAAGCATAGAAATCCTCAAAGGCTGCCGTTCGTTGGCGAGCGCCTTTCTCGTCCACTGTACTCCCCTTGTTGTGACAGACTTGTTTGAGCCAAAAACATGCGGCGGAACTGTTGAGTAGGCCCAATATGGAAACCAGCCGCCCATGGTCGATCCGTGGGTCGAAGCGCAGGATCGGAGCCGGGCGGTTAAATGCGATCCTGCCTGGCGTTAGAGCGAAGTGGTTATGGGTAGCAATTTCACCCATTGCGACAAGTTCCGGGGTTGTAAAACGTTCGCGCTGGAAGCGACTCCACTCGAACCAAGTTAAACCGATTTCCTCATGGGTTCCTCCCGGCTCTCGCCGATTCCGAAGGTCAACTCGAAAGCACCAAAGATGCCGAGACAATGGAGAGTCCTGAATGCCCAAGGAGGCTTTGAGGCTCGAATCATACGGGAACAGGCACTCGGTTTGGAAAGCTACCTCCCAGTGACGAATTTCTTGTCCTTCGACAAGTGGGATAACTGAATCAGGAGGGATTCCATAGCGCACCCATGTTCCTCGAGGTGCTAGGTAAGCTGGGTCGTATCCAGTGTGTATAACTCTTCCGATTGCTAGAGTCAGACTGTCAAGTGTGACCGTGGCCTGGCCATCCAACTCCTGCTTGAGTTCGCTTGCACCACCTCCACCGATGCTCCACGGATGTTGATGAAAGCTCGCCCGGTGGGAGTCGGTTGCGCTCATCCATTCGCTGACACTGCCGGGTTCGTCGATTTGCCGAAGTATGGCCTGCCAAACAAGTCCCAGCGCTGGTTCGCCGGGCGTGGCCGGTTCGCCGCGGATACCTAGCACAGTGCGAATGGTGCTACTTACGGGCGGTTGATTGTTCCCAAAAAGAATGACCGTCGGCGTGCCGTGACCGGGAATGTATGCACCAGCAGTATCAATAACGTGTGTCAGATTCCATTGAGGGATGTATTCTTCTATCAGTTTTTTCCCAAACTCCCGTTTCATGAAAGAATTCGCGGTGATCATCCCGACATGCCCAGCCGGCGAGTGAGGGGCTGCTGCTTTCACGGCTAACGCGAAAAACACTTCCATGAAAGGCACCGCCAGCGAGAACTGGCGGTGGCACGAGCCGAATCGCTCGCGGTAAAGTAGGTTGAGCGCCTTGTCCTTGACGATGACGTAAGGCGGATTACCCACCACAGCATGGTAGCGTTGGCCGAGAATGTGCCTCACAAGGTCCGCGTCTTCGCCTTCGTAATGGTGCTGCACGTCACCCATTGTGCCCGGCAAATAGACCTGCCCCGGCCCATGCAATAAGGTGTCGCCCGTGCCTACGTTGATTTGAAAGGCCGGCGCATCTTTTAGCTTGTCCACTCCGCTCACCTTCAGCGCGGCGAGGAGCAACCGAAACCGCGCAATGGCCACGACGTTCGGATTCAAATCCACGCCGAAGACCTGATCGAGTGCCCGCTGAGCCAGTGCCCGCACTTCCACCGCCGGATGGTTCCGTTGGTGCAGCGCAAAGAGCCGGTGAAATCCGCCCAGCAGGAAATGGGCGGATCCACACGTCGGATCAATCATCCGCACGTGCTGGTAATCAAACGTCTCGATGGCCGGCGTGAGCGTGCGGTCGAGAATAAATTCCTCGATGAACTCCGGAGTTTGCAGGAGTGCGTAGCGTTTCTTCGCCTCGTCCGAAAGATCCTGGTAAAGGTCGCCCAGGAACCGGGTTTCCAGATTCGGATCGCTGAAGTCATGAACCAACGGCGCATGTTCCAAATCCTGACCTTCCTCAGCGTTGAGCTTTTGCCAGAATTCGAGTAGGAGTTGCGCCCCGTCACCGCTTAGCCCCAATCGCCAAACCGGATTGTGAGTGTCATCAAACAGCGGCGTCATGCCGGGCAGCGCGCGAACGGTGCGGAATACGTGGTAAAGATATTCGCGGTCACTCTCGGTCGGGTGCTGGCGGAAATAGAGAGTGTGTTGATCACGCGCCAGCGCTAGTCGAGGACCGGGTCCGGACAGGTGGGCGATATCACCGAGTAAGCCGTTGTCTTCGAGGAAGCGAATGAAAACGCACGAGAGAATCCAGGCCACGGTCGCCTGCGCGAATTGGTCTTCACGCCAGGATTCATAAGACTCGGCGGTTCGCTTGGCTGCCCGTGCGGCGTCATATTGAGCACGGAGGGGCGCCTCGACCTCAGGGCGTTCGGCACACCGCGCGCGGAGGTCGTCCTGGAGCTTCACCAGAAGCTTTTTAAGATCGGCGAGTAAATCGAGACGTGAAATCATTCAAGGAATTGGTTTAGCGTGGTTTCTTAGGGGGACGATGCGGGGGCGTCGGCTTCCCGACAGCAGTGAACACTGGTTCCGCTGATAGGGACAGCCGGGCGCGCGCGCGACCGACCGCCTCATGAAGTTTTCTTTCCAGTTCATCCTTGGGAACGGCCTCGGTTAGATAGCTCGCGACATGGATGCCGCTTCTTTCCATTTCGAGCAACTCGACGTGCTCCTGATCCTTGCCGGCGCAGAGAATGATCCCGAGCGGTTCCTCCTCATCCACCCCCTGTTCGTGCTTCTTAAGCCACTTGAGGTAAAGCTCCATCTGCCCTTTGTCTGCGGCTTCGAAATCCCCCAACTTCAGCTCGATTGCCACGAGGCGCCGTAGCTTGCGGTGATAAAACAGCAGGTCCAGGTAGTAGTCCCTGGGGCCGATCTGCATTCGCCTCTGGCGGGCCAGGAAGGCGAAGCCGACGCCGAGTTCGAGGATGAACGCTTCCATCTCGCGCAGGATGGCCGCCTCAATGTCTTTCTCGGCGTAGGTGTCTTTGAGGCCGAGGAAGTCCAGGAGATACGGATCGCGAAACACCAGAGCGGGGGTCAGCTTGTCCTCATCGCGGAGTTGTTTCAGCTCCACCTTGGCCAGCTTGGCCGGTTTGCGGGAAAGCGCTGTGCGCTCGAAGAGCATTCCACTGATCTTCTTTTCCAGGGTGCGTGTGCTCCAGTTTTCGATGCGGCACATCTCCGCATAAAACTGGCGCTTCAGCGGGTCGTCAAGGGCGATGATCTGGCGAAAATGGGTCCACCCTAATTGTGTCCGCAGTGCGGACACAATCTCCTGGTCCGGGAAAACCTCCGCGAACCGGAGCATGCGGAACAGATTGCGCTTTCCAAATCCCTCCCCGAACGCAGTGGTCAATAGTGTCCCCAGCGCGGACACTATTTGCTCACCGTATTCCGCGCGCTTTTCCCTGAGGATGTCCTTGCGGATACGATGGCCAATCTGCCAGTAGAGTAGCACTAAACGGGAGTTGATGGCACGCGCCACATCCGCGCGCGCGGCGAGGATCAGTTTCTGAATGTCATGAAGCAGCACTCTGGGGGGGGCCTTGGCTGGAAGCCGGGACGCGCGCTCGATATGCGGAGAAGGTTTCATGCGCGGTGTTTGTTTTGGAGCCACGCCTCGTTGAGTTGGGTCCACTGCGCGGCGCTGAGGACAGGGACAGGCTGGCCATCAAGCGTGGGCAGGACGGCCTGCCCGTTCGTGGGCACCAGCACCCACAACCCGTGCAGCGGACTGCCAGTGCGGCCAATCCGGTCGCGCAGGCGGACGAGCAGGTCCAACTGCTGATACCGCGCCAGCAGGCCGGGATTGGTCAGAAGCAATGTTTTCGGCGAGTTGGAAAGCTCTTCCTCCACCTTGGGCATCGTCCGGCGGACCAGCAGGAGCAAACGTTTCCAATCCTCGCTCTGTCGGGGAGCGCTGTCGGCGCGGAGCACAACATTCCAATCGGCGCGGAGATTCTGAGCCTCAGAGCGGAGCGTGCGGATCACCAACTCGTCCACGTTCCTGCGCTCGAGTTCGAATCGCTGCAGCAGCTCACGTTCGGCCGTGAGCATTCGAGACGGTGGGACTGCCAGCACGAGGAACGCACCTTCCAACAGGGCCCGGCGCAGTTTGTTTTCAATGACGCGAGCTTCGGCGATTTCCTCCGAGGCTTCGCCGGATGGGGCGCTGTCTGGCGTCGCCGTGGGTTTGCGATCGGGCAAAATCGTGCCCGTGCTGAAGGTGGAGGATTCTTCATACGCACGGAAACGGTAGGCCCCGGAGCCGTGAGCGAGTTCGGGATGCCAGACCAGATCAAGCCCGCTTTCACCAAGCAAAGTGTCGAGTTCCGGACGCTCCGGAAGGGGCTGCGCCTCCGGGTAACGGGATAGCACACGTTGCCGAACCTGATTCACCGTCAGCTCTCGCACACCGGTGAGAGCGTTTTGAGCCAGCATCAAGGCCCGCTTCGCCGGCATGCCGCGCGGATAAACTTCAAATTTGCTTGAGACGGCAGCGGTGGTAGAGGCGTGGGCCGCCAAGGTCACCAATGCCGACTCAGGCAGAGGGGGCGCTCCAGCCGGAACCTCGATCGCGCGGAGGCTTTCCACCACGCGAACCGGGTTGGGCAAAGGATCGAGAGCGGCCAGTTGGTCGGCTTTCTCCCCCAACTTTTCAGCGTAGTCCGCCAACTCCGAAGACTCGGATACAAAAACGAGCGTGCCACGCCGGTGGATCAGGAATCGGGGTTGCGATTGACCTCCTTCAGTCTCAAGGGTGACGCGGGTGACAGCCGCCGCCATGGCGGAACGGACAGGCTCTTCCTCCGTTGAACCGCGCGCGGCGAGAGCCGCCAGGCTAAGATCTGATGCGGTCATCACACCGCCACGTGCCTGCAACAGGCCGGCAACGGTTTCGCGAAGCGCAGTGACCTCCGGGGTCTTGCCCCACCGCTGGCGAGCGCTGTCCAGGCACTGATCCACGAATCCGCGAGAGAGGGTGAGACGCGACGCCACTTGTGCCGCGGCCGGCCATTCGTAGGGCCACTGGAACCCCGAGTCGTTCAGGCCGAGCAGGCAATGGAGCACCTGTTTCTCCGAGGCGGACCGCTTTTGGATGAAGTTCAGCGCCTCAGGTGCCAGGACATCAATGCTGGTGGTTGCCGCTTCGCCAAGCTCAGTGGACGCTTCGGTTTCCTTCGCACCCGCGCGTTTCGGCACCAGGTCAGGGAATCGAGTGCGAAGAGTATTGAATGCCTCAACGACCTCCCGGCGTATCTTGGAGCCCGGAAGCCGATAGGCACGTCGCAATGGGACGGCGAGAAAATCCTTAACGGTGGTGGCCCCGAGTCGGTCAATGGCGGCAACCGCTCGCGGAGTCAGGCCCAGCAATGAAATGTTTGTTTCGGGGGCGGCCAATGCGATGGCGTTTTGCTGATCCGCACCGGACGTGACTGTGGTAACCGGGCTGGGCTGGTCGAGGCCTTCAAAAATCTTGCGCCAACCGCGCAGCATCTCGTCCGCGTTATCGAACCTTTGCCGAAAGTCGCGCTTGAGTGCCTTCCGGAAGAACTCAAGCAATTTCTCCCGGATGACGGAGTCGAACTTCTCTGCGTCGAGCGTGACTTCACAATCCAATTGGGCGGGATCACTGACGCCGTCACCCCACACCGGCCGCTGGCCAGTGGCCATTTGATAAAGTGTAATGGCAACGGCATACCTCTCCGCATGCGTGTCCCAACGCTGCGGGCGGCGCAACGAAAGGAAAGGCTCCAGATAGGGGGGGGTGCCGGCCCGAATGTTGTCAGTCGGGGTGCGAGCCAGAGAAAAATCGAAAAGGACTAATCGCAGTTTACCCCCGCCACCGATGGAACCTATGCCCAGGTTTTCCGGCTTCACGTCACGATGGCTGACACCCTCCTGGTCGAGGTAATTGATTGCTTCGAGGAGTTGCTCGCCGAATCGTTCGAGCAATTCAAGGCTGAGTCGCCCTTCCTTGCTGAGCCGTTGTGCGAGTGTCAACTCTCCAGCCCGTTGCATCGTGAAACCTTGCAGGCCTCCCACCATGACCTTGTCATACACCCGGACTAGGCTGGGGTGACCCAACTTGGCCAGGGAGTCGTATTCGTCGAGGATGCGTGAGTTGTTCTCGTGCTTGTTGGCCAGCTTCAGCACCATCTCGCGCCCATCTCTTTCAACGAGGAATACGATGGCGGCGGAGCCCGAGCCAAACCGTTGCTTCACTTGGAACCCGCCGTCGAGACGGTCGCCTTGTTTCGCCTCCGTGGGAATAGCCACGGGCTCCTGATTGGGGCTGGTGAACTCTTCCTCGACGCGCGCGAGTTGCTCGAGGAATTCGTCAATTGAAGCCAGCCGCACCGTAACGTCTGGATGCGTGCTGTGCTCAACCAACATTTCCAGTTCCTCCCCCGCGCCATTCAAAACGGCGGAGAGCTTCAGGCCACGATCGCGGCGAAGCTTCTCGGCGAGATCCATTGACGAACCCGCCGGGGGTTGACCGGAAAAAATGTGGTAAGCAATGGCCCCGAGCGAAAACACATCCAAGTGCTCGCCATGAAGCGTGGGGTCGTTCACCAACTCCGGAGCCAGGTAGGAACGGGACACGTCTTCCCAGAACACGTCGGCGTGAACGGTGGCCGTGATTTGCGGGAGGCCGGAGGTGCTGGTCGAAGCCGAGCGGAACGCCGTCTGCCAATTGTAGAGCTTGAGCCGGGGCGTCGGGGAGTTCGGTGAAAAAACGAGAACACTCTGCGGACTCATGGCGCCGTGGATGGCGTGTTTGTCGTGCGCAAACTTAAGCGCCTCGGCAAGCTGCCGGACAAAATCGAGCTTGAGGTCGATGCTCATCTGCGCGGCGCGCTGGGCCAGAAAGTGATCCAGGCGGACAGAGCTGGGATCGTGCTCGAAAATGAGAGCGGGCCCGGATTCGTGCTCGGTGTATTGCTGGACCAGCAGGATGTTTTGGTGCCGGAGGCTGTCCAAGATTTCATACTCGCGCCGGGCCGCACGTTTGAGGGTTTCGCGCTCCGCCGAGGAGGTGGAGGCCGCGGCCAGATAAAGCCGGACGAATCGTTTACTGGAGGGCAGTTGGAAATGCTCGGCTTCCCAGTCCTGGTAGAGGTTCTGGGGATTCTCAAAAAGCAGTTTGGCGAGCCGATAGTCTCCCACCCGGCGCGCACGTTGCGATTGGCGGATGCCAGCCTGCTCCATAGCGCGGCTGATTGCGCGCGCAGTGGGGGCATCGAACTGCCCCAAAGGAGTGGGACTCAATCCGTCCGCCTCACGACGACGCAAAGCTGCCATGATGCCTGCACGGGCCGGCCGGCCGGCTTCCGCGGCGGAGTCACGCAGGCAGACCCGCAGGCGAGCAGCACCTTGGAGGCGACAGTCCAACTCTGCGTTCGAGCAGAAAACCAGGGCGTCAACGAAGGGGAACCGGACATCACGGCAAGCCTTTTGCCGCGACAGGAGTGCCTTGAGTTTCTTGGACTTGCGGTTGGCAAGGAAAAGGGGATTGTCCATCGCCGTTTCCCGGCCTTCGTGGGTCCAGAGCCAAGTCTGGGCATCTCCGGCAAGGACTCCTGGACGTGATTTGATTTCGACCAGGAAAAACCCTTGAGGCGTGAAGACCAGCAGGTCCACCTCGTTGATCGAACCATCGTCGGCGACAAACTCAAAGTTCGTCCAGGCCCGGTAAGGCTCGCAGTCGGGCAAACCCGCACGGATGAAATCAAGTGCTTCCCGCTCCCACGCATACTGGGAGGGCGACACTTCTTTCCATCGTTCTAAAGAGAGGGACATGCTTGTTCCGTTTACATGCGTGATTGCCTTGGCCGGTGTAAGCGTTCCTGATCCGGTTCACCTGCGGTCCCGACACGAACCCATTCATCCACCACGGTGATCATGAACTTCCACAGGCGACCGACTTTGTGAGCCGGCAACCGCTTCCGCTCTATCCACTTGTAGATGGTGTCGGGATTGACACCCAGATGCACAGCAATCTCCGCAACCGACAACCACCGCTCTCTTATGTTGTTATTCAAAGGCATGGACCAGTACACCAGACTCCGTTAACCCCACATTGATCGGATATTATGTGCGCTTGTCCAATGAAACCAGAAGAAAAGGGGAAAACGGTGTGCGAAACCGCTCTGCCAGCCTCAAAATGCACCACTTCCACCCATGTTCAAGAAATCGGTGAGGGCTATTGCGGATTGTGGATGGGGCAGGACCTTCGGTGCCAATGTTGGCGGGATGGTTGCTTTTGGTTTCTCACTGGCCATCCCCGGGAGGGGATGACACATTGGGTGTCAGGTTCTGGCTGCAACCAGCCAGCTTGCAAAAGGGGGAAACATATGGCGCGACGTGGGAATAGTTCAGACTCGGCTATCGCTGCCGGACTCATACAGGTGGCTGGCCTGCTCTGTCTTGGTTTTGTGTGTTGTTTGGTGTGCATGAAAGCGCTTTCCGCACTTGTTATTCCAGCCATGGTGGGGCTGGCGATTCTGTTTGTGCTCCTGCTTCCGGGCGCCCTGCTGCTCGTGAAGATGATTCAGCGGTTTAACTCATCCACGGGCGGTGAGACGTCATCGTCCATTTATTTCCCATTTCCCTCCTTGGAAAAATCTTTTCTGCACAGATAGTGGCGATCTTCTCTAGTGGCACGTTGGCAAGCGTCACGCAGCATATTTTCCAATTGACGGAAGTTCCCAGGAAATTCGCATTTAACCAATTCCTCAAACGCGTCGCAACCAATCTCAGTCACGCCCTGTTCGCCGGACGGGTTGATGTCGTGGTTTTGAAGGAGGCAGTCTAGAATAAAAGGCAAATCCACCTTTCGTTCCCGCAGCGGCGGTACAGTCTCGAAGTGAGTGAAGCGCGCCAGCAGATCCGGACGAAATAGGTTCTCGTCTTGAAGCTCCTCGAGCGGCCGATTTGTAGCGGCTACGACGAGTAGCGGACACTTGAATGAACCAGAGGTCCAACCGCGCGGTTCCACGAGGTAGTCGTCCAAGAACCCAAGCAACTTGGCCTGAATGGCAGTGCTGGCGGTCCCAATTTCATCCAGGAAGATCACCCCACCCACCACGTTTAGAAGTTTGCCGATGTCGCCTTCACCCTTGCTGTCCGTATAGGCCCCCCGCGAGTATCCGAAGAGATCGTATTCCAACATGTCTTCCTTGTGGAGCCATTCGGGAATAAACACCTTCTTGAAGTCGATCCCACCGCCAGCCAGATATCTCGCAAAAAGGGTCTTTCCCACGCCGGTCTCGCCGAGCAGCAGAACCCGTGGCAGGCGCTCAATTGGCACACTCAATGCACGAAGGGTTGTCGGGTTACCAAACCCAGCTTTGAGCATTTTTCTGATGCCTTCCCTGTGTTCACTCTTGGTCTTCTCGTCCAACGTGCATACCTCGCGAAATCGACGAGCAATCAGGTCCATCTCGTTGAGCAGTTCCCCCATGCTTCCAAACATCATGCTAAGGAGCGTTGGATCGTGCTTCTTCGGGGATTGCTTCAGCCGAACCCACTCACCTCTCCTGACTTTGCACTGCTCTGGTGGATGAATCGGCCTAAGCCATTCCGAACAGCAGCTCAGAATGAGATTATGCACCGCAGTTTCCCCGGTATCGGATCCCAGAAAGCCCATTTTGAGGTCAAGGATCTTTTGCTTGCCAGCCCAGACACGCCAAGCTATGAGACAATCAGGATCGATTGGCAAACCTTGGAAGATCACCAAGCATCGCGGTGTATTGAAGCCAGTCGGAGCATCGCAGGCTTCCGGAGTTTTATTGTTCGTAATCCAGGCTACGAAAAACGACTGACCAGTCGTCACGGTGCCCATCAGCGTCTCCAGGTAAAGCAAGTTTGCAGGATCGTTGCTGAAGTAGTTTTTAATGGATTTTGTTTTCTTTGCCACAATCGTTCTCCTTGAGTATTCGTTCCTCGTATCGCTTCAACACTTCTTGCCAACTGGTACCAGCCTTCTCGTTGGCCTCGCGGACGAACTCCTCAAACGTGGTCCCTCGGCCCTTCTTCATATCCCGAGATCTGTCCAAACGTTCCTGCAATGAAATGTTCGGGAAGTTGCTCACGAATAGCACCACTGCTCTCGCCACCCAAGCCAAACGGGCTTCCTTGCAGAAGAGAATTTGGACAGGTACCGATCCGTCCGGCCATGCCAATTCACATTGGTTGATGAATCGTGAGAAGGTTTCCTCCTGGACAGGCGGCTTCGTATCCAACATTGAGAGCAGGTTCTTCTGCAAAACGGAGCAGTGACGCTCCGCTTCCTCCAAGCTGGACGGTCCGAGATGCCAGAAATCGCGCGATTTCAAGAAGTTGGACCTCACCCGGCTGAGCCATTCAGCCAACTCTTGGAAGACGCGGCATCGAGCGGCGATCTCGCCTAGTTGGTTCTCCGCCCGCTGGGTGAGCGGATTGTAGTTCCAGCTCCATTCTGGATTTTGAAATCGGCAGCCCCCATCGGAGACCAGAAGTTCGAACCTGTCACCATCGCTGCATGGGACTGTCAGATCGGTATCGACGCCCAGTTCGACGGCATTCCCAATCAAATTGCCCGGTTGTTCCCAAGTCTCCACCGGTGCGAGGTCTTCGTCCTGGATATCCAATTCCGTATCGGTAGCGCCATCCAGGTCAAAGTCCCGTTCATCAGCCGAGAAGTCATTATTCGCGACTATTTCGCCCCTTGCTTCTAGGCGGAGGAGCATCTCGGCAATTGCTTTCGGACCGGCAGTTCGAACCAATTCAAGCTCAGCCCCCCGCTGTGCTTGAGATTCTCGCCCAATAATCCTGCCCACCCGAAGATCTGGCTTCTTTATGGCGCCAGCGCCAATACGAATGGATCTCCTAGCGCTCATCGTGGCCTCCATCCCGCAAACGGTTCCGTTTTCCGAACAAGTTGAGGAGAACGCGTGCGAAAGGTTCATCCAGCAAGCTGTGTTCCCCGCGGCACGCCCCGAGTAGGATGTTCTTCGCCTGCTGTTCAAAACCAATTCTTGTCATAAGACCAACCGCTTGTGTTGCCGACTTCAACGTCCTGTCCGGACTTTTATGAATACACCGCCAAAGGACTCGGAAATGCCGTTCGTCAACGTCCTTGAGCTTGGTTTTCCGCATTTTCGAAACAAATTCTCCGGCACTTTCAGGCATCTTAAAGAACCGGGCGCTTTCCTCGCCGTCCAAGAGGCCAAGGACAGTTTGGATGGTGAACGCCTTTTCGCCAGTATGAAAACTCTGCATTGAGAGCTGTGTGCCGCGCTCCCCAATGGACTGCGCTGCAATCAAGCCGGCGGGAAAACCAATTCCTGGCATGGCTCCACCTGGTAAAGAGCCATAACACGCGGCGCAGAGGCCATCCCGGCTCCGACATGTGACCGGATTTCGCTCGTCCCTGGCATCCCTACAGTCCGCCTCCACTACCCGCAAGGGCCATAGTGCGGTCACCAGGCGGCGTGTCAAATAACCAGCCTGGCGGGTTCCTAGCTTTTTGTCGCACATCGAACTGCGCGAGTTCATGGCCCCAAAGAACGATTCCTTCGCGAACATTCCATGAACCAGTGGATTGCCAACCAGGAACTGGTCACTGGAACAGCCAAAGGCTTCCATGCCGGGCGACAGGAAGCCGCGGGCGGCCACCAGTTGACGGACCTGCTGTTTTCCACGCGCACCTGATAGGGCCATGGCCGCAAAGTGCAAACCCGGACGCTCAAAAATGTTCTTGCCTCCTTTGACCAAGTCAATCAAAGGCTTATGGACAAGCTTATTCAACTGCTCGTTGATTGCGTCCGGATTCGACGGGTCGAAAGTTTTCAGCGCCGCTTGGCTGCCACCTCGGCATTCCATTGCCAGTTCAGCCAGTTCGTAAAATCCGAAGGAAACCCCCAGGGTGGAACAGCACTCGTAGGCAAGGTTGCTCAATTTCCATATGATTTCAGGTGCCTGCTCCCGATGAACTGACGCGAGATGTTCAAGTAAATCGGCTCCCGCATCCTGATCAAGAACGGTCTTGTCGGTCCATTTACGGCAACAATCAGCAGGCAGGATCTTGAGCAGACGCCCTTTGAAGCCGGATTCCTCCCGACTCGCCCAATACAGGCCCAGGACGAAATCTTGCTCGTAAGAAGCCAGAACCTTGCCTGTCGCCAACGAAAACAGGGTTTGGCTGGGAAGCATCCGCTTCGCTTCCTCGCGAGCCGCTGGCGAAAGGGGAACATGGATCGCCATCTCGTCGCCGTCGAAGTCCGCGCCGAATCCTTTGCAAACAAGGGGACAAAGCTGCAAGACCTCGCCCACCTGCGGGGGCAAAGGCACAGGTCGGAAAGCCTGGACGCTGTCCCGGTGAAGGGACGGTTGCCGGTTCAGAACGATGAGAATATCGGGGTGCGCCTCCAAAAAGCGGCAAAGCAGTTTGTGTCCTTCCTCCAGAACGGATTGATCTTTTGCAGATTTCCGCCACGACCAGTCGGCTAGGAGATCGGCATCTGTTCGTCTCGCGGTCATCACGGAAATCATTTCCGCCAGATCACCCCCCTCTGGTTTCTCTTTGGCCCAACTCTTTAACTCATCACCGAATAGTTCCAGAAGAACTGCAGCCGGCACCCCGGCTTCATCCCAACGAAGCTCGGGATTCGGGATGATGACCAAACGAGCGGACCGGTCCACTCGCCGCCCCAAACCATCGTGCCGAATCAGCCCGGCCTTGCCATTTAGATGTCTGGCGAGCAAACGAAACAAGGCTTTCACGCCATGTGTAAGCCACTTGACAGCATCGTCCTTTGCCGCTTCATCCATCGCCGTTTCATATCTTCGGCAGGCACGGAGAATCGGGATGTAGCCTTCTTCGATGAGTCTATCCTGCACCGTCGAATCCGAGCGGAAGAAAGGCATGCGGTAGCGTGGCGGCAAAACCGGCACCAGCTTGATTGACGGGAGGCACTGCGATTGAATGCCGTGTTCTGCGAGGAAGGCGTCAGAGGATTCCTTGGGGCCGAGAAACGATTCGACCGGATAAGGAACTTCAACCGGCAGTTCGATATAGGCCCAGTGCTTTGCATCTTCAGTTTTGCCGGCGGTTTTCATGAATCCAAAGAGATTCTGGTCGAAAAGTCCCCCTGGTGCGACGTCCAGTTTTTCTCCAAATGGAGGTTCACCTTTGAGTGGTGTGGCCTTGTGTTTCTTTGGACAGGCGATGCTCATCTGGCCAACACGTCGCTTTCCGTCACGCTTCAGAAAGTCCTCCAGCACCAGAGCGGCATCCATGTTCCGCCTCTTGCCGTCAGGATCCTTCCTGCCTTGGAATTGCGCATAAAGCGGCAGTTCCTTTAGCGACTGCGGCCAGTTTCTCGGGGCGTCTTTCGGGTCGGGTTGGATCGTCGCCTTTACCTGGTCTTTGATGGAATCAAAGGACACCCTGAGTCGCCCAACAGGCAGTTGGTCCTTGGAGAAAAGCGACAGGAAGTAGTCCCCACGCCCCCGCACAAGAGATCGGAAGAGCACACGTCCTGAACTCCAGTCACTAATGCGCATCTCGTATGCCGTCTTCTGCTTGAAAAGGGGGGGGGGGGGGGGGGGGGGGGGGGGGGGGGGGGGGGGGGGGGGGGGGGGGGGGGGGGGG
>CAIZGN010000731.1 GCA_903932505.1 Candidatus Hydrogenedentota bacterium
ACCGGTTTCGCTGTGATTATTTTGCTCAGCGGCCTCTCCTTCGCCTTGTGCACCGGGTTTCGGATGTCCCCGAGAAACATAGGTCTTTTCGTCTTGGGACTGCTGATTGGTAGTCTGATGCTGGCCAAGGCCTGGGATAGCGTCATGAGCCGCCTCGGCGGGTTTGATTTCGAACAGGAATATCTTTCTGAAGACGGGGACCGGGGCAGTTACTTCCGTCAGGCAAGCCCCATCATGCAGGATCTTCCCATCAGCGGGTTGGGGATTAATAACTGGAGCTACTGGGTGAGCAACCGATATGCCGCAAGGGCCGGATACGAAATGGATTCCTATCCCAGTCTGTATTCTGCTCCGGAGCGAAAAATGCAGGCACCGCCTGCCCACAATCTCTATATCCTCACCGCAGCCGAGTTGGGTTGGCCCGGCCTCGCCCTGCTACTGAGCCTCTTTATCCGATGCATGTTCCTCGCCGTGCGGGGGTTGCGATCTGCCGGGCACGACTGGCCCGGACGCTTGAGGCTCGGGATCTTTCTTGGCCTGTGTGCCATGATGATGCAAAGTTGGACCGAATGGGAGTTTCGCCAGACCCCCATGTTCTTCTTGGGCCACATTTCTATGGCAATCATGGTGGTCTTGCATGTCCATACCCGCGTGAGGCGGTCCGCATGAGTACACGAGTCGAAGTCAGCAACCGGCTCGTCTTTATCAATTCTGCGAGTTCGCTTGTCACCCGGCTGATCAGTATGTCGGTCCTCATCTGGTTGCAGCGCTATCTCCTCAAGCGAATCTCGGCCGATGAGTACAGTCTGCTTCCCGTGCTCTACTCCGTCATGATGTTCGCCCCCCTTATTACAACCGTGTTGACTGGGGGGTTGGGGCGCTATATCGTCGAGTCCTACGCAAAGCATGATGATCGGCGCATCACCCAGATCGTGTCGACCATGTTCCCCATTCTGTGCGCGGCCGGGCTGGCCTTTATGGGACTCGGCTGCATTCTGGCATGGAATGTCGACCACATCCTGCGTATCGAGCCGGAACACCTTCGCGATGCACGGGTCATGCTTGCCTTGCTGATGTTTACGGCCGCTGTGCGTCTGCCTCTTGCGCCTTTTGGCGTGGGGCTATTTGTCCAGCAGAAGTTTGTGCTGGAGAATCTCATCGGCATCGGGGCGGAGCTCTTTCGCCTCAGTCTGCTGTTTCTCCTGCTCTTCGGGGTCAGCACCCGGGTGCTCTGGGTGGTGTTGGCCTCCGCCTCTGCTGAACTTCTCAATCTCGCGCTCGTGCAATTCTTTTCCCGCCGCATGGTGCCGCAACTGCGGGTGGATCGTAGCCTGTTTCATTGGCCGGTGGCGAAGGAAATTACGGCCTTCGGCGGGTGGACCTTTGTGGCCGGGCTCGCCGCCACCATCCGCTCCAGTTCAGACGTCCTCATTCTCAATTGGTTCTCCACCCCTTTCCAGGTGGCGGTTTTCCATCTCGGCCAGATTCCGAAAAACCAATTCAGCGCCCTCAGTTCCCAGGCCAAACGTACCGTTCTGCCCGTCATCACCTCGTGCTTCACCACCGGGCGGATGGATGTCGTGCGCCGCGCATTTTTGCGTTCCAGCCGCTATGGCCTGTGGGCGGCCAGTCTCCCGATCATTCCGGGGCTCGTGTACGGTAAGAACGCCTTCGTATACTATCTTGGCCCGGATTATGCCGTCTGCGCGCTCGTGATGAACGTGTCCATGGCGGTTTATCTGTTCGCCTGGCCGAGCCTGCTCACCCCTGAACTTGCGCAAGCCGCCAAGCGGGTGCGAACCCTGGCACTTAACGAACTCACGCTCAATCTGGTTAATCTCGCTATCACCCTGCTGCTTGTCATTCATTACAGCATGGGGGCGATCGGTTCGGCGACGGGCACACTCATCGCCACCATGATCTTCCATCCCCTGCTTTCGTGGCGGCTCGGGATGAAGCTCGCCCAAGTGTCCATGCGCGACATGCTGCGTGCCGTGCTTCTGCCCGGATTTGCTCCCGGCATCCTCCATTTGGTGGTGCTCGGTGCCATTTCGTTGTATTGTCCGCAACCCACGCTGCTGTGGCTCGCCTTGTTGTGCATCTTTGGCGGCATTGTCCATGGGGCGGGCGTTTTTGCGATAGGCTGGTGGTTTGAGGATCCGATTTGTGCCGTCGTCATCGAGAAGGCCAAGCGGGTTCAGGGTATGGCGCGTAAGCGCCTCGGATTTGGGAGATAGTTTCATGCGTATTCTCATTCGGATCGGCGGCACCATCAACAAGGGTGATGAAGCCATGTTGCTCACATCAATCGAGGAATTGACGCGCCGTGTACCGGATGCCAAATTCTTCCTCGTGGACGATGGCTCCCCCGCGCATTATCAGGTGTCCCGCTTTGTCCCGTTGCTTTCCCTGATTCCGGTCGAATCCGCCTCATATGGCAAGAAGCTTCTGCGCCTCCTCGCGCTCACGATTCAGCACCCCGTGGATATGGCGAAACTCCTGCGTAAACAGCCACTGGTTACCGCCCGCCTGCTGCTCGAGGCCCTTCCGGTTGCCTCCCAAGTTGATGCCGCGATCGACATCAGTGGTTATGCCTATTCTTCCAACTGGGGCATCGGCTGGGCACTGCGATCCCGGCCCTATCTGTGGCTTTTTCGCTGGGCGGGCAAGCCCTATCAATTCCTGCCCCAAGCCTGGGGCCCTTTCAGCGGAAAGGACATGTCGGTGTTTCGGGAAGTGTGCACTTGGCCGAAACGCCTGTTTGTGCGTGATGCCCAAAGCGGAACCCATGTCAGTAACGCCGTGGGTGGAACCCTGTCCATTATGGGGCAGTGTCCTGATATGGCCTTCCTTTTTCAGGGTGCGGATCCGGCCTTCGGGCGAGAAGAACTCGACCGCCTTGGTTTGCTGGCTAGTCAGGGGGCGGTCATTGGCATGACCCCGAACTTCCGTGTATACGAGCGTGCGCTCGGGCAGGGCGGACGAAATGCCTACCTCGCCTTCCTCGCCGATGTCGCAACCACCCTCGTGGAGCAGGGCATGCAGGTCATACTTATCCCCCATGAGTACTCCAACAAAAAGGAGGGCTGCGCAGACGACCGATTGCTGTGCCAGATCGTCGAGGACCTCTGTCGTAACCCCAAGGTGCGTGCCGTGGATCGCGAATATACCTCCAAGGAACTCAAGGCGGTGGTCGCCCAACTGGATCTGCTGCTCGGCTCGCGGTATCACAGCATTATCGCGGGTCTGTCGCAGGGAATCCCGACCTTGTGCCTCGGTTGGTCCCATAAGTACGACGAGCTCGCGACTGAGTTTGGCATTGGCAGCCTGCGTATTGAAACCACAGACCTCGAAAAATCCAAGGAAACAATGGTCGAGGAAATTCGCGCCACGCTTGCCGATGCCCAAAACATTCGTGCCAAGCTGCAAACCACCGCAGAAGCCATGAAAGAACGGGTACGCGCCATGTTTGATCAGGTTGCCGCGACCATGAGTTCCGGAGACTAGGTCGCCCATGAAAATCCTAGCGATTTCCAACCTTTTTCCGCCGCATTGTCTCGGTGGCTACGAAATCCGCTGCCAGCAGGTGAGCCAGGGTCTTGTCGCCCGTGGGCACTCCGTGACCATCTTAGCCAGCACGCAGAATTGCGCCGCTCCTGTCGTCGAAGAGCAGGACGGTATCACCGTCCATCGCACGATGGAATTGCTCGCACCCTTTGGACAACCTGTCGAGGGGGGGCGTTTGAGTCCGCGCCTCTTGGAAGTCGCGCGAACCAATCACGCGCTGGCGCGGAAGCTCATCGAGGAGATTCAGCCGGATCTCGTGTTTGCCTGGAATCAGTTGCGATTGAGCGGAGGTCCCGTGCGTGCGGCGCGGGAGGCCGGATGTCCGCTCGCCTTTTCACTCGGCGATGAAAACATTATGAACTGGGTTCCACGGCCTTTTTCTGCGGATCTGAGACAAATCGCTGCCGCTATTCTCGAACGCACCCTTTACCGTCAGGCGATGGTGCCCGCCGGTTCCTTTCGATCAGTGCAGTGCATCAGCGAAAAAGTGAAGGCCAACCTGATCGAAAAGGGACTTCCCATCCCGCATGCGCGCGTCATCTATCGGGGCATTCCTCTGGACACGTTTCCCGTGAAAGCTGATCCTGGTGGAGTCGGTTCGCCTATTCGCCTGCTTTATGTGGGGCGATTGGAGGACTATAAGGGGGTGCACACGGTCTTTCAGGCACTGGGTCACATGGGGCGCGAAGAACAGGCCGGTTATCGTTTTACGCTCGCCGGGGATGGGGGTCAGGACTACCGCGAACGCCTCGCGCACATGGCTGCGGGTCTTGCCACCAAGACCGAGTTCCTTGGGCAGGTCGAACACGCCAGTCTTCCCGCCATATACCGTGAAAACGATGTGCTACTCTTCCCCTCCATCTGGGACGAGCCTTTCGGGGTGACCCACCTTGAGGCCATGGCCTCCGGCACGGTGGTCATCAGCACCCGTGGTGGCGGTCAGGACGAGTTTCTGGAGAACGGGCACAATGCCCTGGTCTTCAAGAAGGAAGACGCCTCGGGACTCGCTGAATTCCTGCGCTGGACGGCGACCCAGCCCACGGAAATGCGTCAACTCGCACGACACGCCCGCCAGCGGGTCGAACAAGATTTTACCTATGATCGCTACGTCGATGAAATGGAACGCTTCGCCTGTGAAGCCGCGAAAGTTTGAGAGGGTATCATGGCCAAGACAAAGAGAAAACGACTGCTTATTCTTACCAACCGTTTCCTGCCCCAGGTGGGCGGTGCCGAATATTACATTCGCGGCGTGGCGCAGGGTCTGGCCGAATATTTTGATGTCGATGTCGTGACGCCGCGCCGGGACAATGTCCCCACCTACGAAGAAGTGGACGGATACCGGATTTTCCGCCTCTATGATTGCATGAATCCGCTCAACCGCTTTCCCTACCTCGGCGCGACGACCCTGTGCCCCTCGCTCGTACCCCGCATGCTTTTCAATACGTATGACGCCGTCCATTGTTTTCCCGCGCTTAACTACAACAACTTCCTCGCGCTCATCGCCGGGCAATGGAAAAAGATGCCTGTATTTTTGACCTGTTTCGATGCCTTCGATTATCTCGGCCTCTTTGCCAGCGGGCAATACACCCCGGAAACCATCGACCAGCTGGCCGTGAGTTCCCGTCGCAAGGGATGGCTGTCCCGCTTCCGCGCGATTTTCACCATCGCCCAGCGCGAGACCGATATGCTGCGCGAGGCCAATCCCAACACGTTTCTTTCCCCCGTGCCCGTCAGTGTGGAGGAGTTCCAGCAACCTGCGGCTCCCGAAGCCTTCCGCGAGGCCTTCCACATTCGCGAAGGGCGCAAGATTATCCTCTGCCTGAGCCGGGTTTCGTATATCAAGGGCCAGGATCTTCTCCTCAAGGCGGTTCCCCTGCTCAAGGAAAAGCGAAGCGACTTCACGGTCGCCTTTGTAGGCAGTCACGATCACGAACCGGACTACTTCGAGGAAATGAGAAAGTTTACCGTGGAGCATGACCTTCAGGAACAGGTTTTCTTCACGGGTATCGTCTCGCGGGAACTTGTCTTATCCGCTCTTAACGCCTGTGATGTGCATGTCCTGCCCATGCGCTTCATGAACGCGGGAACCATCAACTCCGAAACCTGGGCTGTGGGCAAGCCGGTGCTGCAGAGTTCACGGGTGGACCCGAATTATATTCGGGAAGGGGTGGACGGGATGACCTTTGATGTGGACAAGCCCGAGTCGTTGGTGGAGAAGCTGGATTACCTGTTGTCCAACCCCGAGGATTGTCAGCGGATGGGCGAGGCGGGAAAAGCGCGAGTGGCAGCGGAGTTTTCGACGCAGTACCTAGTATCTCGCTATCTGGATTTGTACGAACGCTACGGCCAGGTAAAGCCGTAGGTCAGGAAATCCGAACGAGTACGAACTCGACAAGCTGCTCCAGGGAATCCCGGTAGGCGTTGTCCGGCAAGCGTCCCAATTCGAGCAGCGCCGATTTCCCGAACTCCCGCGCGCGGGTGGCGGTTCGTTCCCGCGCACCGGTTTTGATCATTCCGTCAATGACCCATGCGCAGTCGCTTTCACTCAATTCCTTGTTCTGCAGAGCCTTTAACTGCGCCCGACCCTCGGCATCCAAGGCCTCGCGTAAATAGAGCAGGGGAATTGTTTGCTTGCCCTCGGCCACGTCGCCGCACGATGGCTTGCCGAGCGAATCAGCCGATTGTGTCACATCCAGCAGGTCATCGACAATCTGAAAAGCGACGCCCAGATTCAAGCCGAAGCGGCCGAGATCCTCCGCCACACCGAGGCCTTCAAGCTTGGCCGAAGCGGCGCAGGCTACCGCAAAGAGGCTAGCCGTTTTGCTTTCCGCCAGCAGGAGGCAATCTGCTTCTGTCACTAAATCCTGATCCCGGCCAAAGAAATGCAATTCACCCTCCGCCATTTGCCGGATGGTGGCCAAACCATCGAGAATCAAGCGACAGGAATCGTATTCACCCATCAGCTCGATTGCGCGCGCCACAAGATAGTCCCCCGCCAGTACGGCGGCGTGATCGTTCCACAGCGCGTTGAGAGATACGCCCCCGCGTCGCAACAGCGCTCGATCAATGACATCGTCATGTGCCAGCGAGGCTACATGCAGGGCTTCGTAAGCGGCTGCCAGCGGTACGAAACGTCTTGGATTTTCAAGGCCGGCGGCCCCTGCCGACAACAGACACATTGCTGGGCGCAGCAGTTTTCCGCCGAATTTCGGGGTGGCTTCAAAGTCGACCTTGACCAGTCGTAGTACGTCCTGCCACAAGGCGTACATGGTATCGCGAACCTCCGCAAGGAGGCCGTCGACAGGGCGGTACAACAGGTCTAATGTGGGAACTGCGCTCATGGCGGGAATTCTAGCACAGGCCGGACGTTCAGAGAAAGAGAGAAACAAAAAACAGGCAACGCCCTATGATTCCGACCGCACAGGCATCACCGACAACGGGCGCGCCGAATCATCCTCTTCTCCTGCAGGACGCATGCCGGGGCAATCCACACCCCGCCGCAGCAGCAGGGAGCCTTCGAGCCGGTAGACATTGACGGTCGATTTGCGCAGTGTGGCCTGGGCCTGGGCTTCATTAATCTGGGCGGCGAGCAAATCGCGCTGTGCCTGGGCCACCAGCAGGGCGGTCGAGTTTCCAACCCGGAACTTTTCGGCCTCGGTCTGCGCCACAACTTCCTGCAGGCGGCGTGTCGCGGCGGTCGCGGTCACTTGGGCCCGCGCGCGCTCGTATTCCACATAGGCACCGCGAACATCCTGCTCAACCAGTTGCGCGAGGTTTTCAAGCGCACCTTCATCCTGTTCGCGCGACATGCGGGCGCGTTGGTGGCGGGCCTGTCCCGCGCGGTTGCCCAGCGGGTAGCTGAACCGCGCCCCGACATCCGTGCGGAGTGCGCTGTCGTCCAGACGGTCGGCACCGGTGGTAATGGCATCGGAGTAGAAGGTCCGGTTGCCGCTGTGCGACAGATTCACGAACAACTCCAATTGCGGCAACAAACCATTCTTGGTCTTTACCAGTTCCAAGTCATCCTGCTCCAACTGCAGCCGCGCCTGGTTGAGTTCAGGGCGCAGGCGCTGGGCAAAAGCAGCGGCCTGTTCCACGGGTGCTAGCGCGACATCCGCCGACAGCGGTTCCGCAGCAGGTTGGATGGACTGTTGTTTCATGGCGTCCTGCGAGGGGTACAGCAGCCGAAGCAGCGTGAGACGAAGTTGATCCAGGGCACTGCGACCGTCGATGAGCGCGCTGCGGCGCTGGGCCACTTCGGCTTCGGCGGCGGCAAGTTCACTTTCCG
>CAIZGN010000732.1 GCA_903932505.1 Candidatus Hydrogenedentota bacterium
GCGATGAAAGGTGAGTGTCTTAGCGGTTTTCACGCCTTCCGGTCCTGGCGCCTCCAGCCGCACCTGCAGCTTTTCCTGGCCATCTGTGAGCGCATACTCTCTTGCATTGGCGCTGTAGGTGGTCTTGTGCGTTGGAAGTCCGGGGCCGACCAAACCGCTCTGCGCAGCATAGTGATGCTCCGGCGTCAGCAGCACAAAATTGAGCTTTTCGTCCAGGGTGTCTTTCTGCTTCAGAAACTCCAGGCGCACGATATCGCCGCCGCGCAGATCGATATCCGCGACCACGTAATCCGTCTTTACCTTGAGTCTTTCGCTCTGGGCCGGCGCCGCCGAACTCGGGGGAATCGCCTCGCCCGGCTTCGCTTGCGCTGAAGGTGTCACAGGCGCGGGCGCGCTCGGGCTGGGGACGGCCACCTGCGCCGGGTTTTGTTTTGCGATCGTCTGCGGCGGTGGCCGGTTCTCCTTCTGCCACGCATCCCAAAGGAGTAGGAGGGAAAACGAGAACACGAAAAACAGGATCAGGCGTTGCGTATCCATAGAGGCTCAGGGAACTGGGTCATAACCACCGGGGTGCCAGGGGTGACAGCGTGCAATGCGCTTGAGCGCAAGCCAGCCACCATGAATGGCACCATGTTTGTCGATCGCTTCAGCGGCAAACTCCGAGCAGGAGGGAAAAAAGCGGCAACTGGGTCCGAGCAGCGGGCTCAAACAGTAACGATACGCTTTGATCAAGGCCAGGAGAAGCTTGCTCATTACCATACTTCCTACCCCGCGTCGGTCCTGCACCAGGCTTCTAGCAGTTTCTTGATCTCGACGCTGCTTGGCGCGCCTGGTTGGGGGTTTCGCGCTCTGATTATATAGTCGCGTTGCTGCAGCTTGGGCTGCAGCAGGCGGAAGGCTTCGCGCGCCAGACGCCGGAAGCGGTTGCGGTCCACCGCTCGCGGCCAAGCGTGCCGGCCTGCGATTACGCCCAAGCGCGGACAACTGTCGTTGGGCACGGAGTGCAGTTTCAGGCTGCCCGCGCCTGTGGCGCGAGCGCGTGCTAGCACTGAGGTGATCTGGGCCTTGCGGCGCAGCCGGCGCTCCCTGGGAAAACCGTACTGGGAGCTAGACCTCAAACCGAAAGGCGGGCTCGGCCTCGCGCCCGGCGAGCGCGAATGACCGCGCGACCGCCGCGGGTACGCATGCGCACAAGAAAGCCGTGGGTGCGTTTCCTGCGAATTACGGAGGGCTGATAAGTGCGCTTCATTTTGGAATTCTTTCTTGCTTACGACAGAACCAAGCATTTAACCTCAGTTTGGCATTTGCTGTCAATGACGCTATGGGGCCTGGATGAATAAATGCCTGTGGATAACTTCGCCGTGAAGGACTAAAATACGTGCTGGTTTCCATCACTTATTCCAAGTTTCTTTACTCTTTAAAACAGGGCTATGGAAAGATTCTGGCTTTCCTGCCTGAGCCGCTTAGAAAATGAGCTCCCGGCACAGCAGTTCAATACCTGGATCAAGCCCCTCCGACTCGACAGCAAGACGCCTTCCGGGCAGCTTGCTATCCTAGCGCCGAACCGCTTCGTCCTGGACTGGATCAAAAACCGCTACCTCGCCCGCATCGAGGCGATGGCGGCCGAGTATTTTTCCTCGCCCATCCGCGTCAGCCTGGCGATGAGCAAGACCGAGTCTTCCGCGCCAGGTCCCGCCACGAATCCTGCGGCCGCCGCATCTATCAGCCAGGCGACGCGCCCCCGTTCCAGCAACCATGAAAAGGCAGGCCTGATTCCGGAATTTACCTTCGATAATTTCGTCATCGGAAAAGCCAACCAACTGGCGCGCGCCGCCGGACTGCAGGTATCCGAACATCCCGGCACATCCTACAATCCACTGTTCGTCTACGGCGGGGTGGGTTTGGGCAAGACCCACCTTATACATGCTGTCGGCAACAACGTCCTCGCGCAACACCCTACGGCGAAAGTCCGCTATCTGCATGCTGCCCAGTACATCTCGGACGTGGTGCGGGCCTACCACCAGAAATCCTTCGACGATTTCAAGCGCTATTACCATTCGCTCGATCTGCTGCTGATCGACGACATTCAGTTCTTCAGCGGCAAGGATAGAACCCAGGAAGAATTCTTTTATGCCTTCAACGCGCTGATCGAGGCACATAAGCAGGTAATCATTACCTGCGACACCTATCCCAAGGACATCAGCGGCATAGAAGAGCGCCTGAAATCGCGCTTTTCCTGGGGCCTTTCGGTCGGCATTGAACCGCCTGAGCAGGAGATGCGCGTGGCCATCGTACTGAAGAAGGCAGAAGCCATCTCGGTGCGATTGAATGAGGAAGTGGCCTTCTTCATCGCCAAACATATCCGTTCCAATGTGCGCGAACTCGAAGGCGCGCTGAAAAGCGTGGTCGCGTTTTCTCGTTTCAACGGCAAGGACATATCCCTCGACTTGGCCAAGGAAGCGCTTAAGGATCTCCTGTCGGTGCGGAATCGGCAGATTTCCATCGATAATATCCAGAAGACGGTGGCAGACTTTTACAAGATCAAGATCTCCGACATGCACTCAAAGAAGCGCAGTCGTAACGTGGCCCGGCCGCGCCAGATGGCGATGGCGCTGGCGAAGGACCAGACCCAGCATAGCCTGCCGGACATCGGCGACGCTTTTGGCAACCGCGATCACACGAGGGTGCTTCACGCCTGCCGCATGATTGCGTCTTTGCGCGAGAAACATACCGAGATCAATCACGATTATCACGTATTGGAACAGGTGCTCAAAGGATGACAAAGTTAGGGAACAAGTCAGTGACTTCCTGTGGATTATTCGATAATTTTCAGGATTCTAGAAAGAACCCACAAACAATAAAAAAAGGCCCACAGGCTTGTACAGACGAAAAAGCTGTTGCAGAAGCATGAATACAAATGAAAATGCAGAGATATCCACGGAAACAGGCCGCATTATCATCATTATCAGGAAAATATAATGAATACTATAAAGATAAATAGGGAGACCCTACTGGAGCCGCTTTATGCTGTTTCCGGAATAATCGAACGGCGCCATACCCTCCCCATCCTTTCCAACGTCCTGCTGGAGCGCAAGGGCAA
>CAIZGN010000733.1 GCA_903932505.1 Candidatus Hydrogenedentota bacterium
ATCGGGCACGCGATGGACCAGATTCAGCTTGGCCGTCAGGACTTAGTGTTCGCGGGCGGTGGTGAAGAGGAAAGCTGGGAGCTTTCCATGGGCTTTGATGCCATGATGGCGCTTTCCTCCAAGTACAACGACACCCCCGAGAAAGCGTCCCGCGCGTATGACGCGAATCGCGACGGGTTTGTGGCATCGCCGGGCGGCGGTGTGGTGGTTGTGGAGGCGCTGGAGCATGCGCTGGCGCGTGGTGCGAACATATACGCGGAAATTGTGGGCTACGGCTTTTCTTCGGACGGTGCGGACATGGTGGCTCCGTCGGGCGAAGGCGCCGTGCGTTGCATGCGCCATGCGCTGGACACGGTGGACACGCCCATTGATTACATCAACACGCACGGCACCAGTACCCCAGCAGGGGATCCGGTGGAGCTGCGGGCGATTCGCGAGGTGTTTGGCGACAACGTTCCGCCGATCAGCTCGACGAAATCGTTGTCGGGCCACGCCTTGGGTGCGGCCGGGGTGCATGAAGCGATCTATTGCATGCTGATGATGCACAACAACTTCATCTGCGCCTCCGCGAATATCGAAACGCTCGATCCGGCGGCAGAAGGCTTCCCGATCGTCCGCACGCGGCAGGACAATGTCACCCTGAACACGGCGATGTCCAACAGCTTTGGTTTTGGCGGGACGAACGCCAGCCTTGTGCTTCGGAAATACAACGGCTAATTGAGAAACACCCCCCACGGCGTGCCGGTAAAGCACCGGCCTCCGTGGGGGTGCTGTATTTGGGCCGGGGGTGCGGGGGGGGGTATCCATAGAGTCTGCCATGCCTTTTGACCGGCAAAAGGGAAGCCACGCCGACTTTCGGCATCCCGACGGACGGAGGGTCACCATCCGTATGCACGCATCCAAGACTTTGGGGGTCGGGTTGCTGATGCAAATACTTCGGGATGCTGATATCGACCCCGCGCGGTTACGCAATCCGGATGATGCTTCGTAGGATACCCCTTTAGGGTTCGCATGGGCCGCCGCCTGCCGGGTCTTGAAAAAACCGGGAACTCATGGTACGGTTATTGTGCACTTCACAACCGGAGTTTGGCGTGGCTGAGGAAACTACATGAAAGGGAAGGACATGGGAATTTCTTTATCTTTTTCGCGGGTGTGTTTGGCTTGGCTGGCGGTGGCTTTATTGTGTACGGGGGCTTCGGCGTATGCCGCACCCGGTGATCCGTTGGCATTTGCGGCGGAGGAATCTCTGGAGGCCATTCAGGCAAAGATTGACGCGAATGGCTATAGTTTCACGGTGGCCCCGAACTGGGTGTACAACCTAAGCCCGGCGGAGAAGCAGCAGTTATTGAGCCGTCGGCAACCGGCATCCTCCGCCCCCTCCACGGCGGCGAAGGGAATTGGCCCGCTGGCGAAGTATCTGAACCGGAAGTCACTTGAGGCGCAATTTTCCTGGCTGAATTATGGCGGTCACACGTATTTGGGGCCAGTGCGCAACCAAGGGGCGTGCGGGGATTGTTATGCCTTCGGGGCGGTGGCTGCCGCAGAGGGCAGTTACAATCTTGCGTATGGACTGGTGGACGACCAGTGTATTGATTTTTCGGAGGCGTTTATCTCTTTTTGTCTTGGGCGGACGGCCCCGTACAGCACCCACTTTTCGGGGTGCTCGGGTGCAGATTACGACTATTTTGAGTTGCAGGCCCTGGTCGATGCCGGGATGGGGGTTCCGTTGGAGAGCGTGTTTCCTTACACAGACGTAGATCCGGGGTACTGCAATGATGCGTATTGGACGGAGCCGCGCTTTACGTTCAACGGTTGGTATCGGGTACCGTGCGGCGACATCACGGCGATCAAGACGGCTATACGGACGTTCGGGGTCGTGGACGCGGCGGTGTACGTGTCGGGAGCCTTTTCGGCGTATGCCGGGGGTGTTTTTGAAGACACCAACACCGGATGTCCGAATGGCGCGTATACCCCGACGAATCACGCGATCGCACTGGTGGGTTGGGACGACAATCCGCCGGAGGGCGGTGGTGGTTGCTGGATATTGCGGAACAGCTGGGGCGATACGTGGGGCGAGAGCGGGTATATGCGGATTCGCTATACCTCGGCCGTTGTGGCCTGCGAGGTGACGTATTTGGATCCCGGTTCGGCGACCCCTTCGGCTCCCATAGCGATGACAGTGGCGGCAACCAACGTGTTGACGACTGCGGTGACGCTGAACGGAAGGGTGAGCCCGAGCGGCGCCGCGACAACGTATTATTTTGAGTACGGGCCGACGGCCGCGTACGGAATGACGACACCGGTTCTTTCGGCGGGTTCCTCGTTCACATCGGTGTCGGTGAATGCGACAATTGGCGGGCTGAGTCCGTTGACGAGCTATCACTACCGCTTGGTGGCCTCGAATGCCAACGGGGAATCGGTGGGCGGGGACAAGACCGTGTTGACGATGTTTGTGAGCCCGGTGCCGCCGACGGCGGCAACAGATTCCTCGGGCAACCTCTTTCAGCGGCGGGCCACGTTGAGCGGGACGTTTACGGCAAATTACAGCACGACGACGGCGTATTTCGAGTACGGGCCGACAGCCTCCTATGGAAGCACCGCCCCGGCGCTGGACGTGCATGGGAATGTGGCGAGTGATGCGGGGATGGAGGCTGTTCCGGTGACGGCGATGCTGACGGGTTTGACGCCGGGGACGGTGTACCATTTCCGGTTGCGCGCGCAGAATACGGCTGGTACGGCTTCGGGGCTTGACGGGACATTCACAACGCAGGCGGTGGGACAATATCTGCAAGAAGACTTTGAGCATCTGGGTGCGCTTCCGCCGGGCTGGAGCACGCAGATGATGGCGGGCGGTGTGAACTGGGAGAGCAAGCCAGGAGGGCCGGTGGGCTTTCCAATGGACTCGCTGAGCGGGTTGTATGACGCGACGTTCTTTGTGGCTGATTATGCGGACTACCGCACCCTGCTGATTTCACCGGATTTTGACATGACCGGTGCCGTGCAGCCCATGCTGCGGTTTGGGCTTTTCATGCAGGGATGGGGCGGAGACCAGGACACGTTGAGTGTGTTATTCCGGGGTTCGCCTTCGGAGTCGTGGACGACGCTGACGACGTTCGACCAAACGGTGGACGAGTGGACGGCGGAATCAACGGAACTGCCACTGCCTACCGGTGGTGCAGCCTGCGCGATTGCGTTTCTGGGCACGGCGAAATATGGTTACGGGATATGCATCGATGATGTGGCGGTGAGCGGTACGCCGCAACCGTTCTCAGTCGAGATACGTACCTCTCCGGCGTGGCCGGAAGAGGGTCTGCCGGTCTCTATCATTGCAACACCGCACAACGCGGCGGGTGGGGTAGTGTACACTTGGGAAAAAGACGGGCAGGTGATTAACGTGGGCAGTTCGGCAACGTATCCCATCGCCGCGCTTGCACCGGTTCATGAGGGGATTTATGTGTGTCGGGCGCGGGACGGCATGGGCACAGACGCGGTCTCCAACACGCTTTATATTCAGATGATCGCTGCGGGTGGTGTTCCTGCAGCGGGAACCGGCGGATTGATTGTATTGTGCGGCGTTCTGCTGGTTGTGGTTTTGACTGTACGGAATAATCATGCAAGGAAATCGAAAACATGAGTTTGCCTTGTTCTCAGGGAGCCGATCGGGCTCACCAATTGCGGAGTTATATTGCGCCGGCCGCCCCGGCG
>CAIZGN010000734.1 GCA_903932505.1 Candidatus Hydrogenedentota bacterium
CGGATCGTGTTGAGCTGATTACGCGCAAGGCGGGTGAGGCGACTGCAACACGCTGGGAATCTGCGGGCGAAGGCACCTATACGCTGGAAGAAACCACCCGTGACGAAGCAGGGACTACGGTCACCTTGCATTTGAAACCCGCCGACACGGAAGACGGTATGAATGACTACACGAAAGAGTGGACGATTCAGGGTATCGTGAAGAAGTATTCCGATTTCGTGGCCTATCCCATCCAGATGGATGTAGAGCGCAAAGAAATCGAGCGGGATGAGGACGGCAAGCCTGTCGAGGGCGCGGAAGAGAAGACCGTGGTGACACGGCAGACGATGAATTCGCAAAAGGCGATCTGGTTGCGCCCGAAAAACGAAGTGCCTGACGAGGAATACGCTGAGTTTTACAAGCATATCTCGCACGACTGGAACGACCCGATGACTCGCATCCAGGCGAAGATCGAAGGCACGCTCGAATATCGAATCCTGCTTTATGTGCCGTCCAAGACTCCAATGGATCTCTTTCATCGTGGACAGGGACTCCATGGCGTTCATCTGTATGTGAAACGGGTTTTCATCATGGATGACTGCAAGGCACTACTCCCGGAATACCTGCGTTTCATTCGCGGGGTGGTGGACTCTGAAGACCTGTCACTCAATATATCCCGCGAGATGCTCCAGCAGGATCGCCAGATTCAGCGCATGAACAAGGGCATTGTGGGCAAGGTGCTGTCCGCTTTTGAGGAAATGAAGGAGAATGATTACGAGCAGTATCTGCTGTTCTGGAAGGAATTCGGCCGGGTATTGAAGGAAGGCCTGTTTCAGGATCGTGATAATCGGGAGCGCCTGTTGGGGCTGTCCCTGTTCCAATCCACGGCTGATCCCTCCAAGCTCGTTTCCCTGCGGGAATACGTTGACCGCATGCCCGAGACGCAAACGACCCTCTATTTCATGACGGGTGAATCCCGTGCCGCCATCGAAAACTCACCGCATCTGGAGGCTTTCAAGCAACGCAACATTGAAGTCCTTCTGCTTGATGAGCCGGTTGACGAGGTGTGGGCTTCATCCGTTTTCGAATTTGACGGCAAACCGTTCCAATCCGTCGGCAAAGGCGGGGCAGAACTGGGCACGGAAGAGGAAAAGAAGGCTGCCGAAGAGGAGCGCAAGGAAAAGCAGGAGCAGTTCAGCTCCCTGTTTGAGTCGTTGAAAGACAAATTGAGCGACCATGTTAAAGAAGTGCGGCTTTCAAACCGACTCACGGAATCCCCGGCCTGCCTGGTCACCGATGCCTATGACATGACCCCGCAAATGGAGCAGATGATGAAGGCGATGGGGCAGGAAATTCCAGTCACCAAGCGCATTCTCGAGCTCAATCCATCGCATCCCATTCTTGAACGGTTGCGTGCCCGATTTGACGCCGACCCGACCGATCCCCTGCTTCGCAGCTACGCCCAATTGTTGCACGGACAGGCTTTGCTCGCCGAAGGTGGCGTCCTGCCCGATCCCGCTGCATTCAGCAAGCTCGTTGCCGATTTGATGGTGAAGTCGCTCTAGGATCGGGTGGAATTTGTAACTATTCGGCAGAAAACAAGACAATTCAAGACGGCTTAGAAGGCTGACCCTGACGGGTTGGCCTTCTTTTTCATTTAAGGTCAGGATGATAGTGGGGTAGAGGAATCTTCATCAGGCAGGCTCAGGCTGTAGAGCAATTGGAAATCACGCTCAAGACCCAAGGTCATGGTGAAGGCTTTTCGGTAAATCGTTTTCAGAAACACCCTTTGCCCATCCAGCGTGGTCACTGGATGCCAGGCAAACCAGCGATGCCACTTGGTTAGCCTTGCCAAACGTCGCGTTTCAGTGGCTAAGATAATCATTGATGGTTCTGTCCCGCCCTAGTTGGAATTGAACGCCTTGTCTATCGACACATTATCGCCGGTCAAGGAGTCCAATTCCAACTAGGGAAGGACGCATGGGATATCTCTCTGTCCTTCTGGAAAGGGCACCAGGGGGCCAAAAACCAAAGAATCGGTAATGAGGCGGGTGGTGGCCTGTAACCACCGGGGGCCTTTTCCTTCTTATCCAGATGTACGCAAGAGAGTTAAACAGTGTTCAAAATCTGGAGTTGGAGGGTAGGCCCATGAATCGCAAAACCAAGACTGGAATTTCATTGCTGGCAGTGGTACTGAGCGCGTTGCCGTTTACGGGCGAGCCGATGCCGGGCAGTGCGGCAGAATCGACCGCTGGACGTGGTGCGTTGGTGTTGTGCTCCACCATGTACTTCGGGCAAGAGGCGCCGGAGTCCGTAACAAGCGATATCTCTTGGGCGCAGTCCTGGACTCCTTGGGCGTTGTTACCTCGCTCTCAGGCTGCATTTTCTTCCGCCGTCTCCGACCTTAAGTCCAAATACTGCATGTCGGTAACAGGGATGGGGTTCGTCTCATCGCCCTTCGGCTTCTGAGGTCGGGGCGCAAGCGGTAATCAGGCGACAGTATTGAACAATAAGAGGTGTGCGGTGATGACATTCCAGCAATTTTGGAGATTGACCCGAACGTATAGAGAAAACCCTCAGCCGGCAAAACGGGGTTGCGGGCAAGGTTGACTATGCCCAGAAAGAACCACCATGATCGCATGGGACTTTCGTAACGGAGGGATTCTGAATGAAAGCATCGCCACCTACGATCGTGGGTATGCTGTGGGCTTCTGCAATTGCCTCCATCGGGATAACTTGGCTGAGTCTTTATCTTGCGCATACGGACAAACGCTTCAATAATTTCTTTGCCTGTATCAATAACCAAGGCTGTCCATGGACGGCCATCAAGCATGACCCGTACTTCTGGGGA
>CAIZGN010000735.1 GCA_903932505.1 Candidatus Hydrogenedentota bacterium
ATCACCACATAAAAAGGCACGGCAGCCATGGACTACCGTGCCTTTCAACGTGCCTACGAAACGCTTACCCGTTCAATTCCTTGACTTTGTTCTCAATGATCGCGCGGATTTCCTTGACTCGTTTTGCGGTATCGGCCTCTACCCGCATGACCAGCTTGGGCGAGGTGTTTGATGCGCGCAGGAGACCCCATCCATCCGGGAATTCGATGCGCGCTCCATCGATGGTGACCACATCGTAGCCCTGGCCCTGGAAGAACTTGGTGGCTTCCTCAATGACCTTGAATTTTTTGTTATCCGCGCAATTGAACTCGATTTCCGGGGTGACGGGTCGCTCGGGGATGCTGGACAAATGCGCGCTCAGCGGCTTCTTTTCGGCCGCGAGCAACTCAAGCAGTCGTGCAGCAGAATAGATCGCGTCGTCGAAGCCGTACCAGCGGTGCTTGAAGAAAATGTGTCCGCTCATCTCGCCCGCCAACTGTGCGTGCTTCTCGATCATGGCGGCTTTGATGTGGGAATGGCCCGTGCGCCACATGATGGGTTTTCCACCGTGCTTGGCGACGTCTTCATAGAGACCACGCGAGCATTTGACCTCGCCCAGAATAACACTGCCCGGCTTGTCCTTCAGGATGCTGCGGGCGAACAAGGCGAGCAGGCGGTCGCCCGTAAGCATGTTGCCCTGCTCGTCACAACCGCCCAGACGATCCACATCGCCATCGAAGCCGATACCCACATCCGCCTTGTACTTCTTCACCAGACGAATCAGATCCTTTAGGTTTTCTTTTTTGGTCGGGTCGGCATGATGGTTCGGGAAATTACCATCGACCTCGCAGTATAGCGGGATGACCTCGCAGCCCAGTTGCTCGAAAATAGGCACGGCCACGACACCGCCCACGCCGTTGGCGGCATCCACCACGACCCGCAGTTTGCGCTTGAGCTTGATCCCGCGCACAATCCGCTTTTGATAGTCGGGCACCACATTCATCTTCGTAATGGTGACCGGCTTTTTCGCCACGGGGAATTTCCCCGCCTTTGCGATGCCATAGAGCTTGGAGATTTCCTCGCCGTAAATGGTGGTCTTCCCCACGGCCACTTTCGAACCGTTGTACTCCTTGGGATTGTGGCTGGCGGTGAGCATCAGCCCGCCATCCACATCCTTCACGGTGTTCAGCGCGTAATACATGACTGGTGACGGCACTTCGCCGATGTCAACGACGTTCATACCGCACGAGGTGATGCCATCAATGGCGGCGTGGGCATATTCCCGGCCTGTCAGGCGACCATCGCGCCCTACCACCGCGCAGTTGTACTTGGTCTTGCCCTTCATGTACGCCACGTAGGCTTTTCCGAGCAACTCAAAGGTGCTCGCATCCAAGTCCTTGTCCACGATGCCACGAATGTCATATTCGCGGAAGATTTCCGGATTCAGTTCCATTGCGTGTTCTCCTACCGCAGGCGGCCCGTCCGCCCTTGCTGTTATTGATCCAAAGGGTACCATGCCCGGCCACAAAAAACCAGCAGGGCGAAATGCTCGATCATGATTTCCTGCGCAGCGTCTGAATAAGCTCCAGCAAGCGACCATCCACCTGGTAATAACAGAGGTTGCCTTGTCGGTCAATGATTACCGTCTGGGGAATGGCGTTGATACGAAAGGAGGAAAAGGTGACGAGATCCTCGGTGTCTACACCGACAGGAAAAGGAATCGCCGCTGCCTTGACCCATTCTTCCACGAACTCGTTCTCACTCGTGCCGTCATGCACCGCGAGGAAAAGAATGCCGGAGTCGTCCTTGAACAAATGCTGCAAGGCGCGGAGTTCGTCCATCCGGTTAATGCCCTGAAGGCTTTGGTCAAAGCCTCCGAGAAAGGTAATGACGACCACTTTATTGCGCAACTGATCCGGGCCAATGGGTGTGTCTGGAATCCACGCCCGGCATTGCAGGGCGGGTGCCATCTTCCCCAAGAGTCCGGCAAGCTTGTTGGTTCCGGCCTTCGCGGGATCCTGCGTCTGGTCGGGCGTGTAGGGTTTCATCTTGACTTCAACCGGCTTCAGATTCGCATATTCCAGAGCGAAATCGGCTCGTTGAAAGCGATCCGCATGCTCCACCCGAAAACGGGCCATACCGTCTTCCGGTGCGGCCGCCAATTGAATGCGGAATCGGCCCTCCGCATCCGGAAAGGTCCAGAAAGGCAGGTCTTTGTTGAGTGAGGTGATCAGCGCACGGGTGGCGGGTTTTCCATCGGTATCCAGAATGGTTCCGGTGACCGCCGGGAGCTCCTTCAGACGGATGGTTCCAAGATCCACTTTGTCGCCGTCCTTGAAAAGCACCTTGAAGACCGTCGCGGTCTCCATCATGAACCCGAGTGGTGGATGCACTTCCAGCGCACCGGATGGCGCTCCGGTTCGCAGACGAAACCGGCCCTCGGAACCGGAAAAGGTTTCCACCACCCCGGATTCTGCTTGGCGGAAGCTGAGTCCGGCCCCGATACAGGGCGAACCGTCCGGCAACAACACTTGCCCCTGAACGATGTGGGGAACCGCCATCTCCAAATCTGCTACCACCGGTGTGGCGTAGTCCCGCATGCGCGCGGCGGCCGATGCCGGAGACGCATAGTCTTTGTGTCGCACCTCGATGAGGTATTCTCCCGGCCCGGCCTGCAGATGATAGAGGCCCTCAGGGTCGCTCCATGCCTCGGCGTAGATCTGGGGCGTTTCAGCTTTCATCTGAAACAGGAAGACATGCGCACCGACCACGGATTTTCCCGCGCAGGTCACCCGTCCGCGCAGGGCGACCCCGGGCAGCATGACGGCCTGCCGATCATCCTCTTCGCCCGGCACACACACCACTTCGGTGTCCGCGTATTGGGCATGCGTGAACCACAACGACACGGGCACTCCGCGCGGCAACATTTCGACCGTCACGCGACCTTCGTCATCGGTGCGAAGCTTGGGAAAACCGGCTTCGGCGAGGCGTTCCACCGGAATGGCGACCCCCTGCGGCAAAATGATGGTGCGGACGCGTGCGCCGGGCGCGGGCAAACCCGGTGCGGAAATCGCCTGCACATGAACGGTGGCGGCTGGACTCAGGGTCACCGGAACTTCGGTGTCGGTCATCAGTACCCCGGCATGGCCACCCACTGCGAAACCCGGCTGGTATACCGTCAAGACGGAAGGGGCCACATTAATGCCGTCGATGGCGAATTTTCCCTGCGCGTCCGATGTGGCGGTGTAAACCTGCTCTTCCTGCAAGAGCCAGACCCGTGCGCCGGACAGGGGGGCCTTCTGCATGTCACAAATCTGGCCGTGCACTTGCAGTGCATGGACGGCTCCTGTCGCCAGCATCCCAATCAGCACCACACTATAGCGAAAAACCTTGGTCATTACCGGCCTTCCGTGAGGACGCGAACCGGGGGTAACCCGAAGGTTTCCATGCGCACGTTGCCCTGCGCATCCACCACGTAGACCCGCGCAGGGCCGGGCGCCTCGCCGCGATACACGGGTACTTGCGTAGCCGCTTGATAATCGCCGTGCACTACGAGTACACCCGCATATCCCAGCCGCTCCAGCAGGGGTTTGGCGGTATCCAAGCCCTCCGCCACCGCCGGTGCCTCGTCCGTATCGGCACAGACCACAACGGCCGGTTTGTTCGCGGGAACATCCGGGCCCGACGCCTTGGGCAGCGCCGACCAGGCAAAGGGCTTGCCGAAAACGCTGGCCCCGGCCTTCACCTTGCCGCATGCAATGGGGGCAAGCGCCTTCTGTGCACCCGGCTCATTATTGAAGGGCGGCGAGGCCACAGTGCCGCCGGTATCCGAGAGTACCGCGCACTTTTGCGGCACTCCCGCTGCCACCGACGGCCAGCGGAATTGACCCGCACTGTCCGAGAAGTTGCGCCACAACGCAACGGGCTCCACCAGTGCCTCATCGGCGTAGACGCTGGCAACCGGCACACCCGCCACCGGCTTGCCCCGGTCGTCCACTACGGAACCTGAAACCGAAGACACTGGCAGGAGTTGAACCCGGCTTCCGGCTGCGTCTTTGCGTTCCAGCATGAACACGCCCGCCGAGGTGCCATCCGGCGATTCGGTAAGGCCCACCAGTTTTCCATCCTGCGGCCATGCCCCGACCGACACTGAAACGCGGCCCGCATCATCCGCGATGCGCCAACCGAACTGAGAAGGTTGGACCATGGAAACCACCGCGCCCGTCACGGGTCGATTTTGCGCATCGGCAAGCACGAGGGGGAAGACCGGTATCGGCGCGAGCCAGAGACCGGGGAGTTCCGTCGTTTCGCCGGGCTTTACCTCAAGTTTGGTCGCACCCCCGGTGTCGGGCAGGTATCCAGCGGCCGATTCCACCTTGACGATAGCCTCTCCGGCCGCAGATTCAAAATCAAACTCGCCTTTTGCCCCGGTGCGTTGCACATCGGACTGAACCCCACGCTGCGTCAGCACGATGCGTGCGCCTTGAATGGGCTGGCCCGTGGCGGCGTTGCCCAGCGTCCCCCGGATATGTCCGGGCACCGACACGAAGATTTCCATATTCCTCGTCTGCTCTCCTTGCGCGATACCGATGGTATCCCAGCCCGCAGAACGGAATTTTGCGGTTTCTGCCCGATACATATACTCGCCGGGGCGGAGACGAACGATGAAATCGCCACCGGAACCGCCGACCAGCAAGGTGGTGTCGTTGGGAGGAGAAGCGTTGCGGAAAAAGACAAAAGCCCCGCCGACAGACTCCCGGTTCTCGCCGGTGGCCACTCGTCCGGAGAGCAGTACCCCAGGCTCCATTTGGACTTTGAGTCCATGTTCGCCGACCACAACGCCGGACAAACTCGCCTGCGCATAATCGACGTGCACCGCTTGCAGAGCGATGCTGCCGCCCACCGGCAAGTTCGAAATGGAGAACTGGCCTTTCTCGCCCGACACCGGCAGTGATATGCCCAGCTTTGAAAGCTTCGCCAGCGGCAGCCCCACCTTGTCGGGGGAGGTGATAGCCACGCGCGGAATGCTCGCGCCCAGCACGGGCTTGCCTCGCTCATTTTCTATGCGCCCCTCCACAGACCCGGCACGACGCAGCACAATCGAAAGCTCCACCTTCTGCCCCGCCAGCAGGTTGACGTGTTTGCCACCGAAAGCCAGGCCTTCGGTCTTCGCCAAAACACCGACCGGCCCCACAGGCACTTCGTTTACCATGAATGCGCCCTTGTCGTCTGCCGAGGAGGTCAACAACTCGCCCGCCAAACCCGGCTCGAGATATATTTTCGCTGCGGGCACCGGCTGACCGGTTTCATTCACTACCTGCCCCGAAATTGTGCCCGACGCCGCCACCAGCCCCGAGCAAAAGGTCATCCAAATCGAGATGAGCGTCATAACGCCTCCATGGTTGACGAATCCTTCAATTCGCTATCCGGTTATCAACGATTCACCGCATTTTCATCGTCTGGCGCGGCCAGACGTTCCAGCATGGACTTGATGTCCCAAAACCCTTTGATGGCCACATAGACCGTAATGGTGGAATACCAGACCACACAGACCACGGACAATACCAGCCAAAACATCTGAAATTGCATCGGTCTATCCCTTCGTGCCGGATGGTTTGAGCAAAGAGCCTATCACCATGGCGACGGCGGCACTCGCGTAGGCGGCGATGCCGGAATAATACGGCCCGATCGACTTGGCGAGGGGTTTCGTGGCGGGCATCAACCCGAGAATCAGGAAACCAACGGGAATGAGCGCACCGGCCAATATCGCACCAAAGGCACCCCAATCATTGGCCCGTTTCCAGTAACAGCAGGCGATGAGCAGGGTGGACATGCTGGAGAGATAGATCGTGCCTGTGACTCCCAGATAGGTCCACAGGTCGCCCTCAAGCTTGTACCACAAGCCCCAGAACATGAGAAACACACCAATGGTCGCCACGATGAAGCGGCTCCAGAACAAGCCTTCTTTTTCGGTGTGGGCGCGTCGGCGAAAGGGCGACATGATGTCGTTGTAGATCACCCCGGCCCAGGCAATCATGTAGGACGAGTCGGTCGACATGTCCGCCGCCAGCATCGCCGCGATAAGAATGCCCATGACCCCCACCGGCAGAAACTGCCCAAGGAAGACCGGCATGGCATAGAGCGTGTTGCCGCCGTACTGTTCCGGCACCAGCATGGCCAGTGCCGCGACGCCCCACAGTGCCGGAATCATGAACCGGCACACGAAGAAAAAGGCGGTACGCGTGTAGACCTTGCGGCCGGTATCGGTATCTTTGGCGGCGAGTACCCGCTGGATGGTCGTCTGCCAGGTCAGCGTCGCCGCCGTTTGAAGCAGCAGGTTGAACACCACATACGACACGCCCATGTCCGGATTTGCGAAAGGGTTGAATCCACCCGCGCCGTAATGCGTCTGGACAGCATCCATCATCTTTGTCCAGCCGACGTCCTTGAAGATCAACACGGTTACAATAATCAAACCCAGGCTCATGACGATAAACTGAAGGAAATCGGTGACGAGAACGGATAACATGCCACCGAGGATTGTGTACGTCATGACGGAAAGCAGGAGGATGGTCATCACAATTTCGAGATAGTGCGTCCCCGAGATATACCCGGACTCAAAACCGCAAACCAGCAGCAGAAACTCGCCGCCCGTCCGTAGAAAGACCCCCATGTTGAGCAACCCACCCAGCACAATGACCACCCCGGCAAGCCAGCGCACATTCGGCCCAAAACGCTTCTCAAACAACTCAGGAATGGTCATTACCCCCGAATCGCGCAACGGTTTCACGCAGAAGCCCGTGATGCCGATCACAAACATGGCCACCGCCTGCAAGATGCCGGGCGTTGCCCCCGCGAAGCCCTTTTCAAAGCCGTTCTGCGCGGTGTACATGCAGGTTACAATGCCGAATTCCGTCGCGGCGAGCGATGCGATGCCGAGATACAGGTTCATCTCGCGACCGGCCACCAGGAAATGCTCGACCTTGCCCACATAGCGACGCACCCCGATGCCTGCCGCCATCGTGGCCAGCAAGTACAGGCCAATAATACCGCCGTCAATCGGCCACGAAAAATGACTCATGCGGTCGTGCCTTTCCAAGGTTCAGCACCTTTGGATGGGTGCAGCAATACATAACGAATTGTCCCCTACCCGTCGGTTCGCACGACCACTCGTGCCTCAATGAATCTTCTCGAACAACGGGGACTTGGAAGCCTTTTTGTCGAAAGTTAGCGTCACCAATCATACCAGAACCGTATCAGCTGTCCGCTTTACTCAGGCTTCGGTCGAAGAATCAGACCACAACTGGTTAATGACCCAAACCACGGCCCCACCAGTAATCAGAAAGACCCACAGCAGTCCAGCAGCGAGGCCCATGCGACCATAGAGGTAGTTTCCAACGGAGAACAGTGAGGACCAGATCATCATGCAGCCCGCGACCCAACCCAAGAGGGCCAGGGGGATGTTTTCGTGGGTGGCGGCGGCCTCCTGCTCGGAGATTCCTGCCTCTTGGCGGACAGCCGACCAACCCGGACCGAATGGGCGCACTTTCTTGTAGAAATCGATCAGGACTTTCCGATCCGTTTGCGGCGCGAAATAGGCCGCCAGCAGCCAGCACACGGTGGTGAACACAATCGTGATGAGGAGGTTGGTGGACGTCGCAAACGCAATGCCTTGTTTCTTGAGTATCAACAAGGCTATAGACACGGCAAATGAACTGATCATCGCGGTCACTTCGCACCAGGCATTGATTCGCCACCAGAACCAGCGCAGCAGGTACAACAAGCCTGTGCCCGCGCCGACCTGAAGGATCATGTCGAAGGTGTCCTTGGCGGAATCCAATACGAAAACCGTAGCGGACGAGGAGAAGAACAGCAGAAGCGTAGCCATGCGCCCGGCCCACACATAGTGTTTTTCGTCCGCGTCCTTCACAAAGAAGCGCCGGTAAAAGTCATGCACCAGATAGGATGCACCCCAGTTGAGGTGCGTGAGGATAGTGGAGGAATTGGCCGCAATCAGGCCCCCCACCATCAGTCCGATGAAACCGGCGGGCAGACACCGCAGCATGGCCGGGTAGGCGATATCGTGACCGACGAGTTTCGGATCGAGGTTCGGGAAGGCCTTCTGGATATCAGACAGTTCCGGGAAAACGATAATCGAGCAAAGGCCCACGAGAATCCACGGCCAGGGACGCAGCACATAGTGGGCGACGTTGAAGAAGAGAACCGCGCGAAGCGAGTCTTTTTCCGATTTGGACGAGAGCATGCGTTGGGCGATATAACTACCACCGCCGGGTTCCGCGCCGGGATACCACACCGCCCACCATTGCACGGCAATCGGCATGATAAAGACGGTGAACGCGATATCCCAATTGTTGGTGAAATCCGGGAGAATGCTCAGGTAGTTGAGTCCATTGGGGCCGGTCTTGGTCGACAGCTTTTCCACGAGACCGCTCATCCCGCCGATCTCCGGCAGCTTCAACGCAAAATAGGCGGCGGCAATCACGGCCGTCATCTTGATAAAGAATTGGATCATGTCAATCACCAGCACGCCCCACAAGCCCGAATGCGTTGCAAAGACGACATTGAGCAGTCCCACGAACGCGAGCGTCTGCCATCTTTCCAAACCAAAGAGAATGGCGGCGATTTTGCATGCCGCCAGATTTACCGACGCCATGATCATGCAGTTAAAGAAGAAACCGAGATAAAGCGCTCGAAACCCGCGCACAACCCCCGCCGCCTTGCCCGAGTAGCGCACTTCGTAGAACTCGAGATCGGTCATCACGCCCGAGCGACGCCACATGCGGGCGTAGAAGAACACCGTCGCCACGCCGGTCATGACAAAGGCCCACCAAACCCAGTTTCCGGCAACACCCTGCCGCCGCACGATGTCAGTCACCAGATTCGGCGTGTCGCTGCTGAAGGTGGTGGCCACCATCGAAAGTCCCGCCAACCACCACGGCACGGATCGGCCGGAAACGAAGAACTCCGAAGTGTTCTTACCGGCACGCTTGCCAAAAAACAGCGCGGGAACGAAACAGATGAGCAGGGACGCGACAACGATAATCCAGTCAATGAGCTGCAGCCGCACGGCAAGATTCCTCCGAAGTTGAGGGAAACGCGAACACCCGGCCATCCCTACGGGTCCCAAGGCCGGAATAAAAGACGGAGCACAGTATAGGAAGCCCGGACAGGCGGGCGCAAACTCCCGACGGACGACGGGGTGCAGCGAGGAATGCAGGTGGCGTTTCGTTTCTTGATTCTGGGCCGCATTTGGTGTTGAATAGGGATAATCCGCGACCGGTCTCGCGGTGGGAGATTGTCCATGCGCGCTTTGGTCTTTGATGGTGAACTCAGGGTACGAGAGGTTCCCATGCCCCATCCGGAAAAGGGGGAAGCGCTCATCAAGGTTTTGTCCGCCGGTATTTGTAATACCGACCTCGAAATCGTGCGCGGTTACATGAAATTCTCGGGCATTCTGGGTCATGAATTCGTCGGCACCGTCGAACGCGCTTCGAACGCCCACCTGATCGGCAAACGTGTGGTGGGTGAAATCAATTGCGTGTGTCACCGGTGCCACTACTGCCAAATCGAGATGCCCCACCACTGTTTGGGGCGATCTGTCCTGGGTATTCTCAACCGGCCGGGTGCCTTTGCTGAATACCTCGTGTTGCCTGAAGAAAATCTGCATCTCGCACCACAGAGTGTGCGTGACGATGTTGCGGTCTTCACCGAACCGCTCGCAGCCGCATTCCGCATTCCGGAGCAGGTCCGTTTCAATGGCAACGAACGCGTGATCGTCATGGGCGATGGAAAACTGGGGCAGTTGGTCTCGCAGGTACTGTGGCTGCAAACGAAAAATCTGGTGTGCGTGGGCAAACACGAGTCCAAACTCGCCCACCTGCGCAAACTGGGCATCGCCACTGTGCTGGCGGATGAGCCACTGGAACGGGGTGCCGATGTGGTGGTGGAAGCCACCGGTTCTCCCGGGGCACTCGGACGGGCCATTGAGCTGGTGCGACCCGAAGGGACGGTCGTCCTGAAATCCACCACCGCCCAACCCGCGCAATTGGAGTTGGGTGGCCCTGTGGTCAACGAAATCAACATCATCGGGTCGCGTTGCGGGCCGTTCCGACCTGCGCTGGAGGCCCTGTCCCTGGGCACGGTCGAGGTGCAACCGCTGATAACCGATGTTTTTGATCTGCGCGACGGATTGAAGGCCTTCCGCCGCGCGGGCGAGTCTGGAACCATGAAGATTCTCCTGCACATGTAGCCAACGCCCCCGGGTATCGGCTACAATGCGCTCGAACAAGTCCCCAACCCCGCCGGAGGCGGAACGCGGAAGGAAACACCATGCAAGTAGGAATGTTGACGGGCCCTTTTCTGGGCGAAACCTTGGAGACCGTCCTGGATTTTGCGGAATCGACCTCGATTTCCTGCCTTGAGATTCCGGCGCACCCCGGCAGCAAGCACATCGACGCGGCCAAACTGACCGCCGCGAAGGTCAGGGATATTGCGAAAGGTCTTGAAGAGCGCATGCTCATGATCAGTTCGCTGTGTTTCTACACCACGGAGTGGACCGACCCGAAAAAAACCGCGAAGGTTCAGGCGGACTTTACAAAAGTGATCGACGCAGCGGCCGCACTGGGCGTTCCCACGGTGTGCACCCTCACGGGCTTCCCCGCACCCGGCATGAATAAGATCGATACGATCCGCAAGGTCTTGCCGAAGGTCTTCAAGCCGGTTCTCGCCCATGCCCGCAAGAAAAAGATCAATATTGCGCTCGAAAACTGGTTTGAGACCTGCCTGCAGGGGGTCGATACCTTCGAGGCGCTCTTTGAAGCCATTCCCGACGCCAATTTCGGGCTGAACTACGACCCCTCGCACTTGTACCATCAGGAATGCGACTACCTGCTGCCTGTGACCCTTTTCAAGGACCGAATCTTCCACACCCACGCGAAAGACGTGCTGGTGGATCGGGCGAAACGGGCCAAAACCGGGATTTACGGTTCGGGATGGTGGCGTTATGTCATTCCCGGCTTCGGACACATCCAGTGGGGTGAATATGTGTCGCACCTGCGGCAGAACGGCTACGACGGCGTGCTGAGCATCGAACACGAGGATTGCACCCAGACCCGAGACGAGGGCTTCATGCGCGGCGCATGGCACCTCGAACAATTCTGCTAGCCGCCCGGAGGCTATCATAGTGGACGCCCAGACCCCTCTTTCGCCCTCGGCAGCGGCCCAGGAAATCGCGGCACAGCTCGCGCGTTGGGCTGCTGGTGCGGGGGAAGTCGCGCCTTTGGCGCCCATCGTCCGGATTGCCTTCCGTATCGAGGACATCAGTCCCATCGAGTGGCTGCGTGCTCAGCGACACACCACGCAATACTACTGGTCGGAGCGGGACGGTCAATTCGAGATGGCGGGTATCGGCGAAGCCGATGTGGTGATCCCCAAACCGGGACGCACCCTTGACCAGCTTTTTGAGCGCATGCGCGCGCGCCTTTCGCCACGCCATCCCAGCCTGCGGTATTACGGCGGATTCCGTTTTCATCCCGGCGCGGTCAAGGGTGACCGCTGGAGCGCCTTTGGCGACTATCGCTTTGTGGTGCCGCGTTTTGAGGTCTTGCGGCGAGACGGTCGCACCTATCTGACCTGCAACGCGACGGTACCCCCGAAAACGGATGCTTCGCAAGCCTTCAACCACTTTCTCGACCTGCTGGCAAGCATTCAGTTCCCGAAAACGCCCCAACCCATCGAACTTCCCCGCGTCAAGAGCCGCACAGACGCGCCCGACCGCCGGGGCTGGGACGATCGCGTGAACCGGGCACTTGAGGCCATTCGTGCCGGGAAACTGGGCAAGGTGGTGCTTTCGCGTGAGTCTGTGTTCAAAGGAGATGCTCCGTTTGACGCACTGTCCGTGCTCAGTGCCCTGCTCGAATACGCCATGCGCTCCTTTGAGTTTTGCTTTCATCCGGCGGAAGACCGCGCCTTTATCGGTGCCTCGCCGGAACGCCTCTACAAACGGAACAATTGCCATCTGCAAAGCGAGGCGTTGGCGGGAACCCGGCCACGCGGACAAACCGATGCCAAGGATCGCGCTTTGGCCGATGAACTCCTGTCCAACGAAAAAGAAACGCGCGAGCACCGTTTTGTGGTGGAGCGCCTCAAAGAAAACTTCGACAGCCTGTGCCGACATGTGGAGGTGCAGGGGCATCCCTCCATCATGCGGCAATGGTCGTGCCAGCATCTCTACACCCGCATCGAGGGCATCCTGAATGCTGACGTTGGCGATGCCGATCTCATTTCCGCCCTGCATCCCACGCCCGCGCTTGGGGGTGCGCCGCGCGAGGCCGCACTCGAGTGGATTGCCCGGGAAGAACCCTTTGACCGGGGGATTTACGGTGCGCCCGTGGGTTGGGTCGGCTTTGATGCCGCCGAATTTTGCGTCGCCATCCGGTCGGGACTCATTCAGGGCAATGAACTCGCGCTGTATACCGGCGCGGGCATTGTTGACGGATCGGTGCCGGAAGCGGAGTGGAACGAAATCGACACCAAGATGGAGGGCTTCCTGCGTGTCCTCCGCTAGGAAAAAGCCGCCCTCTTTCCCCAATATCAACAGCTATTGGGCGCACATGCTCGTTCGCCATCTGCAAATTGCGGGTATCGAGTGTTTCTGCATGGCCCCCGGTTCGCGAAACACACCGTTGTTGTGGGCCGCAGCCGAACTGCCCGATGCCTCCCGTGTGGTTCATTTCGACGAGCGCGCGCTGGCGTTCTACGCGCTGGGACGCGCCAAGGCCAGTGAACGCCCCGTCGCCCTCATCTGCACCTCGGGAACGGCCGTGGCCAATTTCATGCCCGCCGTGGTCGAGGCATCCATGAGCCGGGTGCCCCTGCTGCTGCTCACGGCGGATCGCCCCCCCGAACTCCTCGACTGTGGTGCGAATCAGGCCATTGACCAGCACCACCTCTTCGGGCGTTATACCCGGTGGTATTGTGAACTGCCCTGCCCCGAACCCGGCGAGTTTCTCACCCCGGACTCGTACCGAATCTCTGCGATCGCCCAAGCGGTATACCGTGCCACCCGCGCCCCGGCCGGGCCGGTACACCTCAACTGCATGTTCCGGGAACCCCTGGCCCCCGCGCCGGATCCAGCGGTGCATGCGCTACCTTCGAGTGTAGAAAGAACCCTGACCCGCTACCATGCACCCGCGCCGCACTGTGCGCGGGAGACCGTGCAATACGTTTTTGACAAGATGAAGAATGGAACGGGCTTCCTGGTTGTGGGCGCTCTCTCGCACCGGGATGACGTGGCCGCCGTGCGGCGATTGGCGCAGGCAAGCCCCTGGCCCGTGCTGCCCGATATCGCCTCCGGTTTACGACTCGGATTTGACGCCCCCGCGCTCCTGCATTACCACGACCGATTGGCCGCCTGTGCGCACAAAAGTGAACGCCGACATGGCTGCATGCTCCATCTTGGTGGGGCCTTCGTGTCCAAACGCCTGCAGGAATACGCCGCGCAAAGTGCCGAGTATATCCATGTGGATCTTCATCCTTTCCGGCAGGATCCGGCCCACTGCGTCACGGAACGCATCGAGGCCGAGCCCGGTGCCTTCGCGGAAGAACTCCTCGCGCTGATGGGGCTGGAAGCCTTTTCTGCTTTGCCCGCCTTCATGGATACTTGGCGGACATGCTCGCAGCGCATTTCTGCGGCCATCGACAAGTGGCTGGAAGCCCGGCAAGAGATTACTGAAATTGGCGTTGCTCGGACGATATCGCGGCTCCTGCCTGAGGATAGCCTCCTCTTCCTCGGGAACAGCATGCCCATTCGCGATATGGACTTCTTCGGAGCGCACGACGGCCCGCCCTGCAACATCATTGTGAATCGTGGATCGAGCGGCATCGATGGCAACATCGCGACCGCACTGGGTGCCGCAGAAGCCTTTGGAACGTCCGCCACGGCCATCATCGGCGACCTTTCCGCCCTGCACGATCTCAATGCGCTCGCGATGGCCGGAAAAGCGAAAGCACCCTTCGTGCTGGTCGTCATCAATAATGACGGAGGCGGCATCTTTTCGTTCCTGCCCGTGGCGGAGCACCCCAAACATTTTGAAACATACATCGCCACGCCGCACGGTCTCTCTTTCGACAAGGCGGCCGCGATGTTCGGCCTGGCCTACGCCGCACCCGCGAGTCCCGAAGCTTTTTCGGCCCGGTACAGCAAGGCACTCAAACACCCCGGCGCCACCCTCATCGAAGTGCGCACGAATCGTCAGCAAAACCGGCTCCAGCACCGCCAACTGGACAAGGCCATAGCCTCCGCCTTCAAATCTTCCATGGGATGAAAGGAATTTCATGTCCGCTTTGCACTGGCATGAATTTGGACAGGGAGAAAAGACCGTCCTCTTCCTCCATGGCTTCATGGGTAGCGGCGAGGAATGGCGACCCATCATTGAGACCCTCGGCCCTGCCATCCACGGATTATGTCCCGATCTACCCGGCCATGGCCGCACTCAGGCCGCTGAAGGGGCAGCGGGACATAGCGTCGAAACCTGTATCGAAGGACTCCTGCAGGGCTTGGACGAGCGCGGTGTCGCGCAGTGTCCGGTAGTGGGCTACTCAATGGGCGGAAGGGTCGCCCTCCAGTTCACGCTCCGTCATCCAAGTCGCGTCCAGCGGTTGGTGCTCGAATCGGCATCGCCCGGCATCGAGGACGAGACCCAGCGGGCCGTTCGCCGCGCCCGCGACGCGCAGATGGCCGGGGAACTCCGTGCCCTGCAGGACAATAGGGAAGGATTCCGCGCCTTTCTTGACGAGTGGTACCGCCATCCGATGTTTGCCTCTCTGGAGAAACAGCCCGCGCTGCGCGCTGCGCTCATCGAAACGAGGCTCGACAACAGCCCGGACGGTCTGGCCGAATCGCTCCTCGGCATGGGCGCGGGGGCACAATCCAGCCTGTGGCGTGACTTGGGTTCATTGTCCTGCCCCACCTTGGTTATTGTCGGTAACCTTGACCGAAAATACCGGTTGGTCGGAGAGCAAATCAGCGAGAGCCATTCATCCATCGCCCTCTACGAAATGAACGAATGCGGCCACAACGTGCATCTGGAAAATCCCGCCGCCTTCACCACCGTCCTACGCCCATTCCTCCTCGCATGAACGGAAGGGAGGGCAGGCGTCCCTGACTGCCCCGGCATTGCAGTATCGAGAATCTACGCGAAATTTGGCGGCCGAGGACGTCCGCCCTCCCAGCAGAAACAACCGCGCCCTATTTTGCTTGAATGCTCTGCCCACTGTCCCCCTTGTTGGCCGCGCTACCAGACCCTCCAGCCAAGATCCTCTTTGCCGCTTCGGCTGCGAACTCGTCGAAATGCGAGTCTTCATAGGTGAGCGGAAAGCGTTCCTCGAGCACCTTGAATTCCTGCAGCACGACTTCTGGCTGTCCCGCTTCCAGCTTCTTCACAGTGGCCTCGATAAGTTCACGCGCAGCTTTACTGTATGTGAGATTGTAGTCGATCTGTAATAACATGTTTTGGCAAGTCAAAGTGGCGGCAATAGACAGTATCGCCAAGCCCCCAAGCGCGCAGCGAATAAATCGTCGCCCCGATAGCAACTCCGAGACAAACCAAGCGACTGGGAACCCCACGATAACCGCTACTTGCCACAATAGCCCGATGATGTTTTCCATGTTCCTCGCCTCCTATGATGGTCTGTCAAATACTTTCCTAACCAAGCTAGACCAGAGCCGCCGTGTTCTCCTGCCAAAGGGCAGTCATATCCAAGCATGTATCGAAGGACGGTATGAGCCTAGCATTTCTAAATGTATTTTACAAAACGCTACCGCCAAGCGGAGAAAAGGGAGGGCAGGCGTCCCTGACTGCCCCGGCATTGCAGTATCGAGAATCTACGCGAAATCTGGCGGCCGAGGACGTCCGCCATCCCGGCTGCGATCCTTGGTGTGGCGCACAGGCTTGGATGAGCGGAAGGGAGGGCACGCGTCCCCGACTGCCCCGGCTTTGCAGTATCGGGAATCTACGCGAAATTTGGCGGCCGAGGACGTCCGCCCTCCCGGCTGCGATCCTTGGTGGGGTGTACTGGCTTGGGTGAGCGGAAGGGAGGGCAGGCGTCCCCGACTGCCCCGGCATTGCAGCGCCGGGATTCTACGTGCAATCTGGCGGCCGAGG
>CAIZGN010000736.1 GCA_903932505.1 Candidatus Hydrogenedentota bacterium
CCATGGCCTAACCAAGCCTGCTCCAGCACCGCAACATTTTTGATGCCGTGATCCCGCGCGAGGTAATAGGCCGTCGCCAGACCATGTCCGCCCCCGCCGATGATGACGGCGTCATAGGACTTGCGCAATGCCCCGGGCGTGCGGAACATCGGTTTTGCAGCGGGCTTAAAAAGTGCTTGTTTCAACAAACGGTACGGCATGATTCCGATCCCCGGTTTGACGCACGACGGCATGCCAGGTCGAGCCGATCCAACAAGATCGCCCCATTTCCAGGCACTTGCACGTCCATGACGATATCAATGATTTCCCCCGTCCCTTCGCGCAGCACCGGCTCCGCGAGGCGGCTGAATTTTTCTTTCACTTCCTCATCGGACAGCGGCGCATGCGCATCGCCCCGCGCCGTGAATTCACCACTACGCAGCACCGAACCATCCGTGAGCGTTATCTCCACCCATCCCAGCGCTTCAGCCGGAAAGCGGGCCTGTAGGTCAGGCTCAATAACGGCCCTCATGCGGGGCAATAATTCCACAAGTCTGGAATCCCCCATGGCCTGATCGCTCACCTGCGCGGGCCCCACGGTTCCGTACACCAGCATGGCCGCCACCGCCCAGAACAGATGATATTGCGCCTCCTCCGTATTTCGAGGCGGTGTTTGTTGCAACAGGGTGGCCTCGCGGAAGGTATGCAGGACAATGCCCGCAAGCTCGGACACGGAGAACGCATGCTCCCGCTGAAGGGAAACAACCGCCTCCACCCCCGGCTGCGCCCAGCGGCAGCAGGGATACGCCTTGAAGTACAAGTCCATGACCCGCCACTTGGTCCCGAGGTCTTCCACCAGATCTCTGTTCGCTGGATCCGACAAGAGACTGGGATTGCCCGTGAAACCGCGCGCCGCGAGATAGGCCGCACTGGTTCCTGCGTAAGCACCCCAACCGATGGCATCTTTGGTCATGGCCGGGGTGCCGAGGCAGCGTTCAATGGGCGAGAGCGCGGCATGATATTCCGCAAGCCCCAGCGCGTTGCCGAGTTGCTCCGTGTTTAGTCCCAAAACACGCCCAACACAAGCCGCCGCACCCATCGCACCCCACGATCCCGAGGCATGGTAGTGGGTGTAATAACGGTGGGTCGCGACCGCCGCCCGCGTGCCCACCTCATAGCCTGCGGCCATGGCGGCGAGCAAATCAGTGGCCCCGCGCTCCTGGCACGCCGCCAAGGTCGGCCCGATGACAAAACCACCGGGATGGCCTTTTGAAGGACGATAGCCGTCATCGATATCGAGGGCATTGGCGGAAATGACGTTGGCCAGCACGGCCCCGGGAACCGCAAGGCGCGATCCGGTGACGAACACAGTCGCAGCGCCTTCCCGGGCGGTGTCCTCGGCATAAGCGGCGGCAATTTGCGCCGCACGTGTGTGAACCCCGCCCAACGCGGCCCCAAGCCCGTCCAGCAGGCAACGCTTCAATTGGCGCTGCACATTACCGGGAAGATCATCGTTGCGAAGAGACTCAATCCATTCCGCTGCCGTGCTTTCCATTTGAAACTCCCGCGCGTTGACTCCCGTTCCGCGAAAATGTATTCTACGGAACAAAATAAAACAAAATCAAACACGCAACAACCAATACACCGGTACGGAGGAACATGGAGACACCTTGGATAGCCGAACCCCAGCTGAAAGTCGCACTCCAACGCAATGCGGCCTTCTGGCGCAATGAACTTGAAGAGTACCCCCTGTTGTGGATTTCCGCACCGGGGGTCAAACCCGGCGAGGACATCCCCGAACCGGCCACCGACGAAGAACTGTGGACGAATGTGGACTATGCCATAGCGGCCGGGGAGAACTTCCTGTCGCGAACGCACTATGCGGGGGATTCGCTGCCTTTCTACAACCCCTGGGTCGGCCCCGATCAGTTTGCCGGTTGGCTGGGTGCCCCCCTCACGCTTCGTCCCCGCGAGTACACCTCTTGGGCCACGCCCTTTGTGGAGCGTTGGAGCGATTATCCCGAATGGCTTATCGACTCCACCAACCGCTGGTGGCGCTTGTACGGCGATTTGCTCAAAGAATCTGTCCGCGCCGGGCGAGGAAAGTGGATCACGACCTTTCCCGATCTGCACACCGGCATCGATGCACTAAGCGCGTTGCGGGGTCCCGAAGGACTCCTCGTCGATCTACTCGCCGAGCCCGACATCGTACTGCAAACCATGCGCCGCATGACCGCCCTCTGGAAAGAGGTCGTGGATTTCGTGTGGGACATCCTCAAGGATTCCGGGCAGGGCACGACAAACTGGACCGGGGGCTGGAGCGAGGAACGCTTCGTATGCATCGGCCAAAATGATTTTACTTGCATGATCGGGCCGGAGATGTTTGAGACATTCTGCCTGCCCGACACCGTGGAATGCATCAACCACGTGGATCAAACCATGTACCACCTCGATGGGCCCGCAGCGCTGCGCCACTTGCCGCAGATACTGGCCATCGAACGCCTGCACACCGTCCAGTGGGTGCATGGAAACGGCCAGCCCCCCCACTCCCATTGGCTCGACATGCTCAAACAGATCCAAGAGGCCGGAAAGTCAGTGCAAATCTGGTACAACCTGCACTACACGAGCCATGTGGTCGATATCATGAAAGAGGTCGAGACCGTGTGTGCCGTCTTGGATCCCACCCGTCTTTTTATTGGTGCGGATGTGACAGACCCCGCACAGGCCGATGCGGTGGTGCGTCACGCCCAGGCCGTCTGCCGTGCACGCAGGCCCACTCAAGTGCCCCGCTGAAGCCCCCTGGGGCGTTTGTTTGATTTTGTTTGAAAATGTGTTGACAAAACATTGACTTTCGGTTATAGTGCAGTGGAAGCGTCCTGATTGCTTCGCAGGGTTCCGGGGAGTGCGGTGTGCCGTGCTTTCAGGTTCACTGCCAGGCATACAGGCGATAGATGGCATTCAAACTAATTAGGAGTCATAGTCATGAGTACGAGGCGTCGAGGTTTCACACTGATTGAACTGCTGGTGGTGATCGCGATTATTGGCATTTTGGCAGCCATACTGCTGCCCGCGCTCGCGCGGGCAAGGGAGTCAGCGCGTCGCTCCTCGTGCGCGAACAACCTCAAACAGTTCGGGCTCATTTTCAAGATGTATTCCAACGAGTCGCCCGGTGGGCTGTATCCCGGCCCGAGCCGCTATCTCCCCTACGGAAGCACGCCGGAGTATTCGAATTGGGAACTGTGGTCGCACATGGGGACTTTTGCGGCCGATGCCCTCTTCCCCGAGTACTGGACGGATGCCAAGATCGCGCGTTGCCCCTCGGATCCGGGTGGAGACACCATCGGGCGCGAGATCTTCCATATTGAAACTGATTTCGGCGCGCAAATCCAACGCATCAGCAGTGCGCCCACAGGAAGTGCCGCCGAAGATCAATTGAAGAAGGCCTGCCTCTACAACAAGCTGTCCAGCCCGATTTCGTACATCTACAGCGCGTATGCGGTGGGGACGCAATCGCAGTTCCTCGAGGCGCAGTGGCAGCAATGGCAGGAGTCCGTTCCGTGGGGATGCGGAGGTACCCGAAGCCTTCAAATTGTTCCCACGTCCGGTATGGGCGGCATTGACCCGACCTGCATGCTCGGTGCGGGCGAATTCTCAATTGGTACCGCGACTTGTGATGGCACCGTGATTGGCGAGAATGACCTCAGCGGACCCGCTGCCGATTTTGACGGCACCTTCGATGACGATGGGGTCTCTTTGCGCCCGGCGACCTATTTCCGCCTTCGCGATGGCGTGGAGCGCTTCTTTATCACCGACATCAACAACCCCGCCGCCAGCGCCAGAGGGCAGAGCACCATGTTCATCATGTGGGATGCGTATGACCAAGGCACGCTGAGCCGCAAGGGCGATGGTATCATGCAGTTCAATCATGTGCCCGGTGGTGCGAATGTGTTGTACCTTGACGGCCACGCCGAGTTCACCAAGCTCAACCAGAAAGTGCCGATGATGACAAAGTTTGTGTCCGGTTCGCTCGCGGGTATGACCGACCCTTGGCGGCCCGATTATCAGATGTGGATGTCCCAGCTTTCCTTCTACGGCGGACATGGTTGATCACTTAACGCAACGATAGGAGTCTGGCGCATGCGCTTCGGTAGACGTAGTTTTGTGAAGGGTTTGGCGGCGATGGCGGCGGCGGGAAGCATTCCTTCCATCGCCACGGCTGCGCCGGAGGCCGTTGTGGCGAATGCCAAGAAAAAAATTCGCGTGGGCAATATCGGAACCGGGATCAGGGGCACCGAGTTGGTTCGCGATATCCTTCAATTCCCCGATGTCGAGGTCGTGGCCTTGTGCGACATCGAC
>CAIZGN010000737.1 GCA_903932505.1 Candidatus Hydrogenedentota bacterium
ATCAGCCGGTGGCTTTCCCACCAAGTTGGAGTTGGTCCAACACATGCAGACGCGCTATCCACAAATGCCGTCGCCAGACGACCAAACAGTGAGAGCGACGAGCATGGCCAATCCTCCAAGTATTCCTGTCTGCCCCGGCTGCATAGGAGGGGTATGTGAAATCAGGCCCTCAATTTTGCAAACAATGACAGCAGAAGATCTGGCTCCCGGCTTTAAAAGGGCAATCGAAACAGGCTGGGACGCCCTTTGGGATTTTGGCCGGGAAGTCGCCTCCCGAATCGTTGTGAAAGATAAATCTCAAGCCGCATACTGTCTTCTCATGAACATCGCCGTTTTCGGGAAGTTCGACTCCGATTCCATCGAGAAGATGAAAAGCAATCTAGCCCCCAAACGCAGGTAACCAACCGTTGCATAAAACCAATTGGAGAACATCTATGCCCAGCAACCCAATCGAACACAAGACACCGAGCGAGACCGCAGACACCCATAAGATGCGGACCTATTTTCAGGACGTTGACGAAGGCGCAGTCAAGGTTTTGGCGGAGAAATACGGGGACCTGGTTCCACCGGAACGCTTGGAGCACATGGCAAACCAGCCCACTCGTTTCGAGACTCCCACCGATTTTGAGAAGAATTATCGCGCGATCTTCGGCCAACCGCCCGAGCCCGGGCTGACTGGCTACACCGAACGTGGTCATCCCGCCCACGTCAGCACCGAAGATATGGCTGGTGTTCCAGAAACCGTGATGCACGAGAGGCTCCACCAACTCGCTGATCCGAAGGCGGAGCGGATTCTGGGCACGAAGCTGTGCGAGGGTATAACAGAGGACCTGGCCATCGAAACCTCCGGACAAGAACCGGAAATTGGCGATTCTGTCGCCTACCGGGAAGGACGTGCATCGGCCCAAGTTCTTCGCAATACTGTGGGTGAGGAGGCCGTGCAGGAAGCCTACTTCCAGGGAGAAACCACCAAACTCAAAGCCCGGTTGAAGATCTGAAACATGCAAATCAATTACACCCTGATGCACACACGGATTCCACAGAGCGTCGATGCGATGTGCCTAGACTTTCTTTTGGTTGCCTTGGTCGTAGTCTGTGTAGGTGTGCTTCTCGACACGATCCGAACGATCAGTGGTGTTCTAATCCGCGACAGACCTCACGGCTTGAGGCATTTGCTGGCATGGGCGCTTACCGACATGCTTGTTGAGACCATCGCACCGCACACCTTGTTCGCGGACATCACCAAGATCTTTGTGCCATTGGTCTTCATTGCTTGGTTCTTCTGGAATTACTACTACTGGCTAAAGTGTCGGAATCCGAGCCCGGAGCAGCAGTTCACCATCCTTCGAAAATCGCTGCGCATTTTTGTCCGCGCCCAGCTTACTCCCCATGCATTTCTGGGGAATCTGAAACGCTGGTCCAACCTCCTAGGCCGAGCATGTAGGGCGGTAAAGATCACCTAAAAGCGGCGGTCCAGCATCTCCTCCACACCCTGATCCTATTTTCTGTCTGTGGATTGCACTAATAGGTGGGGGCCAAACCACAGGAACAGTTCCCACCCTTGGCCCACCTCAACAAACAACACAAGCATCAACAAGAAACAAACCTATGTTCAAACGAATGATCCAGGCAATCAGTCAGCTATTCACTGGAGGCCAATTGGTGCCAACCAGCACTCAGCGCCCCCATTCACCCGACCCGCTCCTGACCCGACGTTTCGCGGGGGGGAAAGTTACGACTGGCCTCTACACCCAGTCGCAAATGCCGCCAGCGATGTTTCCCCATCCACCCCTGCGTGTGGATCGACATAGCCATCCCCAGCGCCGGGATAACCCCGCCCGCTATCAGAATGCCATGCGGTTGCTTCAGGACGGGCGCCTGCAAATTGGGGTTACCGGGTTTCACGATGCAGCTTTTAATGTTGGCATCATGGACCGCTACGATGCTCCGCAGTTGGTGGAGGCAGTCGCTGACTTGCCGTGCAGGGTTAAAATGGTCGCCCAACGCAACATTGCAGACGCATTGCTCGTGGCTTTAAACGCTTTGGACACACCCGAGGCTGGTCGTCGCGGCATCGTGCTCATTACCTCCGGGGAGTCTTCGGTGAAAGAGGAATGGGCTCGGGAACTCGCAGAAACGGCCGCGCAACGGCGAATCGGAATTCATGTGATCTGCTTAGGACCGAAATCCGACGATCCAACCTGTGGTCCTCGCATCAACACAAAGAACACCCTTGGCTATGGCGGCTTCCGGGTAGTGAAAACCGGTGACCAACTTCTGGCGGCCGTTCGCGACTCCTTTGACGGACTCACCCCTGCGTTCGGCATGAAGGGCACGAACAAGGTGGTTATCCTGGTGGATTGCTCCGAAACGATGGTGGAATCCTATGGAAACACTACGCGAATCGAGATGTTCATCGCTTCCCTTAACGAATTTCTGAAGGACCCCTTGATCCGGAGCTATCCGGTCCCGTGGGCGAACAACACTCTACAGAATGCCCACACGATCCCAAGGTCCAGAGTGCCATTGGGCCGAGGGGCCTCCGATACATTCACACCCGGCCCCCGCCCGTGGACGCCAAGGTCAGCCTAGTTAGTTGGCACGCCAGCGACACGGCGGAAGATTCTGCTGTAGACTCAAACCAACCATCATGGCCATGTTGATTGAAGAATTGGGTCGATACCTTATGGACATCTTCCGCTTCGCTGGCTGCCATTCGGACGAGCCAATTCTACTGGATGGTTTGGTCCTCATGTCACCAACTCCGGCTGTGGGCACCACACAGATCGTTGGGGCTTCCTGAGAAGTGCTGCCGACCTAGGTGCACAGTCATCGCGGGTGGAACGGCTGGTGGATTTGCTTCCCCAGATTCTCCACCAATACCGCCCCAACAGGCTCGTGCAGCAAGCCAGGTTGGAACAATTCATGCCGCAGTACGCCGGTCGCTAATTGTCCACTGACCTTCTACCCCCCCCCGGTGCTGCTGGAAGGCCGCTTTGTGAAGCCGAGTTCGCGTTGCGAAGGTGGAGCGAAGTTGTAGGCATGAATCCGATCATTCTTGGGAAGCTGCGAGGTGGCTACGACGATGGAGACGGCGAAGAAACCGCCTTGAAATTGCGTCTCGCTCTCGCTAGGGTACCAATGTTGCTCTGCTGACGCTGGAAGACGTTCCGAAGGAGCTGTAGAACTGTTGGCGGCAGCGAGGGTTGGTG
>CAIZGN010000738.1 GCA_903932505.1 Candidatus Hydrogenedentota bacterium
CAACATGCCCAGACTCGCCGACACGACACCTTTACCGACCGATGAAACCACGCCACCCGTGGTGAACACATACTTGGGCATACGTTGACCCTTCCCGTTAGATTTCCAATATCGCCCGGACCCGTTCCAAGTCTTCCGGCGTATCCACGCCGACGCCTTCGTAGTCCGTGTCTATCACCGCAATTCGGTGTCCAGTCTCCAGTGCGCGCAACTGTTCCAATTTCTCCAGACGCTCCAAGGGAGTCTGGGGTATCCGCGCAAATTCCAGCAGAAAATCGCGACGATACGCGTAGAGGCCTACATGCTCCCAATAACACGCGGGGGCCTGCGCACGCTCCTCGGCATCTCGAATATGCGGAATAGGCTCCCGCGAAAAATACAAAGCCCGGCCCCGCCCATCGCAAACCACCTTGACCACGTTTGTGTTGGCAATTTTCGCCGGATCCGTGATTAGCACCCGCGCCGTCGACATATCCACCTCGGGATCATCAAGCAAGGGGCGGATGCACGCATCAATGGTTTCACCATGGATAAGCGGTTCATCCCCCTGCACGTTGACGATGATATCCGCCTCAAATTGCTCCGCCACCTCGGCGATCCGGTCGGTTCCCGATGGATGGTCGGCCCGGGTAAGCACCACGCGTGCACCGAAGGGTTTCAACGCCTCGACAATCCGGGGATCATCCGCAGCAATAAGGACATCGGTCACAAGCGTCGCTTCTTGGGCCCGTTCATAGGCGTGCAGGACAAGCGGCTTGCCTGCGACGGGCATGATGATCTTCCCCGGGAAACGGGATGACGCATAACGCGCCGGCACCACCGTGAGGATTTTTCCCGTAGAACCCATTTTCATCTCGTCCTCCAACAAAGCTGCATTTACAAAAGACGGGATGCGAACCCGCTCACCTAACGGGATCGAAGCCTATCACAAGGCCTTTGGAAGGATCAAAAAAGCGACACCAACCAGAGTTTGTTGCGATTTTCTCCCTTCTTTGGGTATGGTATCGCGTTGGCAACAGAGACAAAATGACGGGAGGCGCAGCGTTGGAACCATTCCGGATCTACTGTCTATGCGGGCAAAAGATGCGGGTAGCCCCGGAAATGCACGGGAAACCGGGCCGGTGTGTCGCCTGCCGTCAAAGGCTGCGGGTGCCGCATCTTCACGAGCTTCCGGAGGGCTGCACAGAGATTCGCCTTGAAAATCACCCGGAGTTCCTTCGCCCGCAGCCGACTCCAGAGAAAACACTGCTTCGGGTGGAGGAAAAATCAGACCCCGCCATATTGGAACCCCTCTTTTCATCATCGAACATCCCCGAGGGGCAAGTCGACACCGAGCCTCTCGACCTTCTCGATCCTCTGCGCTTGCTTTGCAGTTTTGATTACATCGTTCACAAGAAACTGGGAGAGTTTCGGGAAGGGCAGCCGGAAATCCAGGTGCATCCGGATAGAAACGCCCTGATGCGTTACCGTGGCTTGGTTCGTAAAGCCCGCGAACGTCTGGATCAAACCCTGCGCAATGACCTGGATCACGTCGGCAGTGAGTTGATGAGTATCAACGAACAGTCCGCCCGCGCCATGCTTGCGGTGCGCGTGGGGGAAATGGACTACGACGGCTATCGTTTGGCGGCCAACGCGTTGCGGGAGCGCCGGGAAGTACTCGAGCGTCGGCGACGAAACCTGCTTGGCTGGCTCTCGATCAATGACCCCTACCGGGCGGGCGGCTTATTGCCCGTGCGTCTGGAAGACGTGCCGTGCGAAGAACCGGCATTGCCGCCAGCGGAGATGCCCGAAGAAGGGACACCCCAACTGCACCGGACCATCGAAAATCTGCGCGCGGCCTATGAAGCCTTGGGGAAGGCGGAATTGCACCTGCGCGAACGGAATCAGCTTCGGCAGGAGAACCGGGTCGGCGGCTCGAATCTGGAGGAAGTTCGTCTGGAGCGGGCGGCCGCGCGTATCCGCGCCCAAGCCGCTATTGAGTTTCACCGCAGTCGCCTCAAACAACTTGCGCAGGACGTCGATAACGATCTCAAGGCCATTGAAGCGCACTTGGACGTCGCACGAAAGCGGTTCCAGTCCGGCGCAAGCCCGGAGGCGGCCTATCATAAAGTGGAAATGCGACTACTGAAGGCCCAGTCGGACAACGGACAGGCCGCCACCCTCGCCCACCGCGCCCTGACGGCACGCAGCGCGCGGGAGTTGCCACACCCCGAAGGCACCTTCCTGCAACGGATGGTACGCCCCGACAAGGCCGGATTTCGGACCTATGGCGTGGACTCGTATCTGCTTTGGGCCGCTGGAATTCTGCTTGCCGCCAACATCATGCCACTCGCCATCACCGCACAGAAAATCGCCCAAGATTCATCCCTGCGCACCGCAGCCGTGAGCATGTTTGTGCTGGCCTTCTGTTCGGCGGGGATTGGGGCCATTCCCAACCGCCGCACCCGGGCTATCCTCTCCTCCGTTCTACTTTCGGTAGTGGTGGTGGGTGGTGCTGCCTGTGTGCAGCAATGGCGTTGGGCTGTTCAACCGCTCGGGGAATACTTGCGAAGCAATCCGCTTTGGTTTTTTGATACCCCCGTTCTGATTTTCACCCTTGCAACACTGGTGATGGGCCTCGCCGCTCTCTGGGCCGACTTTCCCTTCAAACGATGGTGCTGGCTACCCGTGATGTTTTTTCCGATGGCGTTGATGGTTCTTGCCGATGGGGTGGGCGCATTGGGCCCCTGTCTCACCATGAAAGGCCACGGCGAAATAATTCCAGCCGGTGAGCGGTCGGGTTGGTATCAGGCCGCGTTTACGGTGTCTAATGAGGGTTGGTATCGCCCGGTATGGATTGGTGGCGCGTATCCCAAAGAGCCCGCCACCGCCCAGATTACCGCTGAGCGGGAAGAAGCCAACGGGGATTGGACACAGCCAACCCCGCCCAGCTCGGTCAAAGCGGACAATAGCAAGCAAGGGGCTACAAGCAATCCATCCGGAGCCTTGATGCTGTCGGCGGGCGACAGCGCTACCCTGCAGTTTGTCCTGCCACCCGGCAAGTATCGCCTGCATCTCAAGGCCCGAATTCCCGCCGAATACGGTGGTGTACAGTATTTTACCGTCGGAACGCCGGAGGAATACGCACCCAAACCCGAACCAGCGGTCGAGTCTCCCACAGAGACGCCCCCCCCCGCGCAACCTGAGGCCGCCCCTGAGGCAGATGAAGGCGTTGAGGTGCGGTTGGGTGGCGTGCTGACAGGGGATGGGCACGATATTGTGCTGCAGATGGAAGTGACGTATTCTTCGGGGGAGACTGTTTCGAGACGCCTGAATGTGGGGGATGTGATCTATGAACCGTGGCAAGCCGAGGAATACAATGCTACCACGAACAAATTAACCCTTTCCGACGGAAACCGCTTTCTTGTGCTGGCGACAGGGGAGACCCTGCATCTACCCGGACAAGCCGAAGGGGAGTCCGTTCCGCAGTAACGAACGCGGGCCGTTTGGGTTTCGGCACCGCCTTTCAGTTGACGAATCCCTCTTGGTATTGTTACGCTCTGAAAAACAAAGAAGGAGGGTCGCGATATGCCGGTGCCAATGTTAAATCTCCGGGCCCAGTACGCCACCATCAAAGATGAAATCGATGCCGCCGTTGCCGAGGTCTTTACCGCCCAGCAGTTCAGGGGAGGAGCTACGCTCGACGCCTTTGAAAAGGCGATGGCGGACTACGTTCAAGCCGAACAGGCCCTCGGGGTCGCCTCGGGCACCGATGCGCTGTATTTACTGTTTCGCGCCATGGAACTCAAGCCGGGCGATGAAATTATCACCACGCCCTTCACTTTTTTTGCCACAGCCGGTGCAATTGTCAACGCGGGGGGGAAGCCGGTGTTCGTCGATATCGACCCGGTCACGTATAATATTGATGTGGCGCAGGTGGAAAGCCGCATCACGGATCGAACCCGGGCCATTTTGCCCGTGCACCTTTACGG
>CAIZGN010000739.1 GCA_903932505.1 Candidatus Hydrogenedentota bacterium
CCCTGGACCTACTACGAACGGAACCGGGACTGTATCGACGCGCTGGAGGCGCAGGGCATCCCGCTGGTGTCCATTGAGGTAACGCCGGAGGCTATTCCATACCCTAAGTTTGAGTGGCCCAGTCCGGTGGCCATTGCCTTCGGGAATGAGGTGAACGGGGTTAATCACCGGGTGCTTGAGCGCAGTTCCGCTGTGGTTTGCATACCCATGCACGGGTACAAGAACAGCATTAATGTCGCGACCGCTTTCGGGATCATCCTGTATGATATTCTTGGGCGGTGGAACTGTCTGGAGGCGGCCCGGGCCATCCCTGCCGACCTGTAGACAGGACATGCCAATGAGAAGAACCCCAGTTTTTTCTTCCCGGCAGAAACGGAACACGATGGAAGCGAAGAATCAGGAACCGTGCAGCAGCGCGATGTGGCCAGCGTGGTCAACGTTGTGGCGGCTGTTCTGGCTTTCCTTGTGGATGTTCTCGCTGTTCGGGGTTGCGGCTTCCGTTGTTCGTCTAAGTTTGCCCTACCTTTCGCCGCATGATTCCGGGGATGTGGTGATTTCCGGTTTGTGGATGCGGGTGATCCTGTTTTCTGTGGGAACGGTCATGCTGGGGGGCGGGTTGTGGCGGTGGCGGCATGTCCAGCGCGACATCCCTGTTGCGATTTTACCGAGCGATGATTGTCGGGGTAGCAAATCTCTAATTCCCTATGCCGGTCTTGTTCTGGGGATGGTGTTTGCTGCGGTGCTGGTTTTTCCGCGTCTGGATGCCTGGCCTTGGGCTGCGCCCGATGAGATTTATCACCTTACCGTTGCCAAGAATCTTGCTTTGTATGGCGAATACGCCTCCGGGGGATCGGAGACCGGTTTCAAGCGATTTGATCCCTACGATTCGGTGGGCGCGCCAGTGATTGTGCCCATTGCGGCGGTGTTCCGGTGTGTGGGTGTGTCGGTGGCGGCGGGGCGTTGCGTGATCGGGGTGTATCTGCTGCTGCTGAGCGTTGGCGCGTTTTTTCTTGCTTGGCGAACCTTTGGCCCGGGTGCTGCGGTTATGGCCGTGTTGCTGACCCCGGCGGCTTTTTCGACGATCTATCTGGCCCGGGCGTTGTATGGCGAGGTGCCTGCGTTGGCATGGTGGGTTTGGGGTTTATTGTGCTGGCGCCGGGCGGTGGAGAAACCGGGCGATATTCGGGTTGGACTGCTGGCGGGGCTTGCCTTCGGCTTGGCCGTTCTTTGCAAGAGCATCTTTGTGATGAGCGCGTTTGCTTTTGTGGCGGTATGGTTCTGGGATCGCATGGGGCCGCGTCGCATCCCGCTGTCCGCGATGTTTTTCCCTGCGGTAGGTGTTGCGGGCTGCATTGCTGCGTGGTGGGGTGTGCAGACCCTTGGACAGGGGGATGTGGCTCAGGGGGCGGGTGATACGGTGGGGGTGTATCAATACCATCTGCTGTTTGGCATTCAGTCTGCGCCGGAAAGTTTCCTGCGCTGGTGGAATGACTATCCCTTTTCCCATTGGGTATCTCTGGTAGCTTTGATTTGGGTGGTGCCGATTGTATTTGGTCGACGTTATGAACCTGCGAGCATGGCTCTTTTTCTAACGGCGGCCTTTTTCGGTTTGTGGTGGATCTTCTTTACGCCGGGCCGATTGCCGAGGTATTACTGGATGGGCAACTGGGCGATGGCCTGGTTTACCGCACCGCTGTGGGTGGCTTGTTTGCGTGAGGTGTGGCGCGGGGAACGAATGGTTGTCCGGGCGGTTGCGGTGCTGGGGTTGGTGTTGCTCGCGGTCACGCCAGTGCAATGGGTGTGGAATCAGGGTCGCGAGGTTTTTTGCAGCTCCGAGATGCGCGAGGACGCGGCGTTGGCCGCGCTGGCGGCGCGTGTGCCCCGGGAAACGGCGATTGCGGTGACCTTTGCGCCCTTGCGGGAAACCCTGGACTTTTATACCGGTCGTCGGTTGCCGGTGGTGTCGGGGCAGCCCGATCCGCTGGTGCAATATTCGGTTGCTGCGGGACTGGTGGGGGATCGGACTGCGACTTCGGGTTGTCGAATTGTGGTGGGACGCTATGCCATCTGGAGTCGAGAGCCGCTCTCCCCGTCTCTCTAATCGTTGCAGGCCTGCTCGAGAATATGGATGAGTTCCCCGTTAGTTAATTCGATCGGGTTTCCGCGCATGCTGCTTGAACGCAGGGATTTCTCCGCGACGTCCTCAAAGTGATGTGACTCCAACCCGTAGCTGGACAACGATGGAATACGCAGGTCCTTGCAGAGGGCTGTCACCCAGGCGATACCGTCTTCCGCCTTGGCGTTTGATTCACCGGTGATAAGACGGGCGACTTTTGTGTGGCGGGCGAGCAGGGGCGACTGCGGTTCGCGGTCTTGCAGGGCGTGCACATTCGCTTCCAGGACGAGGGGGAGCAGTCGTGCGCAGACGGCACCGTGTGGGGCCGGGAAAAGGCCACCGAGGACACCGGCGAAACCGTGAACCGCGCCCAGCTTTGCATTGGCGAGGGCTAGACCACCGAAGAGACTGGCAAGGGCCATATCCTCGCGCGCGGGGGCGCAGGTTCCATCGGTGTAGACCGTGCGAAGCGCGCCGGACGCCCGTTGTATACCGTCGCGACAGAGCGCGTCGGTGAGCGGATTGGCCTGTTTCGAGACGAAGGCTTCGATGAGTTGGGTGAAGGCGTCGAGACCGGTGCTGGCGGTTACCTCGGGTGGCAGGGCGTGGGTGAGCAGGGGATCGACGATCGCGGCGAGAGGCAACATCCATGCATGGCGAAGGCTCACCTTTACGCGGTCTTTGGGCGCGGTCAACACGGCATTGCGGGTGACTTCCGCGCCACTGCCCGCAGTGGTGGGGATGGCGATGCAGGGGACAGGGCGTTTCTGGAGGGGGCGACCGAGGCCCACGACTTCGAGGTAGTCCATGGGGTCGCCTTCATTGGTGAGCAGGGCGGCGATGGCCTTGGCGGCATCCATTGCGCTGCCACCGCCAACGCCGATGATGACATCGCAAGCGGCATCCTGCGCGCGGGCCACCGCTCCGATGATATCGTCCACGGTTGGTTCGCTGGATATGCCCAAATAGACGGTATCCACGCCTCGCGCTGCGAACTGCCGGGTCAGGAAGTCGATGCGCGCGGGTGTTTTTCCGGCCACGAGCATCGGATGCTGACCGTGTTCGAGGATGAGGTCGGCAGCCTTGTCGGATACCCCGGCACCAAAGAGAATTCTTGAGGCCGTGGCGAACTCAAAGGGCATGAGGATGGTCTCCACCGGGGAATGCATCATCCCCACCCGGCATCATCCGGGGCAATGTTCTTGTACTTGATTCCAAAGCGGGGTTCGGCCATCAAGGTGGCAACAGTGTCCCGCCAATGGGCGTAGTGGGGTGTATCCTTGTGCAGGGCGGCGTCCTCGGGTGTGCGGTAGACTTCGAGCAGCACAAAATGGGTCGGGTCTTCCTGCTGTTGAAGGACATCGAACCTTGCAACACCGGGTTCCAAGCGGCTTTGCCGGGCGTTGGCTTCGCTGGCCGCCTGGAAGGCGGCAATGGCGTCGGGTTTTACGTGGACGAAGACGTGAACGATGTACATGACGGAAAATCTCCTTTTTCTGAACAAAACGGAGTATAGCACAGGGTCTTGCGGTGATGGACAAGGTTTTTCCCTTGAAAAGCGGCGTTGAATGCCTGATAATGGCTTCGGGATTCATCAGGTGCCTTATGAATGTGGTTCTTTGTGGCGCGGGCGTTTGCCTCGGGCGGATAGAAAGGACGGCGTTATGACGGTGGAACGGGAAACCTCCAAGGTGCGGATTGTTGGGGAGGCTGTGGGGAATCTTCCTTGGGAAGACCGTCCAGCGGACTGCGGGGATGTCGTGTGGCGCTATAGCGGCAACCCGATTATTCCCCGGCGACCGTTTGCCGGTGCGCAGGGTGTATACAACAGCGCGGCGATTCCTTTTGAGGGTGCGTTTATCGGGGTTATGCGGGTCGAGCACACGGACAGCATGCCCCGGCTTCATCTCGGGCGCAGTCGCGATGGCATCCACTGGGACATTGAACACGAGAAGATCCGGATGACGGGTGCGGATCCAGAGATTGCCAATCCGGCGTACACCTACGATCCCCGTTTGTGCAAGCTGGGCGAGGAGTACCTGATCACGTGGTGCAACGATTATCACGGCCCGACGATTGGCATTGCGCGCACGAAGGATTTTGTTCACTTCGAGCAGATGGAGAATGCATTCCTGCCTTTCAATCGAAACGGGGTGTTGTTTCCTCGCAAGATCGGGGGCAAGTATCTCATGCTGAGTCGGCCGAGCGACAACGGTCACACGCCTTTCGGGGATATTTATGTCAGCGAAAGTCCGGATCTGGTGCATTGGGGGCGGCACCGCTTTGTGATGGGTCGGGGCGGGCAATGGTGGCAATCGACCAAGATTGGGGCTGGACCGAATCCGATTGAGACTTCGGAGGGTTGGCTTCTTTTCTATCATGCGGTGATCAACAACTGCAACGGATTTGTATACAGCATGGGTGCGGCTTTGCTGGACCTGGAGAATCCGTCGAAGGTTCTGCTGCGCAGCAACCGGTATTTGCTGGCCCCGGTGATGGACTACGAGACCATCGGGTTTGTGCCCAACGTTTGTTTTCCGTGTGCGGCCATTTGTGATGCGCCCAGTGGCTGCATCGCGCTTTACTACGGTGCGGCAGACACCTACACCGCGATGTGTTTCTGCCAAGTGGACGAGGTACTGGATTTTCTGAAGGAAAACTCGACAATCGTGTAAGGGTTCGCCAATGCCCAGCATCAAAGTCATGCCGTTGCGTGTTGCGCTTCTCGGGGCGTTGGCGGTGTGCTTGGCGGGTTTCGTGGCGCACGCTTCGGAGGGCGACCGGCTCGAATTCTGGCATGTGGGCAGCTACGACGATGTTGCGGTTCTGCGCGAACTGGCGACGCAGTTCGAAGGGAAGACGGGCATTGCGGTGCATGTGCAGCCGTTGCCGTGGGGGGATTTCAACACCAAGTACCTCACGGCGCTTGCGGCGGGTGCGCCACCGGATGCGGGGTCAACGAGCCTGAACGGGCCGATCGACTACGGGAAGGTTGGCGGGTTGGTGGATCTGGGAGCGACCTTTCCCGAGGCGGTGCAGCGGCTGAAGGATGAAACGTTCCCGAAGATGTGGCCGATCTGCTCGTTTCGCGGCCAACTCCTGGGTGTGCCGCTGGATGCCACGGCGCTGATGGGTTACTACCGCAAGGATACCTTTGAAGCGTTGGGGCTAAAAGCACCGGAGACCTGGGCCGAGCTGACGCATGTGCTTGATGTGGTGACGGCGCACCAGTACGAATACGGTTTTTTGTGGACCCGGAACGCGCACTGGGGCATGGGCACCTTTATCTGGCCCTTCAATCAGGAAGCGTTTGCAGACGGGGGGCGGAAGGTCAACTGGACTCATCCGGATTTTTTGCGGGGCTTCCGTTTTGCCGTTGACCTTTGGAACGGGTACAACTCGTATTGGGACAAGTCGGTGGAGAACATATCCATCGAGGATCCGGCGAAGGCCTCCCCCCTGTTTTTTGATTACCACATCCGGTATGCGGAGTTGATGACGCGGGTTCCGAAAATGCGGGACAAGGTCGGCATCTTTCCTTTTCCGCGTCCCGAGGGGGGCGATGCCGCCACCATGATGGGTGGGCGCACGGCGGTGATCTTTCGCAAGGGGAAGCACCCGGCCGAAGCGATGCAGTGGATTGAATTCGTGCTGTCGAAGGAGTCCCAGCTTTATCTGTACCGCGCGCTGGCCAATCGCGGGGATCGTTCGGTACTGGCCCTGTCCGTGAACCGGTCATTCTGGGATGAGGATTTGGGATTGCCGACCGGTTTCCACGAGGTATTGCGCACGGTGTATGACCGGATGAATACCCGGGAGGCTTTTCCGTGGGTGAACGAGGCTTGCCTGCCGCTTGAGCGCAGCATGTTTGAAATGCAGGAGTCGTTGCAGGGCTTTTTTCACGACCGGGCGAGTGAGCGGAACATGAGCGTGTCGGGTTTGAAGCAGGCCCTTGCGGCTGGACAGTTTCCAGAGGTGCGGGCCGCCTACCACGCATTTCTCGACAGCAAGAGCGCGGAGGTGTTGCAACGGGCGGGGGTGACCGCTCAGGGAAAACTTGATCAGGATTATGCCGCCTACGAGGAGCAGTTTGGTGAACTTCGGGTGGATGCGGCGGCAAAGGCCTGGGATGTGCTGGACTTTGCGGAGTGGGGGATGGTGGGGGCGGTGCTTATGGCGATGGGGTATGTTGTGTCGCGGCGTGCCACCCGCGTTTGCTGGTCGTCGTATTGTTTTGTGGCTCCGGTGGTGCTGTCCGCGCTGATCTTCACTTTTGTGCCGGTGATCGCGGCGCTGTACCTGAGTTTCACCCAGTATACGCCGCTGATGCCGCTGTCTCAGGCGCGGTGGGCGGGTTTGGATAATTACATTCAGGTTATGCGGGATCAGGAACTGTGGCAGAGTCTCGGTCGGTCTCTGTATTTTGCGCTGCTGGCCCTTCCCGCCCAAATCGTGATCGGGGTGGTGCTTGCTGCGTGTTTGGACAAGAATCTTTGGCCGGATCGGCTGGTGAAGTTTCTCTTCTTTTCGCCGATGGTCACTTCCGCTGTTTCGGTGAGCCTCATTTGGTTCGCACTGTACATGAGTACCCGATATGGGTGGATTAACGGGCTTTTGCTGGGCCTCAATGTGATTCGGGATCCCATCAACTTCCTGCGGGACAAACAGTGCTTCCTGAACTGCGTGATTGTGATGGCGGTGTGGCAGGGACTGGCGTTTACTGTACTCATCCTGTTGGCGGGTTTGCAGAATGTGCCGAAGGCGCTGTATGAAGCGGCCAGTATCGATGGGGCCGGTGCGCTGCGACAGTTCTTCCATGTGAGTTTGCCGGGTTTGCGCCCGCAGCTGGCGTTTCTGGTCACGATGGGAAGCATCGGGGCGGTGCAGGTTTTCGAGCAGATCTACATGCTGGGCGGCGGTGCGGGGGAGGCAGAGTCAAAGTTCGGCCCGGATGACTGCGGCATGACCATCGCCCCGCTGATTTTTCGAAAGGGCTTTGAACTTTTCAAGATGGGCGAGGCCTGTGCCATTGCGTTCATCCTGTTTGTGCTGCTGCTTTCGGTGACTTATGTGAATCTGCGGCTGACCGTGAGAAAGGCGGCATCATGAGGGGGTTGGCACGAACTATCAGTCAGGCGCGTCTTCGGCGGGTGGTGCTTTATCTGTTCGTGTATGCTTCCGGGGCGTTGCTTGCGGTACCTTTTTATTACATGACGATCACTTCGCTGAAACCGCTGGAGGAGATCGCAAAGATTCCGATCAGCCTCACGCTCAGTCATCCCACCCTGGAGCCTTATCGCACCCTGCTGGAGGGGCTGGCCTACGGGCGATTCATGATGAACAGTCTCTTCGTCGCCACGCTTACCATGGCCGGTTCGCTGTTCTTCTGCACGCTGGCGGGGTATGCCTTTGCGAAGCATAGCTTCCCACATCGCGACGCCCTTTTTTTGTTGCTTCTGTCCACGATGCTGATCCCCGGGACGGTTTTGCTCGTGCCCGGTTTTCTGCTGATGCGCGATTTCGGGTGGTTGAACACATTTCTCCCGCTGATCATCCCCAATATGGCGGGTGCGTTCAACACGTTTCTGGCGCGACAGTTTATCGAGGACGTGCCGGACAGTCTTATCGATGCGGCACGCATCGACGGTTGCGGGCCCTTCCGGGTGTACTGGCAGATCATTCTGCCGCTGTCGCGCCCACTGCTGGCCACGCTTGGCATACTGACCTTCTTGTGGAACTGGAACAATTTTGTGGGGCCGCTGATCTACATTTTGGACGAGTCGAAATTCACGCTGCCTCTAGGCCTCGCCCTATTGCAGGGGCGCTACACCAAACTGGAGAACATCCAGATGGCCGGGGCAGCACTGGCCATTTTGCCGGTGCTTGTGCTGTTCTTCTTCTTCCAGAAGCAGATCGTGAAAAGTCTGTCCACGTCCGGTTTGAAGGAATAGTGAATTTCCGTCAGGGCAGGAATTTCCCCGATTCCATGTCGTCGATGAGTTGCTGACCCAGTGCGAGGGCGGCTTCCGGGAATTTCCAGTCCGCCTGTCCCCGCTCCGATATCAATTCCTTCAACTGGGGCACGATGAGCATGTCTCTGGCCATCTCAGAGGACAAGGAGCGGGCCATGTAGGCGTCTTCGTCGAAGGTATCGAAAAAGCTCCGGAGTCCGCGCGCATCATCACCACCAACGGCGCCGAAATCCTGCCCGTAGATGTGCAGGGAGGAAGCGTAGTCGGCATAGCTGCCCACACAGACGGGTCGCCCGGCCTGGGCCTCAATCTGTTTTGCCAGCACACTTTGGAGAAAGGTGAGTCCGATGACGTTGTCCGGCCAGGCTTTGTAGAGGTCTCGCGAACGCCAGGTGGTGTTCATGTTGAGTACCAGCGTGCCGTTTTCATCCTCGGGGCAGCGCAATTGCACTTCGCGCAGACAGGGAATGTCTTCCTTGAGGAAGGGGTCGATGGTGGGTGCGGGTGTGGAGGCAATGGCACGTCGGGTATGGGGGGTCTTGGCGATGCGATCCACCGCGATGGCGACCTGATCCAGCGTGCCGCCTTTTCCATCGGGATGGGCGAAGAGGCGCTGGTGGTAGGAGTAGGGCCATTCAAAGGCGGTGGCAGTTCCGTTGAGCACTTCCTGCAGTCGCTCCACGGGCAGTACCATGTGATCCTTGATGCCCAGAATCTCGGCAATGTAGGTGCCGACTTCGCAGAAGGAGATCGGGGGAAAGCGAGGTTGGGCAAAGGGATCCTTGACCTCGATGAGCACGCGGGCATCCCGGCTGGGCGGGTCGATGAATTCGCCGGCGTCGTTTTTTCGGTCGTATTCGGTGCGAATGGCCAGACCGTGTTCCCACACGGCTTTCATGGCGCGATAGTGGGCTTGGGGAATGGAATCCGCGACCACATGCAGGGTGGGAATGCGTCCGGAAGAGGTCGTCATGGGATTATTTCTCCTATGGTTGATTATTGCGGGGTTATGGTGCAGGGGCATCGGGCGGGAGAATCTCGAACAGATAGACCCGCGCCTCTGTGGCTGTGTGCCCGTCGAGTGCACCCCAGTGCACGGCGTAGCGGCCCGGTGCGAGGGGGGCTATGGGGCGCAATTCAATGAGGACTTGACTGGATTCATCGATGGGGACAGCTCCCATGGGTATGTTGGTATCGCGCACCCACACACGCTCGTTAAAGGCGGGGGCTGCAATAGTCGCGGGGAGGGCCGCATCGACTTCCTTCAATTTGTCGAGCTTCACGTCATAGCCGGGAAGTTTGTGCGAGGTGAGGAAGGGTTTGTCGGTGGTGATTTTGAGTTCTGGAGCCACCTGCACGCCGAAGACCGCGCCTTCTTGGCCCTCCTTGATGAGGAAGGGTTTGGCCTGCACGGCGGTGGTCTCCTGATAGCGGCTTTGGGCGCGGTCGAAGACATAAACCCCTTTGCCGGGTGGCAGGGGCCATAAAACAACGTCTACCGCCTGCACAAATTGCAGGCGCAGACCTTGGCTACCGGTATTGGAACTCATGAATTCGAGGCGTCCGGGGGTATAGCCTGTCTTGATGCATTCCAGCACGATGGGACCGGGTGCGCAGCGGATTTCGTAATGGCCCAAGGCATCGGTGACCGCGTCATATTCGGTGCCTCGCGCGACGACAGCCACGCCCGGCAGGGCTCGCTGGCCCACATCGAGCACTGCGCCGCGCACCGCGACGGTGCGGTCGCAACCGACGAGGGCGACTCCGATGCCCAAGAGTGCCAAGGCTTGCATCATCCGGTATCGCACAGGTTTCAATGGTGCTCCTTGTGATTCTGGACGACCGTGTGGCCGTGGTATTGTCCCATTTCGTGCATCCTGTTGTGCAGTTTGCGGTGGGCGGCGGTCAGCACCAGTCGCATGCGCTTGTAGGTACTGTCTTCCGCGCGGGTGCCGAGGGAGGTCAGAAAGGCGAGCGCGCCCTCGATCTGTTCGAGGATGGTGAGGGCATCGGCAGCGGCGTAGAATGGGGAGCCTTCGACTTCGGCCATGACCGGCGAGGTGTGTGCGGCGACCATCTCGGGCTTGTCGGAATAGTGTCCGCGCACCAGCAGGGCGAGCCAGGCGCTGCGGTCGACTTTTATCCGCCAATGCCCTTCGGACTGCCACGGCTTTACCGATTTGCTTTCGCAAATAGCCCCGTTGACGATGAGATCCACGCGCGTCATGGGCACGGTGGCACTGGCGACTTTCCAGGTGACATCGAGGGTGCCGCCGGTGCGTTTCATGGCGATGCGCTGCCCGGGAGCCTGCCCGTCTGCGGCGAAATCGATCAGCGGTCCGTAGGTGACGAAGGTGTTCCCTGCGCGGACGGCGTTCATCCATGTGTCGTAGTCAAAAGGCTGTCCTTTGGGGAGGCGTGCGTAGGTTCGCACACAGCCCACGGAGGTGTCCGCGCTCATCTTATCGGTGCCGCCGACGGCGGGCAGAAAGTAGCCGCAGTTCAGGTATCGATACCAGTCGGAAAGCGAATAGGGGTCGATGCCGAAATAGGGGTTACCCCAAGAGGCCATTTCGATGGCGTCGATGTCGCCGTGGACGATACAGGACGCG
>CAIZGN010000740.1 GCA_903932505.1 Candidatus Hydrogenedentota bacterium
GATTTTTCCATTCACTTCGGTGTCTGACCACTGGATGGCCCAGTCAGCCACATTCAGTGTGACGAGCTCCTCATGCGGATACCCCAGCATGGTGCAGAAGGCGGTGTTTGCTTCCACGACATTGCCCGTCTCATCGAGCACGTGAATTCCGTCGCCCGATGTCTGCATAAGGGTCTGGTAGCGAAGAGCCAGCGCGGCGGTGGCGTCTTCCGCCTGCTTGATGCGCAGAATGGAACCCACCCGGGATAACAATTCCCGCTTGGTGAACGGTCGTGCGAGATAGGCATCGGCCCCCATGTCGAGACCATCGGCCTGCTCATCCGGAGAAACGCGAACACCGGAGGCAAGCATGACGAAGGTCTGCTGGGTCTCGGGAGCCTCTTTAATGAGCCGACACACCTCGGTCCCCTCCATGTCGGGCATGACAACATCGAGCAACACAAGGTCGGGCTGATGGCGCTGCACCGCCTCCAGGCATTCCTTTCCGCTGTGCGCCTTGATGACGTTGTGCCCGGCGTTTTTGAGAATACGAACCGTTCCGTTGAGTACATCATCATCATCGTCTACCACGAGGACCGTTACATTTGAATCTGTCATTTTTTCCACCCTTTCTCGCATTAGGATAACTTATTATTCCCCGGTGCCGCCAGTGCGGGCACCCTGCACCGCAACTGCCACCGCGTCAACCCACGCCTCAGGAAATCTGGACGCGTCCGCAAGCCAGTCGATAAGACTCCCCACCGCGTTGTCCATTCCTGATTTTTCATCCGCAACGGCTGAAATGATCAAGTCTACCGTTTCCGGCAGTCGCGCCACCCATTCGGCCGGTGCGCTCGCGCGGAATTCCTCTGCGATCTGCGCGGCCAATTCAGCATTGATGTGGGCAAGACGGTCGAGCCGCAGTCTGAGCGCGGCCGTTCGCAGTTTTTCATAATCTTCCATCCGCTGCGGCTTGGCGTTTCCCAGCGCCTCAGCGAGAGCGGTCAGATGGATTTCCAGTGTCCAGCGCGGCATTCCCCGACTGGCCAGAACACGACCAAGCCACTGAATTTGCAGGTTGACCGTTTCTTGGGGATAATCGACCAAAGTGGCCAGCCAGGCGCTGTCGCTATCCACAAAACGCTTTCCTCGCTCCCCATAGCGCATCCCGCAGTAGGGAATCAGTTGCATGGAGATTATGCTGGCACGCAAGGCGGCATCACGTTCCACAGGGTCATTCGGAATGGGATGATTGCCCGCCTCGGGATTGAGCGTGCTTGAAAGGAAGCGCAACAATTCAGGGGAGAGGGGGTAGAGTGCGCTGAGGATGGGCTCCATCCCTGTATACGCAGCGGAAGCCCCCTCTAAGACCGCATCGATCTCACCGGAATTCTCCAGGGCCCGCTCCATACGAACTACAAATTGCGCCCAGTTTTCCTCCACATTTTCGCCGTAATTGCTGAAATACGCGAGCCCCTCCTTGGGGCGGAGTCTCATGGCTTTTTCCATCCATTTCCGGATGGTGACTGAACCCCGCGTAGAACCTTCAAATACATAGAGATAGCCCAACAATCCCGCATCGTGACGCGATGCACACAGGCGAATATTGGCCGCCAGGGCCAAGGCAGCTTGCGCGGCATGCACAACGTCCGGGATCTGCCGGGGCACAAAGAAATTGAGATCTTTCTCGAGGAGCGCGAACTTCTTGAGCCCGTCGTGCCACACCGATTGAACAACCGCGCTTTTTGATTCATCCAGACCCCGCTCCAACGCGGCATGGATGACACCCAGCGCGCGAAGGAGGCCCACATAACTTTCAACGGGCAAGGTTCCGGCCTGCAGTGCTGTAAAAAACGGCATGCGTTCAAGGGTATCATGACGGTCACGCATTTGATCCCGCAGACGGTTCATGAAAACACCGCCATGCGCGTAGGTCGCTTCTGTCATCGTATTCTCCGGAATCCCCCGGATTCCCTTGTGCGGCAAGCCGCGATGCTATTTTTTTGTCTTTTCCGGATTTCCCTTGGGCAAGAGCACCCTGAAAACCGATCCCTTGCCCGGCGTACTCTCGACGAGAATCTTTCCACCGTGGGCTTCCGTAATTTTTCGGGCAATCACCAAGCCGAGGCCCGTGCTTTTCTCCCCACCGGTCTTCTTTCTTCGGGCCTTCAGGTAGGGGGTGAAGAGACGCTTCAGTTCCTCCTCGCTCATCCCGACGCCCGCATCACGCACAACGATTTCAACCCTGTCGCCTTCATCCCGGGTCAATACATGAACCGTGCCACCCTCGCTTGAGTATTCGATGGCATTGGCCAGAAGGTTGGCCAGCACCTGTCCCATCTTCTGCTCATCTATATGGAGGGGGGGCAAATCCCGCGCTTGAGCGATTCGCAGCTCAACCTTCTTTTTTCTCGCCTGTATCTGCGCCAGAGCGGAGATCCGCTCGATCAACGCCGGAAGCGTGTGCAAGGTTCGGCGAAGTTCAAAGTGCCCCGACTCGATGACCGCCACATCCAAAAAATCATCAATCAACCGGCGCATGAATACGCTGGCTTCGAAGACTTGCTGAAGGAAACCGCGCTGTTCCTCGTCCAACGAATTGGATGCTTCGTCATTCAAAAACTCACTGTAGGTCATGATGAGCCCGACGGGCTGCCGCAGGTCGTGAGTAGCCATACCAAGGAATTGATTCTTCAAATCATTAAGCCGCAACAATTCCGCGTTGCCCTTTTGAAGGTCACGCGTGAGATTGCCAAGTTGCTGGTTCAGTCCGACGATCTGCTTTCTGAGGGCCTCCTGCTCCGCAACGTCAACGCCCCCCAGCACCAGCACGCCTTCTTTGGTCGGACTGAACATGCAGCGAAGCGTCTGAGGCAAACCGGTGTAGGTGGTCACGTTGACCAAATGTATGCCTTGCGGGTTCTTGGCGAGTTCGAAGGGGTTGATGATCTTCTTGAAGTCGATGACGAATTCACGAAAATGCACGCCCACAAGAGGTCGGCCAACAAACTGTTCCGCAAATGCGTTAGCGGCACTGACGGTGCCGTCCGGAAGCAGATCGAGGCATAGCACCTGCGCGTTTTTCTGCAAGTACTGATTAATTTGTTCTTCCCGCTGATTCAGATGCATGATAGACTCAAGTCTCCGAGACGAATTCACGGGTCCAACGCTGCAATTCCGACAAGGAGGTCAACAACTGGATCCCCTCGTGCCGGGAGGGGATATCCCTGCCCCCCCACAGGAAAGCCTGTCCACCAATGAGAATGGGGATCGTGGGACGCACTTCCCGAACACCCGTGATGGCCTTCTCCAAATTCGGGAGATTCGAATAAATGCTCACTGAAAGGGCGACCACATCGGGGCTCTTTTCATCGACCAAGGTCTGCAATTCGGGCAGGGCGGTGTTCGCGCCAAGAAAATAACCGTTCCAGCGGTTCATCTCGAAAATGTCGGCGACCATTCGGCCGCCCATCTGATGATACTCATCGGACACGCAGCTCACGACTGCGGTATGGGGCAAGTGCTCGCGAGAAAAGACCAGCGGGTACACCAATGGCATCAGGCTCTCTGTGACGGAGGTGGCAAGATGTTCTGTGGCGATCGCGATTTCTCCGGATTCCCACTTCTCGCCGACCTCGTACATCGAGCGCTGAAATAGCTGCGCATAAAGCACCCCGACATCCAGACCGTCATCAAGCAAGCGCTTGACGATGTCCGCGCAAACGAGGCGATCCCCCCGAATAAGGGCGGCCAAATAATCCGCATAAAGCGTCTCTGTGATGCCTGTATCCACTGCCACTCCCTGAGGGCATTCCGATTCGTTATCCAGCAATCCGCGACACCTTCCCTAGATAGAACCCCATATTCCGCTTTAGTATAGCACCCCTCGCGGGCAAGCGAACAGAAATAAGCGTTTCAGGCTACCGAGAGCCCGGTCGGCTTATTGCACTTTCACAAACGGCAGCAACTGCTCCATTTTCTTGGGACCGATCCCCTTTACATCCAACAACTGTTCCACGGTGCTGTAGGGGCGACCAGCAATAATGGCCTGCGCGGTTTTCGGACCGATGCCGGGCAGCGCTTCGAGTTCCTCGGTGGTCGCGGTGTTCAGCTCCACGATATCCGGCCCCTTGACGTTTTTCTTTTCGGCGGTGGGTGCGGTCGGGGTGGTCGCGATAGTTTCCTCCTGAGGCGCGTGGGTGGGGGCTTCCTGCGGCAGCATATAGCTGAGGAGATATTGCGGGGGATTGGCGACCGGGGTTGCGGAACGGCCCCGCACCACGCCCTTTTCTTCGGTCCATTCCGATTTGCGGGGAAGACTTAGCGTGGTGCCGTCAATGAGCGGGGCGGCTAGATTAATGAGGGAGAGATCGGCCTCTGGCGTGGCCCCACCGGCCTTTTCGATGAGGTCATTGACACGCGCATCCGTGGAAAGACGATAGAGCCCCTCCCGTCGCACTGCACCGACGATCGCGACAGCGACTTGTTCCGTTGCGGTCGAAGGCTGGGGAATGGTGGCGGGCCCTGTCCCCGGGGTGGATTCTCCCTCGGTCGAGGGCGGTGTCTGGGAGACAACGGGCGCAGGCGGCTTTTCCGGTTTAGGGGTACGTTCCGCCTGAGCGGGGCGAGGAACGGGTATCTTGGACTGCGCGGCAACATCCCCCCGGGCTGCGGAACGGGTTCCATGAAAATACAGTGAAGCGGCACCCAGAATGATCGCAAAGGCGATCCCCGCCAGCAGCGCCTGTTCACGTCTGGTCATTAATCGGCTCAGCACGGCAACCCCTCCCGTTGATTATCTGAACTCTGGCAAACTCAACCCGAAATATCGAACGGCATTGTTATAGCTCACATCGCGCACCAAACGTCCTGCCAGCAAAATATCCCGGGGAATGAGGCCTTTGGCCATGTCGTTTCCAAGGATATTGCACAGAATTCGGCGGAAATAGTCGTGGCGGGGATAACTCAAAAAGGAGCGACTGTCCGTGAGCATGCCCACGAACTGGCTCAACAGCCCCACCTGAGATAGATCCTCGATCTGGCGTTCCATTCCGTCCTTCTGGTCATTAAACCACCACCCACTGCCGAACTGCATCTTGCCGGGCATAGAGCCGTCCTGGAAATTGCCGGCCATGGTGGCCAAGGTGAGGTTGTGGACGGGGTTGATGGTGTACAGGATCGTGCGGGCAAGGTGGCCATCCTGATCGAGGCGATCCAGCATGCGGGAGACGGCGTGTGCGACGGGCGCGTCACCTATGGAATCAAAACCACTGTCGGGGCCGAGTTGGCGGAACATACGGGTGCTGTTGTTGCGAATGGGGCCAAGGTGCCACTGCTGCGCCCAGCCGCGCTCATGGTTCATCACGCTGAACTCGTATAACATCGCAGACTTAAATTTGCGAATATCGCTCTCATCCAAGGGACGACCATCGCGGACCTTTACGAAGATGGTTTGAATCTCCGAAGGAGTGTACTCGTCCGCAAAGACTGTTTCCATGCCATGATCGGAGATTCGGCAGCCGCAGTCGTGGAAGAACGCCTGGCGCTTGCGCAGTGCCTCCAAGAAGGCGTCCAAGTCACGGATGGGCATTCCTGCACGCTCTTCGAGGAGTTCCAGCCAAGGGCGAAATACGGTGGGGCGCTCGATGGCCATGCCCTTGTCGGGGCGCCACGTGGGCAGCATCAACACATTGAATCCTGGGTCAGCGGCCACCCGCTGATGATATTCCAGCGTGTCGGTGGGGTCGTCGGTGGTGCCCACCATGGCGACCCGCATCTGCCGCATGATGCCGCGCGCTGAAAACTCCGGCGTGGCCAGCAATTCCTTGCATCGCTCCCAGATGCCCCGGGCGGTTCCCGGATTCAACAATCGATCAGAGATACCAAAAGGGCGACTCAATTCAAGATGAGTCCAGGGATACAATTGGTTGCGCAGCAGATAAGGAACCGTTTCGGCCCATTTCGCGAACTTGTCCCAATCCGAGGCATCACCGGTGCAGTAATACTCGGGCACGCCGTTGGCACGCATCGCCCTCCACTTATAGTGGTCGCCAGCGAGCCATATCTCGGCCATGTTTTCAAAGCAACGATCCTCGGCCACATCCCTCGCGGGGAGATGGCAGTGGTAATCCACGATTGGGGCATCCTGCGCGTACTCGTGATAGAGTTCGCGCGCGGCCTCCGTTTCGAGTAGAAAATCTTCCGTGATGTAGGGTGTCGCGGCCATAATGGACTCCTTCCACTACCTGACTTGAAAAACGCCCCGCGAAACACTCGAATGCGCTTCGCGGGGCGTCTGTTTAGCTTTCCGGGAACCCGAAGCCCTTCTATCGCACTGCATTCCCCCGCCGTCTCGTCGCAGCAAGCACCATGATGACCAGCACAATCAGCGCAGCATTACCGCCATAGGAGCTCGGCAGGGATACGGAGGATGCGGCCAGCGACTTCGAGGTGCTGGA